>CALBTX010000172.1 GCA_937967685.1 uncultured Bacillaceae bacterium | reverse complement strand
CAACTCCTTTTGGTTTGATCGACACTTACCTATTCGGAGTTGCCGATGGCTTTTCTTCTTTCTATTTTTGCGAACTTAATTATACGTGATCTTCCAGGCTTCCACAATGGGATCAAGCTGCTTACACAACTCAGAAACCGTAGACTTGGAGAAATGAGCACCACACAAGTGATTTGGGAGACTTTGCGTGTGGAAACGCCGTTGACCACCATCTCCATCAAAGCCAGGACCAAAGCCTGCTCACTTTGCTGGTAGCGAGTGAATAGTTCGGTGGAAAACTTGCCATTGCGGATGCGTGGGACACGCCATGTAAGTGTTCCTACACGGACTTGTGAGTTGGTGCGGATAGAAACCGTTGCGATAGCCTTGGCGTCCATCCGTTCGTTCATAACGTTCGGCAGCCACTTGATTGTCACCTGTGCTTGTAACACTTGGTTTAATACCGATTCTAGCATCTTGGCAACACCGGCATCCTGTGAATTTCCTAAAAATAGTTTCTGCAAAAGCTTTTAATCTACGTTAATCTGGTATTGAGCCATTTCAAAATTTCTCCTCTCTAGAATGTAGTCCCAACAACTTCATTCTAACCGAGGATTTTGAATGTCCTTTATTTTACAGGAATCCATTTTACACAATTATACGGACTTAACTTTGCCAAAGTGAAAAATTTGCCCTCAGAAGACAAGACGTCTACAATAGATCGAAAGGATAGTGTGAAGGGGGATCCGCCGTGAGTCTGTTTGAGCATCTGCAGGATGATGATTATGAACAGTTAATTTTTTGTCAAGATCGGGATTCGGGATTAAGGGCGATCATTTGTATTCATAATACGACGCTCGGTCCGGCTTTGGGCGGTTGTCGGATGTGGTCTTACGCCACCGAACAGGACGCGATCGTTGATGTGTTGCGCCTGGCGCGGGGGATGACGTATAAAGCCGCTGTCGCCGGCCTTAATTTTGGAGGCGGGAAAGCCGTCATTTTGGGTGATCCGAACAAGGATAAAAGCGAAGCTTTGTTTCGAGCGTTCGGCCGTTATGTGCAAGGATTGAACGGTCGATATATTACCGCCGAAGACGTGGGAACTTCTGAAGAAGATATGGACATCATACAGCAAGAGACGGATTATGTGACCGGTGTTTCACCGGAATTTGGCGGCGGCGGCAATCCGGCTCCGGTGACGGCCTACGGCGTATACATGGGCATGAAGGCGACGGCCAAACAGGCTTGGGGAGATGATGCTTTAGAGGGAAAAACCATCGCCGTTCAAGGGATGGGAAATGTCGCATTCAACTTGTGCCGCTATTTGTATGAGGAAGGGGCGCGGCTGATCGTCACCGATATACATAAACCGTCTGTCAAACGGGCCGTGGAGAAATTCGGGGCCAAAGCCGTTGAAGCGGATGACATCTATGAGGTGGACTGTGATATATTTTCTCCCAACGCTCTGGGCGGCGTTTTGAACGATGAAACCATTCCGAAATTGAAAGCGAGAGCGATTGCCGGGGCAGCCAACAACGTCTTGCAAGAGGCGCGACACGGGGAAAAGTTGCACGAAATGGGCTTTTTTTATGCGCCGGATTACGTCATCAATGCCGGAGGCGTGATCCATGTTGCCGATGAACTGCAAGGGTATAACCGGGATCGCGTACTGAAAAAAGTGAAGGGAATCTATCACAACATAGAGCAAGTGTTTGAAATTTCCAAGAGGAAGAATATACCGACGTCTTTGGCGGCTGACCGGCTGGCTGAGGAACGCATCAACACGATACAAAACATAGGCAGCACTTTTTTACTTCATCCGAAACATAGATTAAAAGAAAAAAATTAATTTTCATATTCGGCAGGAGTTAGCCTGTGCTACAGAGAAGTAGAATGGGCAGGCTTTTTTACCTGGTCATAATAGCAGCTAATTGTGATAGATGATAAAATGTCAGTGTCATCGAATATAAGTGGTTATAATCGTATCGAGTATAAGTGGTCATGAGGAAGCAGACACAGGAAGCCGGTGAGGTCAGTCAGCACAACGAAGGGGGAGGCTTTGTGGCTAAAGAATATGATCTCGTCATTTTAGGAGGAGGAATCGGGGGTTATGTCGCGGCCATCCGCGCGTCCCAGCTGGGATTAAAAACAGCGGTCGTTGAAGCGGATAAACTGGGAGGCACCTGTTTGCACAAAGGCTGCATCCCGACTAAAACGTTTTTAAAAAGTGCGGAAGTGTTTTCTGTCGTTCAAAACGGAGATGCGTATGGGGTGACGGCCGCAAACATTGCTCTCGATTTCGCCAAAATCCAGGAGCGCAAACAAAAAATAACCGCTCAACTGTTTGGCGGTGTGCAACAGCTCATGAAACAGCATCAAATCGATGTCTTCCATGGATTTGGCCGAATTTTGGGTCCATCCATCTTTTCGCCGACAGCGGGCACGATATCTGTTGAGCCCTCGGAAGGAACCGAAACTGAGATGCTTGTTCCCAAAAACATACTCATTGCCACGGGCTCCAAACCTCGAATGATTCCGGGCCTGGAGGTGGATGAAGCGTATATTTTGACGAGTGATGAAGCGCTGGACATGAAAGATTTGCCCCGCTCGATGTTGATCGTCGGCGGAGGGGTCATCGGCATTGAATGGGCTTCATTGCTCAGCGACTTCGGGGTTCAAGTGACGGTATTGGAGTCGGAACCGCGTATTTTACCTGCAGAAGACGAACATATCAGTCGGGAGATGACCCGTTTATTAAAACGAAAGAAAGTCAAAATCATGACCAACACTGCCATTCAAACAGACACTGTGCTAAAAAAGGACGGTCATATCAGCGTTGAAGTGCTTTGTCGGGACCGGCGTGAAACGGTGGCCGCGGAAAAAATGCTCATTTCTGTCGGCCGGAAGCCAAACGTGGAAAACATTGGGCTGGAAAATACGGACATTCGTCTCGTTAACGGAGCGATTCAAGTGAACGAATACGGCGTGACGAATGAAGCGCACATTTATGCCGTTGGTGATGTAATCGGCGGATGGCAGTTGGCACACGCCGCGGCACATGAAGGCATCATTGCCGTGGAGCATATGGCCGGGGCCGCTCCCGAACCGCTGAATTACGCTCATCTGCCGCGTTGCATTTACAGCCGTCCGCAGGCGGCAAGCATCGGATTGACGGAAGAAGAAGCGAGAGAACGCGGTTTTCGGCTGAAAATCGGCAAGTTTCCTTTCAAGGCGGTTGGCAAAGCGCTCATCGAAGGAGAAACGGACGGGTTTGCCAAAATCATCATGGATGAGGATACGGACGATTTGTTAGGCGTACATATGATTGGGGCCCGAGTGACGGACATGATTTCCGAAGCCGGCCTCGCCATGGTTCTGGATGCGACGCCGTGGGAAATAGGCCGCACGATTCATCCCCATCCATCATTATCCGAGGTCATCGGGGAAGCCGCATTGGCCGTCGATGGGTTGGCTATCCATGTTTGAAAGACAATCTGCTCTATGCCTAGACGGGGGAGGACTTATACAATGAAGAACAACCGCCATCAAGCAATCGGTTTGTCAGATAACGACGTCTTGCAGATGTACAGGACGATGCTTCAAGCGCGCACATTTGATGAAAGATGCTGGCTCCTGAATCGGAGTGGAAAAATCCCTTTCGTCGTTTCGTGTCAAGGACAGGAAGCGGCGCAAGTGGGCGCGAGCTACGCTTTAGATAGAAACAAAGATTATCTTTTGCCATATTACAGGGATGTGGGCATGGTTTTAACCTTTGGGATGACGACCAAAGACATCATGCTGCATAACTTTGCCAAAGCGGAAGATCCGAACAGCGGAGGCCGCCAGCTGGCAGGCCATTTCGGTTCCAGAAAACATCGCATTGTCAGCGGCTCGTCTCCCGTGACGACACAAGTTCCCCACGCCGCGGGGATCGCTTTGGCGGCCAAGATGGAAGGAGAAGATCTGGTGGCATTCGTCAGCTTTGGGGAAGGCTCAAGCAATCAAGGCGATTTTCATGAAGGATTGAACTTCGCCGGCGTCCACCGACTGCCTGTCATTTTCTTCTGTCAGAACAATAAATATGCCATTTCAGTTCCTTTATCAAAGCAACTGGCTTCAGAAAGTGTGGCTGACCGGGCCGTTGGGTACGGCATGCCGGGAAAAAAAGTCGACGGCACCGATCCCCTTGAGGTGTATGCGGTCGTCAAAGAAGCGGTGGACCGGGCCAGAAGCGGCGGAGGACCGACGCTCATTGAAGCCACTTGTTATCGCTTTACCGGACATTCGAGTGATGACGACGATAAAACGTACCGGGACCCGGAAGAAGTCGTCCGGGAGCGCAGTCAAGATCCGTTGGAGCGGTTCAGAACGTACTTGTTCGATTGCGGTGTGCTGACCGAAGAAACAGATGCGGAGATCAAACACAGCATACGGGAAGAACTGGATGAGGCGACGGAGTATGCCGACAAGGCGCCGTTTGCTGCTCCGGAAGATGCCCTCAAGTATGTGTATGCCCAAACGGAAGGGGAGAGGTAAGTGGCAGAGATCACCTATATCCAAGCCGTCAACCACGCTTTGCGGGAAGAAATGGAACGGGATGAGAAAGTGTTCGTCCTGGGAGAAGATGTCGGTAAAAAAGGTGGGGTGTTCCGGGCGACGGAAGGATTGTATGAACAGTTCGGCGAATCGCGTGCTTTGGATACGCCGCTTTCCGAATCCGCCATTGCCGGTGTGGCTGTCGGCGCTTCTCTGTATGGCCTGCGCCCGGTGGCGGAAATGCAATTTGCCGATTTTATCATGACGGCCATCAATCAAATCGTCAATGAAGCGGCTAAAATGCGCTACCGTTCGAACAATGACTGGTTCTGTCCGCTGGTCGTTCGCGCCCCATACGGCGCAGGCGTTCATGGAGGGTTGTATCATTCCCAAAGTATTGAAGCGATGTTTAACAGCGTCCCCGGTTTGAAGATCGTTGCGCCATCGACACCTTATGATGTCAAGGGATTGTTGAAGGCGTCCATTCGCAGCGACGATCCGATTCTGTTTTTGGAACATAAACGATGTTACCGGCTGATCAAAGGAGAAGTTCCCGATGAAGATTATACCGTTCCGATCGGTAAGGCGGAAGTGAAACGAGAAGGGACAGATGTCACGGTTATTTCCTATGGATTGATGCTGCACCATGCTCTGGAAGCGGCAGAAAAACTGGCCAAAGAAAACATCAGCACTCATATTCTTGATTTGAGAACATTGTATCCTCTGGATCAGGACGCGATCGTTGAAGCAGCGGCTAAAACCGGTAAAGTGTTGCTCCTTAATGAAGATAACCGGGAAGGCGGTTTGCTGGGAGAAGTGGCTGCAGTGATTGCCGAAAAAGCCTTTTTCGAACTGGATGCGCCTATCCAGCGCCTGACCGCTCCAGATATACCGGCGGCGCCGTATGCGTTGCCATTGGAAAAATTTTTCATGCCTGACAAAGACCAAATTGAGCGCGCCATTCGAGAACTGGCGGAGTTTTAATACGGACGGAATGTTTTAATACTGGTGGAGTGTTAAGAGGGGAGAATTTTATGGCGACAAAAGTAACCATGCCCCAACTTGGGGAAAGTGTCACTGAAGGAACGATCAACCAATGGCTCGTCAAAGAGGGGGACTTTGTCCGCAAGTATGATACGCTTTGTGAAGTAACCACCGATAAAGTGAACGCCGAAGTGCCTTCAGCCTATGAAGGGACGATTACGGAGATCATCGCTCGTGAAGGCGAAACCGTCGAGGTCGGCGGATTCATTTGTTCCATCGCTGAGGCGGGCGTTGAGGATCAGCCAAGCAACCATCAGCCAAGCAACCATCAGGCAAACGGCAGCGTCGAAGAAACTGAAACACGGCAGAATAAAGACGTACCAAAAGCAGAAAACATGAAAAAAAGATATTCACCGGCCGTCTTAAAATTAGCCCGGGAACATGAGATTGATCTGGAGCGGGTGCAAGGAACGGGCCGAGGCGGGCGGATCACGCGCAAAGATTTATTGCGCTTGATTGAATCGGGTGCCGTCCCCAAAAAAGAACCGCTGCCGATTCAGGAAGATCATCCGGCATCCAACGCCAGTCACCCGTCGACCGGAACACATCATGCCACAGCCCGGGACGATCGCCCGCAAACCGAAACACCGTCGCAGACCAGAGGCGCACAGTTCAAGCAGGCAGTGTTCGCCCCGAGTGCAATCGATTCGGAGAAAATGCCTTCGCTTTCTGACGAGGATGAGCTTGTGAGCGTGTCTAACGTTCGCAAAGCGATTGCCCAAAGAATGGTCAAAAGCAAACAGGAAATTCCTCATGCCTGGACCATGGTGGAAGTCGATGCGACCAATCTGGTACAATATCGGGACAAGATCAAGGATACATTTAAACGTAAAGAGGGCATATCACTCACCTTCCTGCCTTTCTTCATTAAAGCCGTTGTCGAAGCCTTAAAAGAATATCCGCCAATGAATGCCCAGTGGGCGGGAGATCAGATCGTTTTGAAAAAAGCGATCAATATATCCGTGGCCGTGGCCACGGAGGAAGCCCTTTACGTCCCCGTGATTCACCAAGCCGATCGAAAAAGCATAGCCGGTTTGGCTCATGCCGTTAATGATTTGGTGCACAGGACAAAAACGGGCCGTTTGCGGCAAGAGGATGTGCAAGGCGGTACATTTACGGTGAACAACACCGGCACATTTGGTTCCGTTTTGTCCGAGCCGGTGATCAATCACCCTCAAGCAGCGATCATCAGTGTGGAGAAAATTGTGCAGCGTCCGGTCATCATTGACGGGATGATCGCCGTTCGGCATATGGTCAACTTATGTTTATCGTTTGATCATCGCATCTTGGATGGCCTGATCGTCCTCCGATTTCTGGACAGCGTGAAAAGAAAAGTGGAAACTTTCGGTGAAGGAACAGGCCTGTACTAGTGACTGGGAGGAAAAATGATGACCCGGAATGAAGACATCCTCGATGTTCATATTCTGGCTGGAAAACAAAAATATTTCCCAATGTGGTCAAAGCAGAAAGAATGGGTGAGGGAAATTGACGAAGGCAAGCGCCATCCGTCTTTGTTGCTTTTGGAACATGAACATGTGTACACGTTCGGGCGCAGCGGACGTGACGAACATTTGTTGATTTCCAGGGAACAATGCAGGCAAAAAGGGATTGAGCTGGCCGAAATCGACCGGGGAGGAGACATCACCTACCATGGTCCGGGACAGCTTGTCGGCTATCCGCTCATCGGATTGAAAAAATGGAAAAATGATGCCCATCTTTACTTGAGAAAATTGGAAGAAACGTTGATTGGCACATTGGCTCAATTCGGGATTGATGCTGGCAGAAAGCCTCCCTATACAGGCGTCTGGGTGGAAGATGAAAAAATTGCGGCCATCGGTGTCAAATTTAACCGGGGCCGCTTGTCTAAAACATTTATCACAAGCCATGGTTTTGCTTTGAATGTCAATACGGATTTAACGATGTTCGAATATATTATTCCCTGCGGAATTCGGGAGTATGGTGTCACTTCAATGGAAAAGTTGCTCGGGAAAAACATTGAAATGAGGAAAGTGATCAAGGCATACATTGACCAGTTTGTGAATGAATTTCAATGTGAGGTGCATGCATACCATTCTTGATGATCTCCTTAAAGCTGAAAGCACGATTCATATCCTTAAATCAGGAAGTTGGCCCCCATGAGCAAAGTGGACAATACTAAAGCAGCAATCATAATGTATATCACCGTTTTGACCAATTTTTTGGGCAACATTGGCGAACCTCCCTTGTCTTCTTTCGTTCATATCTATCATACCGAATCCGTGCAGGCGTTTTCAATATGATCTTCGGTAAAAGATGCCGGATTAAAAGTTTGGCAGATGATGCGTCAAAAGTTTGACTGATGATGCGTCAAAAGTTTGACTGATGGTCCGTCAACGAACATAAAAACTTGACAAAACTTAATTATTTTCATAATCTTAAGGAGACAACAGACGGACTAGTCGGTCTGGGAAGGGAAATAGACATGCCTGAAAAATCGACGAAGGAACGAATTGTGCAGACGGCGCTCCGCCTGTTTGAATTACACGGCTATCACGGCGTCACAGTGGATCAAATTGTTCGGGAGAGTGCGACTTCTAAAGGCGGATTTTATCACTACTTTAAATCGAAAGACGAATTGCTGTATACGATTCATGATCATTTCATTACTTATGTTCTCGACAAGGCGGAAGAGGCGTATCGAACGTACACGACGCCGACGGAACGCTTGTATGCCATCATCAAGTCTTTTGTGATGATGTTTCAGCTGTTTAAACCGCATGTAACGGTTTTTTATCAGGAAAGTTTGTACTTGGCCCCGGAATATTTTCAGAAGATTGAAATCAAAAGAGACCGCTACAAGGAGATGATGTTCCGGGTCGTTCAGGAAGGCATTGAACAGGGCGAGTTTCGTCCGGAATTGCCCGTTCCCATCATGTCTATGGCCATTTTCGGCATGATTAACTGGACGTATAAATGGTATAAATCAACCGGCCGATATTCCATTGAAGAGATTGCCGATATTTATGCCGATCTGATCCTCCATTCCACATTAACCGAGGAAGCTTTGTCCAAACCGGAATATACCCGGTTTTTTTTAAAAAAGGATTCAACCGTACAGAAGTCAGGCATAACTAACAATAAAAGCAAGGGGTGAATGGTGATGAGCGGGGAGGAAAAGAAGAAAATGTCTCTGAGCGAACAGGCGCATGATCAACAACAACCTGCGCTGCGAGAGATTTTGGAGGAAATTTGTGAGTTTCCACAGCCGACTTATGAACAATGGCGGCAAGTGACGGAGAAATCTTTGAAAGGGGCTTCATTTGACCAAAAGCTGGTCACCCACACGTATGAAGGCATTAATTTACAACCGATGTACCGGAAGGAAGACATTGCCGGAGTGGCGCATGTTCAATCGCTGCCCGGATTTGCCCCTTACGTGCGTGGAAAGAAAGCGCTTCAAGACCCGTCACGTCCCTGGGAGATCAATCAGGAAATCGATGCGCAGACACCGGATACGTTTAATGAGACGGCGCGAGAAAACTTGGCCAAAGGACAAACGATGCTGCATATCGTTCTGGATCAGGCTGCTCGCAGTGGAAAAGATGCGGATCAGGCCGATGAGAAGACGGTCGGCAATGGGGGGGTGTCCATTTCCACTTTAACCGATCTCCAGCAGGCGTTTCGTGACATTGATCTTGCGCGTATTCCTATTTTTACCCATGCCGGGGCGGTCTCATTGCCTTTTCTTGCTCTGATCGTTGCTTATCTGAAAGAAAGGGGCGTTTCTCCGGAACGTTTGCACGGTTGTTTGGGTATGGATCCGCTCGGTGTTCTGGCCAAAGAGGGGAAGCTGGCTTACGACATCGAGATGTGCTATGACGTGATGGCGGCCGTCACCGACTGGTCAAGGGAATATTGTCCGCATTTGCAGACAGTCATCGTCGCTGGCCATCCTTATCATGACGGCGGCGGAAGCGCCGTGGACGAACTGGCCTTTTCCTTGGCGGCAGGGGTAGAATATTTGCGGGCGTTGCAAAATCGAGGAACGGCTGTCAATGAGGCTGCGCCGAAAATGCTTTTTTCTTTCTCCATCGGAACGAACATATTTATGGAGATCGCCAAATTACGTGCGGCCCGATTACTCTGGTCTGACATCGTCAATGCTTTCGGAGGGAACGAGACGGCTCAAAAAATGAACATCCATGCCCGCTCATCGTCCTGGACGAAAACGGTCTATGATCCGTACGTCAACATGTTGCGGGGAACGGCGGAAGCGTTTGCCGCCGCAGTCGGCGGTGTGGACAGCATGCATGTCAGTCCTTTTGATGAACCGATTCAGCCTTCCACATCTTTTTCACGTCGAATTGCGCGCAATACGCAGCTCATCTTGCAGCAGGAAGCCCATCTGTCCCGACAAACGGATCCTGCGGGGGGCTCCTGGTATGTCGAATGGTTAACCGACAAGCTGGCCCAAAAAACGTGGCAGCTTTTTCAGGAGACCGAAGCGAAAGGCGGCTTGTTGAAGGCTCTCCGGGAAGGCTTTCCTCAGACGCGGGTTGCTCAAACGGCGGCCCGGCGCAAAGAAAACATTCAATATCGTCGAGATGTGTTTGTCGGCACGACGCAATATGCGAACATTTCCGAAAGGCCCATACATCAGGGGCCACAGACAAATCAATCCCGTACGGCCGATCGGCACGTTTATGAGGAAAGAAAGGCGGCCTTACAATACGCTCGTGCAGGGGTAGAAATAAATAAAGTGCGGTCGTTAACAAAGGGATTAGGACAGGACGTGCGGCAATCTTCGGATGTGGTCGATCAGGCGATTGAGGCGGTGAGAGAGGGGGCGACGCTGGGTGATCTGGCACAAGCGTTGGGCGGCAACGAGCCGCTTGCCGTCACCCCCATCCCGACTTGGCGCGGAGCGGCAATGTTTGAGGACGTTCGTGCCGCTTCCGATGCCTATTTGGAAAAAACAGGTCAACGACCGCAGGTGTTTTTGGCCAATTTGGGAGAGATCCCCGAGCATAAGGCGCGGGCCGATTTTGTGGCTGGTTTTTTTGAAGTTGGTGGTTTTGAGGTGTTGAGAAACGACGGGTTTGACGCGCCCGAATCTGCGGCGCGGGCCGCTCTAAAGTCCGCGGCGGAAATGGTGGTCATCTGCGGAAGTGATCAAAGCTACCAGCGGATGGCTGCGACACTTGCCCGGGCGATCAAAGCAGAGCGTCCATCGGTGACGATTTTGCTGGCCGGCCAACCGGATGAACAAGAACAACAAACGTATAGAGAAGCCGGTATTGATCATTTTATACACAGGCGCTCCAATTGCTATGACATGCTTGTTCGCCTGCAGAAAGAGAAAGGAGTGACGCAATGATGTTCAGTCCCGATTTTACAAAGATTCCGTACAGGTCAAGGCAAACCGTTCGGATGGAACAAAAGGATGCGCTGAATGAATGGCGCCAAAAGGCGGAGCAAGAAACCGGGAAGACCATGGCCGAGCTGCTGTTTCGGACGATGGAACAAATCGATGTGAAGCCGGTGCATACGCCTGAAGATACGCAAGGAATGAAGCATTTGGATTATGTGGCCGGCATCCCGCCCTTTCTGCGGGGACCGTATCCGGCGATGTACAAGGCACGGCCGTGGACGATTCGTCAGTATGCCGGATTTTCGACGGCGGAAGAGAGCAACGCCTTTTACCGGCGTAATTTGGCCGCCGGCCAAAAAGGACTGTCCATCGCTTTTGATCTGGCCACCCACCGGGGTTATGATTCCGACCATCCCCGGGTGGAAAGCGACGTGGGCAAAGCGGGCGTGGCCGTCGACTCGATTTTGGACATGAAAATCTTGTTTGACGGCATCCCGCTGGATCAAATGTCCGTTTCGATGACGATGAACGGAGCGGTTTTACCGGTGATGGCTTTTTACATCGTGGCCGCTGAAGAGCAAGGCGTACCCACATCCAAGCTGAGCGGCACGATTCAAAATGATATATTGAAAGAGTATATGGTGCGCAATACGTACATTTATCCGCCGCAGGCTTCCATGCGCATTATTGCCGACATTTTCGCTTATACGGCTGAACATATGCCCAAATTTAACAGCATCAGCATTTCCGGTTATCATATGCAGGAGGCGGGGGCAACGGCCGATCTGGAACTCGCTTATACTTTGGCCGACGGGTTGGAATACGTGCGGACGGGACTGGAAGCGGGATTGAACATTGATGCGTTTGCGCCCCGTCTGTCTTTCTTCTGGGCGATCGGCATGAATTATTTCATGGAAGTGGCCAAAATGCGTGCCGCCCGCTTGATCTGGGCGAAATTAATGAAACAGTTCAATCCCCAAAACGAAAAATCGCTCATGTTGCGTACGCATTCGCAAACGTCCGGCTGGAGCCTGGCGGAACAAGATCCGTACAACAATGTCATTCGCACGTGTATCGAAGCGTTGGCCGCCGCATTGGGACACACACAATCGTTGCATACGAACGCATTGGATGAGGCCATTGCCTTGCCGACCGATTTTTCGGCTCGCATTGCCCGCAACACTCAGCTTTTCCTGCAGGAAGAAACCGGGATTTGCAACGTGCTTGATCCGTGGGGCGGATCCTACTACGTGGAAACGCTAACGGCCGAATTGGTGCGCAAAGCGTGGTCCCATATTCAGGAAGTGGAAAAACTGGGCGGCATGGCCAAAGCCATTGAGACCGGTGTGCCCAAAATGCGCATTGAGGAAGCGGCCGCCCGTCGCCAGGCGCAGATCGACTCCGGCAAAGAAACGATTATCGGGGTGAACAAATACCGTCCGGAACAGGAAGAGCCCCTGGAAATTTTGGAAGTGGATAACCGTGCCGTCCGAGAGGCACAGATTAAACGACTCGAAAAATTACGAGCGGAAAGAGACGAGGCCAAAGTGCGCTCGGCCTTGAATGCGATCACGCAAGCGGCCGAAACGGGGGAAGGGAACCTGCTCGCACTGGCAGTCGAAGCCGCTCGGGCCCGGGCCAGTTTGGGCGAAATTTCCCAGGCATACGAGAAAGCTGTGGGGCGCCACAAGGCGGTCATTCGTTCCATCAGCGGCGTGTACAGTGCCGAGTACGGGGAGGAAGAGGAAATGGAGCATGTGCGCCGGATGACGGATGAATTTGCCGAACGCGAAGGGCGCCGCCCGCGAATCTTGGTCGCCAAAATGGGCCAGGATGGTCATGACCGCGGGGCCAAGGTGATCGCCACCGCCTTTGCCGATCTGGGCTTTGATGTCGATGTCGGCCCTCTTTTTCAAACACCGGAGGAGACAGCTCTGCAGGCGGTCGAAAATGATGTTCACGTCATCGGCATGAGTTCGTTAGCGGCGGGCCACAAAACATTGCTTCCCCAGCTGATGAAAGAACTGGAGAAATTGGGCCGCGAGGACATTATTGTCATTGTCGGCGGAGTGATTCCCGCTCAAGATTATGAGTTTCTCAAACAACACGGGGCGACGGCCATCTTTGGTCCGGGAACGGTCATTCCAGTAGCCGCGCAAAAAATATTACACGAAATTAATTTGCGTCTTGGGGAAACGGGTGATCTGTCCAATGTGCGCTGAGTCACTCCCCAGACGCCGCCGCTTAACCGTCGACGATTACGTTCAAGGAGTGCTGGAGGGAAACCGGGCCGTTTTGGCGCAAACGATCACTTTAGTGGAAAGCAACGCCCGCAAACATAAACAAACGGCTCAAGAGGTGTTAAGGCGGCTTTTGCCGTATACGGGCAACTCCATCCGCATCGGCATCACGGGTGTTCCCGGGGCGGGAAAAAGCACGCTCATTGACACCTTTGGTCACATGCTGTGTGAGGACGGGCACCGGGTGGCCGTCCTCGCCGTTGATCCGAGCAGTACGCTGACCGGAGGCAGTATTCTCGGTGACAAAACGCGAATGGAAAACTTGTCCAGGAACCAAAGAGCCTTCGTGCGTCCTTCTCCATCCGGAGGCACATTGGGCGGAGTGACTCGCAAAACACGGGAGACGCTGCTCATTTGCGAAGCGGCCGGTTTTGATGTCATCCTTGTTGAAACAGTCGGCGTGGGTCAAAGCGAAATTGCTGTTCGATCCATGGTTGATTTTTTCCTCGTTCTCCTTTTGACCGGGGCGGGTGATGATCTGCAAGGCATGAAAAAAGGCATCATGGAAATCGCCGACGCCATTTTTGTCAATAAAGCGGACGGCGCAAACAAAAGACCGGCTCAGAAAGCAAAGGCCGAGTTGAACAGAGTTTTGCATTTTTTGCAGCCTGCCACGGAGGGGTGGACGACGAAAGCTTATACTTGTTCCGCCCTGACCGGAGAGGGGATCGACAAGATATGGGATGTCATCCAGCGATATAAACAGACGACGATGGCATCAGGGGTGTTTGACGAACGCCGCCGGAGGCAAACTTTGGAATGGATGGAAGCGATCATTGAGGAGCAATTGAAAACGCGTTTTTATGAAGACAGACGTATTCAGCGCTTGAAACCGGCGATTGAGCAAGAGGTCATCGAGGGGAAAATGTCCGCGGCGATGGCTGCGGATAAACTGTTGCAAGCATTGGACAAGAACGGGGGCATACATACGCAAGAACAAAAAGACAATGAGGTTCAAGCAAGGCCGGCTCCGCCGAAAAAAATTGCCCATATCGGCATCGCCGTTCGTTCATTGGAAGAGGCGTTGCCTGTTTATACAGAGCAGCTGGGTATGGTCATGGAAGGCATTGAGACGGTAGAATCGGAGCAAGTGCGCGTCGCTTTCTTAAAGATTGGCCAGACGCGGATAGAACTGTTGGAACCGACGTCTGAAGCAAGCCCCATCGCCCATTTTATCCATAAAAAAGGAACGGGCATTCATCATCTCGCTGTGGAAGTAGATGATTTGGAGGACCGGTTGGAGCAGTTAAAGAAGAACGGGATCCGACTGATCAACGAACAGCCGAAAGACGGTGCCCACGGGGCCCAAATTGCTTTTTTGCACCCGAAATCGACGGGGGGAACACTGCTGGAATTATGTCAATACACCACAGGACATGCAGAGGAGGATCAATCATGAGCGAGGAGACTGAACATTTGTCAACACCGTCCCAAATGGATGCCAAAATCGATGAAATGTATGCCAGAAGGCGTAAAGTGGAGCTCGGCGGCGGTGAGAGGCGGATCGATGCCCAGCATGAAAAAGGCAAATTGACGGCCAGAGAACGGATCAATCTGTTGTTGGACGAAGATACGTTTGTGGAGCTTAACGCGTTTGTCGAACACCGCGGAACCCACTTTGGCATGGAAAATACGGAAGCGCCCGGTGAAGGGGTTGTCACCGGTTACGGCAAAATACACGGCCGGCTCGTCTACGTGTTTGCCCAAGATTTTACCGTCTTCGGCGGCGCTTTGGGGGAAATGCACGCCCAAAAAATTGTCAAAGTGATGGATTTGGCGGCCAAAAACGGCGCACCTATCATCGGCCTGAACGACTCCGGAGGGGCCCGTATTCAAGAAGGCGTAGCCTCGCTGGACGGTTACGGCCATATTTTTTATCGCAATTCGATTTATTCCGGCGTCATCCCACAAATTTCCGTCATTATGGGCCCTTGTGCCGGAGGTGCGGTTTATTCTCCGGCGATTACTGACTTTGTCTTTATGGTTGAAAAAACGAGTCAAATGTTCATTACCGGTCCGAAAGTGATTGAAACCGTCACCGGGGAGAAGATCAGTGCGGAAGCACTTGGAGGCGCGCGCGTGCATGCCTCGAAAAGCGGCAATGCCCATTTTACCGCTCCGAGTGAACCGGAAGTGCTGGATGACGTGCGCCGCCTGATCAGTTATTTGCCGCAGAACAATGCGGAAGATCCTCCGCGCGTTTATACCCGGGACAAGCGGGATTGGATTGAAGCATTGAGAGATCTAGTCCCCGTGGAAGGAACGAAAGTGTATGATGTGCGCAAACTGATCGACCAAATTGTGGACGACGGAGATTTTATGGAGGTCCACGCTCAGTTTGCCAAAAATATCGTCGTCGGCTTGGCCAGGCTCAATGGAGAAACAGTGGGCATCATTGCCAATCAGCCCAAGGTGATGGCCGGTGGATTGGATATCGACTCGGCAGATAAATGTTCCCGTTTCATTCGCTTTTGTGACTGTTTTAACATTCCGTTGCTGACGTTTGAAGACGTGACCGGGTTCTTGCCGGGCGTCAAGCAGGAGCATGACGGCATCATCCGTCACGGAGCAAAAATATTGTACGCCTATTCCGAGGCGACCGTGCCAAAAATCACGGTCATTACCCGCAAGGCATACGGGGGAGCGTACGTTGCGCTGAACAGCAAATCGATCGGTGCGGACATCGTTTATGCTTGGCCCAACGCAGAAATTGCCGTGATGGGACCTGAAGGAGCGGCAAACATTATTTTTGCCAAGGAAATTGCTTCAAGTGACAACCCTGAGGCGACGAGAGCGGAGAAAATCGCCGAATACAGGGAGCGCTTTGCCAACCCGTATGTGGCAGCTGCCCAAGGCATGATCGACGATGTCATCGATCCAAGAGAAACCCGCCAGAAGCTCATTGAAAGTTTAGAGATGCTTAAAAATAAAAGAGAGAATCGGCCTCCCAAAAAACATGGCAACATTCCTTTGTAAAATGTTGGAGCCAACGAGTATCATATGTTTATGCGGACGAGTATCAT
>CALBTX010000171.1 GCA_937967685.1 uncultured Bacillaceae bacterium | reverse complement strand
GAAAAAAGCATAAACGGGCACAGATTGGTCAACATAAGATAAATCATAAGTCAGTGAAAGAAGAAAAGCACGAGCTGAAAGAAAAGAAACGTCAGCTGAAGGACAGCAATGGCAAGCGAAGTGAGAAACAAAAGCCGAAGGACAGCAATGGCAAGCGAAGTGAGAAACGCAAGCTGAAGGATAACAAAGACAAGCGAATAGAGAAACGCGAGCTGAAGGAAGAGAAGCGCAAGCTGAAAGAAGCAAAGAAAAAAGAAAAAATCCGCCGCAAACGGGCGCAAATAGAAAAATATTTGAGCCGTCCCCTGTACCAAAGAATTTTGATACGCTGCGGCTTTTTTCTGGCCAAAATGATGTTCATTCTGACCTGTTTCGTGCTGGCCGTCATGGTCGGTTTAATGGTGGGGATGGGAGTCGTTGGCGATGCCCGTCCGACGGATGCGCTTGATCCAGACGTGTGGAGGCACATCTATCGTCTTATTTTTCCCAACTGAGGCTTAATACGATCATCGCGGCGGAATGGAGGGGGAGGACAACATGAATGTACCGAATATGATTACGACGGTCCGATTTTTGTTGATTCCGGTCTTTATCCTCCTCTTTTTTTCTGATTTGGCACATGCGAACATGTTCTCTTTTTTGATTATTCTTTTGGCCGGGTTAAGCGATATGTTGGACGGTTATCTCGCCCGCAGAAACGGCCAGGTCACGGAAATGGGGAAATTGCTCGACCCTCTGGCGGATAAGCTGATGATGATTACCGTCATTTTTTGTTTTGTCGTCGATGGACGCGTTTCCTGGTTAGCGGCCGGCGTCTACTTCATCCGCGATCTCGGCATGATACTCGGTTCCACGTTTTTCCATTTCCGAGGGAAAAAGGAAATACCGGCGGCCAACCTGTTCGGCAAAGTGACCACATTCGCTTTTTATGTCGTTTTCCTCATGATCATGTTCCAATGGCCTTATCATCAGGAAGCCTTATGGATGGTCATTATCTTTTCATTCATCACGACGCTGGTTTACGCCATCGTTTACTTTAAGGGAAAGAGCCTCTCCGCGGATGTCTGATCCACGGAGAAGCCCCTTTATATGAACCCCTTTCTCCCATGCGGAAGGAAGGGGACATTACATATTGTGTACGAATGCAAGCCGTTTATGCCGCAGGACGGATGGAAATGATTAGTGGGAAGGATGTGTTGTTTTCGTGTTAGATCAAGAGCAAATCAAGGCGATTATTCCCCACCGCTATCCATTTTTGCTGGTGGATCGTATATTGGAAGTGGAAGAAGGCAAAAGGGCCATCGGCCTGAAAAACGTCACGGTCAATGAGCCGTTTTTCCAGGGCCATTTTCCGGAGTATGCCGTCATGCCCGGCGTGCTCATTGTGGAAGCGCTTGCCCAAGTGGGCGCCGTGGCCATTTTGAAAAAAGAAGAAAACAGAGGCAAGCTCGCTTTTTTCGCCGGCATCGATCAGTTTCGCTTTAAAGAACAAGTGCGGCCGGGGGATGCATTGACCCTGGAAGTCAACCTGACCCGGGTGCGTGGATCCATCGGCAAGGGACACGGTGTCGCCCAAGTGAACAATGCCATTGTCGCCGAAGGCGATTTAATGTTTGCCCTGGGTGAGAAGCGGGAATGAAGCAGAAAGTGCAGCAGAAATAAAGCAGAAATGATGCAGGAATAAGGAACCATCTTAAGCCAGTTTAAGATGTAAAGCATACGACAGCACGACGGCATGAAGCGCGCGAGTAAGCCTTAGGGCTTACTTTTGCTCTTTTTATTTCGACAAAAAAGGCGATCCGCCTCTAGTTTTGTGGAGTATTTTGATTTAAAATGAAATATATTGCGCATCTCAACTGGACAAGCCATCAAAAAAGTCTTTGACAGACATGTGTATGGAGGAACCTTATGGAAACGAAAGAACAAACCGAACTGGATTTAAAAGAATTAGCGGCCATTCTCTGGAAAAGAAAATCGCTGATTGCGCTCATCACCCTCTTTGCCGTTTTGCTCAGCGGCATCATCAGTTACTTTCTTTTAACCCCACAATATGAGGCGTCGGCACAAATTCTCGTCAATAAAAACGATCAAACGGGTGAATTCGACCGTGCAGACATACAGACGAACGTAGAATTGATTAACACTTACAGCGTGGTCATGACCAGCCCCCGTATACTGGAGGAAGTCATCGAAGACTATGACTTGGATAAAACGGTTGAACAGCTTAAAGAGCAAATGACTGTGAATAACGTCGAGAATTCGCAAGTCATGTCGGTCAGCGTCACCGATCCGAACTATGAACAGGCCATTTATATGACGAACGCCATCGCCGAAACGTTCAAAAATGAAATTGTGGATATTATGAACGTCGATAACGTCCATATCATGGCGGCGGCCCAACCGGCACCCGATCCAACTCCGGTAAGTCCCAAACCGCTGCTGAACATGGCCATCGCCTTTGTCGTCGGCTTGATGACCGCCGTTGGTTTGGCCTTCCTGCTGGAATACCTGGATAACACGATGAAAACAGAGGAAGACGTACAGAACTTGATTGGGCTTCCGGTGTTGGGAACGATTGCCCAGATGGACAATGGAGAAAAAAAGAAAGCGTCTAAACCATTGAGGCGTTCCGTGAGGGGGAGTCATCTTGAAGCATAGTACGGAAAGAAGGCGCAGCCTGATCACGCATGAAGATCCGAAGTCTCCAATCTCCGAAGCTTTTCGAACGTTAAGGACGAACATTCAGTTCGCCAGCGTTGATCAAGAGATCGAATCGTTGATGGTCACCAGTACAGGGCCTGCCGAGGGGAAATCGACGATAGCGGCCAACCTGGCCACGGTGATGGCCCAGTCCGGGAAAAAAACGTTGTTGATCGACGCCGATCTGCGCAAGCCAACGGTCAATCATACGTTTCGCTTTCTGAACAATGAAGGTTTAACTCAAGTGTTAACCGGTCAGGCGTCGCTTGAACAGGTTGTGAAGACGAATACGGACGTCGATAATCTGGATATTTTAACGTCGGGACCCATTCCTCCCAATCCGGCGGAACTGCTGGGTTCCAGGGCGATGTCCAGATTGTTGGAAGAAGCGAAAAGCCATTATCATCTGGTCCTCTTTGATACCCCCCCGGTGATCGCCGTGACGGATGCTCAGGTTTTGGCCAGTCAGGTGGACGGCGTCCTGCTGGTCATCAGTTCGGGGAAGACGAACCGGGAAATGGCCGTCCGAGCCAAGGAATTATTGGAGCAAGTACAGGCCAACATTCTCGGTTGTGTGTTAAATAACCGGAAAATGAAGGCGGGCAGCCAATATTACTATTATTATGGAGGGAATTAACCCCCATTTGATATATCCCAACAAAAGTCTTGGAAGCAAAGACCCAGAATTCGAGCGTCTGTTCTATATAACGTTACAAAGTTCAAACGTTCGACATATAGAATTGGTCAAAACTTTGGATTATACTATGTTCAACTAAAAAATGATAGAATGATCGAATAGAAAGTTGATATATGTTGCATCATGTTGAATGGTCTTGTAAAATAATCCTCAAGACCTATATATAGTCAAATTGGTCTAATTTTTCCCGGGGGTGGGGAGTTTGATAGACCTGCATAGTCATGTTCTGCCGGATCTGGATGACGGCGCCCAACACTTGGAAGACAGTTTGGCATTAGCCCGTGAAGCAGTGGACAGCGGCGTCACCGTTTTATATGCCACGCCCCACCATCGCAATGGCGTTTATAATAATGAAAAAGAAGACATTATTCAATGTGTCGATTATTTACAGCAGCAGCTGGATGCACAGGGCATTTCTGTACAGATTCTCCCCGGACAAGAAATTCATGTTTACGGGGAAATCGTCGAAGACATTAAGCAAGATCGCATCCTGACGTACAATAACGAAGGCAAATACATCCTGCTGGAGCTCCCTTATGACCAGGTGCCCAGTTCCATTGAAAGAATCCTGTATGAAATACAATTGCTGGGTATCACTCCGATTATACCGCACCCTGAGCGCAATCAAGCCATCAGAAAGCATCCCGGCAGGTTATATGATATGGTGAAACGGGGTGCACTGACCCAGCTGACCGCAGCAAGCATCCTAGGGAAATTTGGCAGAGACGTTCAGCGTTTCAGCCTGCAATGCATTGAACATAACTTAAGTCACTTAATCGCCTCTGACGCCCATCGAGCGGGAAGAAGAGGCATTGTTATCGCTGAGGCTTACCGTTTCATAGAGAAACAGTATGGCGCTTACGTCAGCCAGCAATTGAAACGCAATGCCGATATGATTCATCAAGGCGAAGACGTATACGTTGACCCGCCGGAAAGAATCGAAAGAAAGAAGAAAAGCAAGTTCTTTAGTCTGTT
>CALBTX010000170.1 GCA_937967685.1 uncultured Bacillaceae bacterium | reverse complement strand
CGAAGGTCGATCCGTTGATGAAAACCCCTGATACGTGTGCAAGTCCTGCCGATATGTGTGCGAGTCCTGCCGATATGTGTGCGAGTCCTGCTGATACGTGTATGAATAGCGCTGTTGAAGTAGAGATGACCGATGTTTGTTTGCAATTTGACGCGAATGAGAGACCGGTTTTGGAACATGTCGATTTGAAGGTCAGCAAAAAGGAATTTATCAGCATCATTGGCCGCAGCGGAAGCGGAAAAAGCACGCTTCTAAAGTTGGCGGCAGGTTTGCTTAGACCGACCCGCGGCAAAGTAAGCATTGCCGGGAAATGTGTGGATGAGCCTCATGAAGAGATGGCGTACGTTTTTCAAAAGCCCGTCTTGCTTGAATGGCGGACGGTGCTTGAGAATGTTCTGCTGCCGATTGAACTGCAGCGTCCGATCGTTGATGAGGATCGGAAGCAAGCAGTGAATTATCTCGATCTCGTCGGTCTGGGCGCAGATGCACACAAATTTCCTCACGAATGTTCTGGAGGCATGATGTCCAGGGTGGCACTGGCTCGAGCGCTCTTGGTTCAACCTCGTATTTTGCTGATGGACGAACCTTTTGCCGCGCTGGATACATTAACGAAAGAGGAATTGCAGGTTGAATTGGCGAGGCTCCATCAACGGTTTGAGCCAACAATCATGTTCGTTACTCACGATATTCAAGAGGCGGTTTATTTGTCTGACAGGGTCTTCGTTTTGGGCGGACAACCGGCCCGAATCGTTCAGGCATTGACCATTCCGTTTGAGCATCCGCGGTCACCAGACTTGAAATTTTCTCCCCGGTTTGCCCAATTGTGCCGGGAGATACACGAAAAGCTCCCTCGGTTCGGAAGTGGTGACCGATGAAACGCACATCCATGTACGCCTTCGTTTTGTTTATTGTGCTCATGGTCATGTGGGAAATAGTCGTCCGTATGGGGGACATTCCCCGCTTAATTCTGCCCGGTCCGCTGATGATTGGAGCCAATCTTTTGGAAAACCTGCTCAACGGTTACTTCTGGCCGCATATTCTAGCCACGCTTTTTGAAGTGCTGAGCGGTTTTTTGATCGGAGCGATCCTCGGAATGGGTTTGGGATTTACCGTGGCCCAATCTCCCATATTAAAAGAAGTGCTTCAGCCGTACATTATTGCCTCCCAGGCTATGCCCAAGCTGGCTTTGGCGCCATTGTTGGCCGTCTGGTTCGGTTTCGGTTACTTGCCGAAAATGATCATCGTGGCCCTCATCAGTTTTTTTCCGTTGTTTGAAAGCACGCTGACAGGGCTGTCTTTTGTCGAAAGGGACAAAATTTTATTATTTCGCGCCCTGCGTGCTTCGAACATGCAAATTTTGTTCAAGCTGCGCTTGCCGACGGCGATTCCCCATGTTTTTTCCGGCTTGCGGGTCGCGGTCGTCTTAAGCGTCGTCGGCGCGGTCGTCAGTGAATTTATCGGAGCGAATCAAGGACTGGGCGCCCTGATTATTGCCGCCAGAATGGATACGACATTGATGTTTTCCGTGTTTATTTTGCTGACGATGATGGGCATGCTGCTTTACTATACCATCGATTTACTTGAACGCATTTTTTTCAAAAAATATCATCATGCCAGGCACCGGTAAAAGTCAGTTGGGGGATGGCAACGGCTTGTTTGGTGTGGAGGAGGAGAATCGCGTGAAGCATAAAATGATCTGTTCTAGTTTCATCGTTTTGATCTGCGGTTTTGTTTTGGCTGCCTGCGGTGCCCAAGGGATGAACCATACAGAGGCCGATGATTTTGCGGAACAGCATTTAAACACAGGTTCGGACGGTGTGGAAGAAAATGACGCCCCGGATCATGCTGAGCTGGAGGAGATACGCATGGCCTCTTGGAGCCAGCCCATCGCTGAACAAAGCAATCTGTATTTGGCCGATGAAAAAGGCTGGTTTCAAGAAGCAGGTCTTGAATTCACTTACATTCCCGGTGCCGGTGGAGGCGATGCCATCAAGAACATATTGGCTGGCAATGCGGACATCGCTTTTGCCAATGTGGAAGCCGTTCTTTTGGCTGCTGAACAGGGGGCCGATCTCAAAATCGTGTACAACATTTACCCTGAGAATGTTTTTAATATCGTGTCTTTAAAAGAAAACGGCATCCGAAGTGCCCAAGATTTACAGGGCAAAGATGTCGGGGTGTACAGCTTGAGCAGCGGGACGTATGATAACTTGAGGGTCTTGCTCTATGAAGCGGGGATGAATGAAGAAGACGTGAATATGATTGAAACGGGTGTGCTCAATTTTGCTCCGCTGATGAACGGTCAAGTGGTCGCCACGGCGGCGACGGATACGGGGTTGTATGACGCAAAACGGGCCGGTTTGGGAGAGGTCCATGTCATAGAAATGAAAGACATCCTTAATACTCCCTCGGATGTGTTTGTCGTCACGGAAGAAGCGTTCACAAAGAAAAAAGAATTGCTCATTCGCTTTTTGCAGGTGTATCGGGATAGCGTGCAATATACGATTGAACACCCCGATGAGGCGGCTGAGATCGCTGTTAGTCGGGCGCTCGATGGTCAGGATCAGGCGCGCAATGAAGCCATCATCAAGATACGCAACGGGACGTCTGTCAACGAGCAGATGAAGAAAAAAGGTTTGGGTTGGCTGGATGTCGATCTTTTTAAAGCGGTCGAGGAGGCCTATGTCAACACCGGTTTGTTGAAAGAGAAAGTCGGTATTGAGAACATGGTGACGAATGAATGGGTGGGTGAACTTCAATGACAAAAGATTTGCAGGAAAAAATTGTTCTGATTACTGGCTCCAGCCGGGGAATCGGAGCTGCGCTGGCCGAAGCCTTTGCCCGGGAAGGCGCCCATGTGATTATCAATTATGTACATAACCGGGATACAGCCGAGCAGCTCGCTGAACGACTTCAGTCTCAATACGGGATAGAGACGTTAGTCGTTGGAGCGGATGTGACCGATGAAGAAGCTGTTCGAAAGATGATCGGGCAAATCGTCAACGAATTTGATACACTTGATGTGGTCGTCAACAATGCTTTACATCAATTTGTGTTTGACCCCGAACAACGCAAGATGGCCTGGGAAATGGCCTGGGCAGATTATCAATCTCAGCTTGACGGTTCGCTGAAGGGAGCGTATCACGTTTGTCACTATGCCCTGCCGATCATGAAAGCACAAGGCTCCGGCCGGATCATCAATATGGTCACAGATTTAATTTATCGGCCTGTAGTCCCGTATCATGATTATAATACGGCGAAAGGCGCATTGCTGACCTTTTCGCAAAATTTGGCGCAAGATTTGGGACCGTTTGGCATTACCGTGAACTGTGTGGCGCCGGGACTCGTTTATCCGACGGATGCCAGCCGGAGCACGAGGGAAGAAGTCAAAAATGCGCTGATCGCTCAAACCCCTTTAAAGCGTATTGCCCGTCCGGAAGACGTGACCGGCAGTGTCCTTTTTTTCGCCAGCAGCTGGTCTGATTTTATTACCGGACAGTGCTTGGTCGTTGATGGGGGATTAACCATGAAATAGAACGTATTTGGTGACAGATATCATGAATTAGATAGCATATCATGATTGATTTACAGTTTTTCCGTCATTTGTTTTAGTTCATCGGTGGCATTGGCAAGCGTTTCGGCTGCGCCGGCAATTTCCTGTATCGCTTCTGAAAAAATTTCCAATTCCTGTTTGATCTCTGTATTTCGCTCATTCGTTTCCTCCATTGTGGATAAGATGCCGGCAAAAGATGTGTCCGTGGCTTGCAGATTGTGCGTACTATCCTCCATATGGGTATGCACCGCTTTAATGGATTGGGAACTCATATTGATTTGCTCTTTGATTTGGCTGATCAACGCGGTGACATGGTTGACAGATTGGGAGGTTTGTTCGGCTAATTTGCGCACTTCATCCGCGACAACGGCAAAACCCCTCCCGTGTTCCCCGGCCCGCGCCGCTTCGATTCCGGCGTTTAAAGACAATAAATTGGTTCGTTCGGCCACGGACTGGACGATCTCGACAATCTCTTGGATTTGATCGGAAATGGCCTCCAACCCTTTAATGTCCTGATCGATTTTGGCAATGCTCTCCTGAACTTGTTGGAAATCTTCCTTGAGAATATCGATCTGAGACTGGCCTTCATGGGCTCGTTTCTGGGCTTCCTGTGCCGTTTCGGAGCCTTTTTTCGATTGATTCGTAATTTCTTCGATTTGGGCGGTCATTTCTTCGATGGCGGCGCCTGATTGCTGAGCAAGAGCCGCTAATTCATTGGCTGTTTGCCCGACGCTGGCTTTAACCTCTTGTTTAAGTTCGGCCTCGGCTGCCCTCGCTCGCCGGATTTCCGAATCATATGCTTCAAGCACAAGCTGTTGCTCCAGGTTCAGCAGTTTGGTGACCGTACGGACGGCCAGCAAAAGATCATTTTTATCTTCAAGGTTTGCTTCAAAAATATTTAATAAGCTTAATAAAATATCTTGAAATGAAGCGATATACCATTTTTGAGATAAACCGATTCGTACATGAGCAAGGGCCACATTCGTGCGTTTGTCGATAAACGGTTGATCGATGATTCCGGAAAACATTTCCACAATATGGCGCTTCAGCGTCTTTTGCAAACGGGTGACGGTGCTGTTGTCATTAATGATTTGCATCAGCTCAGATGACTTTGCCAAGTTTTTGTAGAAATGTTTGACGAGTTCTTCAATATGCTTGTGAACTAACGGTTGTAAAGCTTGGGCCACAGCCAAATCGTGCTCAGTGAGCCCAATCAGTTGCACTTGTTTTTCAAGATCGGGATTGCCTTTAATGTCCAGTTTTGGCTGGCAAGTTTTGCTTTTTTCAAGCAGCGACAGAGGGCGCTGCCTTTTTTGGGCGGAGAGAGGCTTTAAGAATTGCACTGTTTTCACTTCAACGACACTCCTGTCTGATGAACGATCATCCCCAAATATTTCATTTTTGGGTTATACTGTTTATATCGAACGTTTAAGTCGCTTTTTCCAGTGTTATTCGTTTTTTTAAGAGGCTTTTTAATTTTTAAATGTGTTGAGCATGACCGACAACGATTGGGCAAGGTATGAGATAAGATGAAGAATATGCCTTCTCTTCAACATGAACAAGTGTTGGAGCGAAAAATATCGGCCAAAAATATTGCCAGCGGAACCATTTCCGGTTTATTGGCTATTACGGGTTCGAGTTTAATCATTCTCGAAGCGGCAAGGAACGGGGGATATGACGCAGCGGAAACTGCTTCGTGGATCTTTGCCACCTTTTTCTTCGGCGGGCTTTTCAGCATTTTGTTGCCGTTGTATCATAAAATGCCTTTGACGGGCGCACATTCCATTTCAGGCATCACTTACTTGATGACCGTTACTCCCTTGTTTGCTTATACCGAATTAATTGGCGGATTTTTTATTTCCGGCCTCCTTATTTTCTTACTGGGCGTGACAGGGCTTTTTAGTAAGATCATCAACATCTTACCCAAGGAAATCATATTTGCCATGCTGGCGGGGATGATTTTGAACACGTTAGTTCATCTTTCCGTTCAATTTACGTCTTCGATATGGATCGTTATCTCGGCAATGATCGGTTTCCTTCTTGTGTCTCAATGCCTGAAAAACATCCCCGCTATTTTTGGCGCCCTCTTGTTCGCGGCGATCGCTTTGTTGATTGGGGACGGCCTGCCAAGTATTCAGGCCGAAACCGAAGCGAACTTCTTTCAATTCTATCAACCGGAATTTTCTATAGCGGGCGTTTTTTTAATCGGTTTGCCTCTGGCATTGTTGCTGTTGAGCAACGACATTATCGTCGGTGTCAATGAGCTGGTGAAAAACAAGTTTGCCATTCCGGCCAACAGAATCGTTTCTTTGAGCGGCCTGTTTTCTATCACGGGGAGTTTCTTTGGTTCTCATTGCACCAATTTGGCGGGAGTGATGACGTCCATCTGTTCAAATGCATCAGCGGGAAAAAAAGCGTACCGCTACATGGCTTCCGTCATTTCCGGTTTCATTTTAATGCTGTTTGCTTTTGCCTCGCCGATTTTAATTCCTTTTATACTGGAATTACCAGACGCATTGCCGGCAATCATCGCCTTTCTCGCTTTATTCGGGATTTTCACGTCTTCGCTGAAAGCGAGTGTCAAACATAAGACACTGAACATAGCGACGATCCCGACAATGGTGATCTCGGCTTCTCCGCTAACTTTTTACAGCCTGAACGGACCATTGATCGGCTTATCCGTGGGCCTGCTTTTGTTCATCATCATCCATTGGCAACAAAAGAAAAAAGTCAAGCACAATCAAGCAAAAGCATGTGAAACGACCAAAGAAATTAAGAAATATCATCAAAAATTGAGAGACTAAAATTGGGAGACAAAATAGAAGGTTGGGACACAAAATAATAGAATAAGAGACAAGGGATAATAGGATAATAGAGTAAGATACAAGAGAAGAGCGGATCATGAGGAGGAAGATCGTTTATGCATATGCAAGGCGTGCTGCGCGGTTTAACGCATCGCTATGATCGGCCGATTAACTACTTTGTTCATTTAGGAGATGAACAAATCACTTTGAATGATTATATCGGCGAGAAGATCCGGTTGACATTTCAGGGACAAATTGAGTGCATCCACTGCGGCCGAAAGATCAAGAAAACTTACAATAACGGTTATTGTTTTCCGTGTTTCAAGCGTTTGCCTGAAAATGATTTGTGCATGGTCAAGCCGCATCTGTGCCATTTCAATGAAGGCACTTGCCGGGATGAACAGTTTGGCAAGACGCAGTGCATGGTCCCGCATTATGTCTATTTGGCCTTAAGCAGCGACATAAAAGTGGGCATCACCCGAAAAAACAGAGAATTGAAGCGTTGGGTGGATCAAGGCGCGCTAAAGGCTGTCCCGATTGCTGAAGTCCCGTCCCGCAAAACAGCGGGCGAGTTGGAAGCTTTTCTGGCCAAATATGTGCCCGACAAAACAAATTGGCGTAAAATGTTGAAAGGCCCAGTAACAGACAAAAGTTTGCAAGCAGTCAGAGAAGAGATGGTCGACATCATTCCTGAAACGTTCCGTCCGTTTCTATTGACAAATGAAGAGCTGATCGATTTTACGTATCCCATTTTGGAAGAATTGGATCAAATCAAGGCTTACAACCTGCATAAAACCCCCATGATTCAGGATCGCCTGATCGGCATCAAAGGTCAGTATCTCCTCTTTGATGCGGGTGTGATCAACATGAAAAAATATGCGGGCTATCATATCGGTATACAGGTGGGCTAGGTGCCACAATCTTTACCGAGTACAGCTTACGGGCGTATGAATCAAAGCGAATGGATTAAGGCGAATGAATCACATCTTGAAGTTCAACGTTACTTGACGAGATAATTATATACATGAACCGCCTTGCTGATATGCACACGCATCTGTTTCTCGGCCTGAGAAGCATCGCCTTCCACTAACAGTTGGACAATATGATAATGTTCATCTACAGTGTCCACAAACTTTTTGTAAAAATGAGATAAAATTTGGTTGCGCATATAGGCGACTTTGGCTTGGATAATGCCGGCGATTTGGATCAACTGTTTATTTTGCGATGTTTTGATGATCATTTCGTGAAACTGCTGGTCTAACCGGCTCAATTCATTGGCGTCCTGCCGTTCAATACTTTCTTTCGTTTGCTTAATGTTGGACAAAAATTGCTCTTTAATGTCTGCGGTCATGTTATCCGCAGCCAGACGGGTGGCCAGGCCTTCGAGCGATTCACGGCAGAGGAACACTTCGTTAATATCCTTCTTTGTCGGTTGATAGACGAGGGTCTGGCCGTCCTCCTGAACGAGCAGCCCGTCTTGAATGAGCATGCGGATCACTTCTCTGACCGGTCCACGGCTGACAGACAGCATTTTAGCCAGGCCGACCTCCGTAATTCTTTCCCCCGGCTGGAATTCTCCGTTAATAATTGAATTTTTCAATATATTGTACACTTGTATATGCAAAGGTTCTACCTTTGAAATCATTTCCCGCATCATATCTCACCTCGTCATAAATGAACATGCATTGCAATCGGTTGGTGACCGTCCGGTTGGTCACAGTCAAAGTATTTATTGTTGTATTATACCATATCGGCATTGATGCCGATTTAAAAAAGATTTAAATCAAATTCAAGTAGACTGTTGACAGTAAACTGTTAATAGGATAGAGTGATTTAAAAAAGGATCTCCTCTTGCCATGAACGAAGATCAAGTTCATTTGTTTGGACAATAGTGGAAGCCGTTTATTTGGAAACGATTGCAATGGAGTGGGAGCAGAT
>CALBTX010000169.1 GCA_937967685.1 uncultured Bacillaceae bacterium | reverse complement strand
CCTACTGATCCTTATCCTACTGATCAAACGTACAATCCTTTGCTTCCGCGTTGACAAACGATTGAATGCTCGGTTGTCTTAACGTCTTCGATTCAGTCCACTCCAAAAATTGTATTTTCACGGTTAACACCGGTTGAACCCAGGATGCGTCTTTGTCTCTTTCGGGGCGATTGACAAACGGCCGTTTATCTATTTTGATATCCTCAGCGATGTTTGTCAGTGTTCGCCAGTCTTGCCGCGTGATTTTGCCTGTCCCGACATGACCGATATACCGAAATTGACCGGTATGATCATACAATCCGAGTAACAGCGCATTGACCACACCGGATCGGTAGGTGATACCGCCAATCACCGCCACTAGATCCCGAAACACTTTTTTCTTCTGCCATCTTTTGTCCTTCCCGTTGATCGCATATCGGCTGTGAACATCTTTGAGGACGATTCCTTCCATGTTTTGTTCTTTGACGACTTGAAAGAGCGATTGACCGTCCTGAAAGACCGGTACACGTTGAACATGATCCCCTGGTTCAATGATATTTTCCAGCAACTTTATGCGTTTTTCTAGCGGCTCTTGATGTATCCATTTTCCGTTGTAAAAAATGACGTCAAACACCATATATGTGACTCGGATCGACCGCCGTACTTCTGCCACTCTCTCCATTTTGCGCAGCCCATCTCTCTGCATGATACGCTGAAAGGAAGGTTTGCCATCCTCCCCAAGGGCAATCATTTCCCCATCCAGAATAACAGATTTCGCCGTACAAAAAGAGCGGATGTCCCTCAGTTCCGGATAGTGCAAGGTGCGTTCATTCTTTCTGCGGTTAAATAACTGGACTGTGGTCCCATCATAATAGGTTAAAATGCGCACCCCGTCCCATTTGACCTGGGCAATCCATTGGTCTCCCCCGGGAATGGTTTCTGTGCTGATCGGTTCAAACGGTGTGATCGGTTTCAATCTCATTTTGGCCCTCTTGACCGCCTTAACCCGTCGCCTTTTTCTTGGTTTTGCTCGTTTTACGTTTTCTCGTCTGCTTCTTTTGGGATTTAGTTTCGTTGATGCTTTGTTGCAGGGCTTCCATCAGGTTGGTAATGTCTGTCTGGGGGACTTCCGGGGCAATCTTCACTTCGTTGCCGCTCACTTTGTTCTGAACGAGCTCTTTGACTCGTTCGCGGTATTCGTCGGTGTATTTTTCCGGGTCAAACGTCGTTGTCAGTTGTTCAACGAGCTGGAGAGCCATCTCCATTTCTTTGTCACTGATTTGAATGTCGTCTCTCAGGCCGGGGATGTTTTCTGCACGGCGAACCTCATCGGGATAGTGAATCGTTTCCAGAACTAAAGCCTGCTCATACACGCGAATGGCCGCCAAATGTTCCTTGGCCCGGAGCATGATTTTGGCGATGGCTACTTTTTGGGAGTCCTGCATCGCTTTCTGTAAAAGCGAATATGCTTTCTCCCCATGTTCATGCGGCCCTAAATAGTATGAACGGTTGAAATAAATCGGATCTATCTCTTCCAGCTTGATAAAATCCACGATTTCGATGTGCTTGTTATTCTTTTGAGCCAAAACATCCAGTTCTTCCTCATTAAGAATGACGAACTTTCCTTTCTCATATTCGTACCCTTTAACGATGTCTTCCTGACTGACTTCGGTTTCACAAGACGGACATACTTTTTCGTATTTGATCGGTGTATGGCATTTTTCGTGCAATTGTCTAAAAGACACGTTTTTATTTTCGGTGGCGGCAAACAATTTCACCGGGATATGAACCAAACCGAAACTGATGGAGCCTTTCCAGATCGTATGCATACCCATTCTGTCCTTTCAAAGCGCACGTTTTTTATTAGGTTTGCTTCCAACGTCCGTTATCATGAATAACATATATTGGCAACAAGTGTGAGGCGGACAGCTGGGCATGCACCTGTTCAATTTTCTGATTCCTTTGAGCTGTTTTTCTCGAGATCTTGAATATCTGTTTCCTCAGGTGTGACGAAGACGGTTTGGTGGTGATCATAAATGACATATCCCGGTTTGGCTCCGTTCGGTTTGCGCACGTGTTTGATCAATGTATAATCGACTGGGACGCTGCTGGATAACCTGGCTTTGCTGTAATGGGCCGCCAATTTGGCCGCTTCCAGCAAAGTCTGTTTAGAATACTGTTTGCCGCGAATGATCACGTGCGATCCGGGAATGTCTTTCGTGTGCAGCCAAGTGTCGTCCGGACTGGCCAGCCGATGGGTCAAGTAATCGTTCTGTTTGTTGTTTTTTCCGACTAAAATAGGAATCCCTTCCGACGAATAGTATTTTTTGACCGCCGGGCGTTCATTTTGCTTCTTCTGCTTTTTGTTTTGGGCACGGTTGCGTACATATCCTCCTTCGATTAATTCTTCTCTAATTTCTTCCACTTCACGAACGGATGCCTGTTCCAGCTGCACTAATAAAGTTTCCAAGTAGGCGATTTCGTCCTTCGCTTTTTTCAGTTGTTTTTTCGCTTCTGTTTTGGCTCTTTTTGCTTTCGTATATTTTTTGAAATACCATTGCGCATTTTCATTGGGGGCGAGTGTGGGGTCTAAAGGTATGTTGATCAAAGAATTGTCCGGATCGTGATAATTATAGACTTCCACATGCTTGTCCCCCCGTTTAACGAGATGCATGTATGCTGTCAGCAGCTCTCCAAATAAGCGGTACTCTTCAGCTTTGTCGCTATCCTGAAGCGTACGGAACAGCTTTTGGATTTTTTTTTCATTTTTCTTCTTCTCGTTTGTTAACAGCCGGAGCAGATCCTGCGCTCTTTGCTTGATTTGATCCCGTTCAGCCTTCCGGTGATAAAAGCTTTCAAGCATGTCACTAATGTTTGCGAAACTTTCAAGTCTTTCGCTTCGCAAATGTTCAAGAGGAAATAAATAAAAAGCCGGTTTGTCTGAATGATGCATAATGGTCGGTTGATAATCATGCTTCTCTATTTTTTCCATCAGCTTGCGGAAGCTGGAAAACACATTGTCTGGCTTGGGCAATCCGGCACGGTGGATGATTTCCCGGGCTAGCAGGGGGCTCAAGCCATGGAACTGCCGAACCAGCTGCTCTTCCAGCCGGCCTTCATTAAAGCGAATTTTTTTGGCGAACGTCTCCTTGTCCACCGCAAAGGGGCTGATTTTCTGTTGCTCCGGGGGCTGGACATAAGGTCGACCGGGCAAAACCGTACGGTACTGGTTCATCGATGGGGGGAGATGGTGGATGCTGTCCAAAATCACATTTTTTTGTGGATCCACAGCAATGATATTGCTGTGCCGACCCATGATTTCGATCACCAGCCTTTTGCACACCGGATCTCCCAATTCATCTGTCGTGCGCACGTCAATATGGATGATGCGTTCGGAGTCTACCTGTTTGATTTTGGCAATCATGCCCCCTTCAAAATGTTTGCGTAAGAGCATACAAAACATCGGGGCTTCCTTTGGGTTTTCAAATTTTTCTGTTGTCAGATGAATCCGTGGATAGGTCGGATTGGCCGAAAGAAACAAGGCATGGTTGGTTCCTTTGCTCCTGACATGCCAAACGAGATCTCGTCCATGAGGTTGGTAGATTTTTGCAATCCGACCGTTTTCCAAATGTTCGGCCAGTTCGTTGCTGATGGCATAAACCATCATCCCGTCAAATGTCATCTCTTTCACCCCGTCATCTATATCGTGCTGCTATATCGTTCCGCATACTTTGTGCTGCTTATGCTTGTGTTGTTTAAGCGCATGCAAACGCTTTGCCATTTCCATCTTAGCATAAAAGTTTCATTCATGTTTGCCTCACCTCCCGAATACAGTTAGCTTAGGACAAACATTACAAGCATTGGGGTGAGAACGGGTGAATTGGTATGCTCAAGACGAGCAAGCGGTTGAAGCCACTTTGCAAACGGATATGCACCAAGGTTTAAGCGAGCGGGAAGCAAGGAAAAGACTGAATCAAGTCGGGTTCAATCAACTGAAAGATCATAGTGTCATTTCTCCATTTGCGATTCTGTTGGGACAGTTTAAAGATTTCATGGTTTTGGTTTTACTTGGGGCAACCCTTATTTCGGGGCTGCTGGGCGAGTATACGGACGCCATTACGATCATCGCCATCGTCATTATTAACGGCATGATGGGTTTTTTTCAAGAATACAAGGCGGAAAAATCTTTACATGCTTTAAAAGAATTGACCGCCCCAACCGCTCACGTCATTCGCGAGGGGGTGTTAACCGAAATTCCGGCAGCGGAAATTGTGCCCGGTGACATCATTTATTTTGAAGCAGGTGACCGGGTTCCAGCCGATGTCAGATTGTTTGAGGCCAAAGGATTGTTTATCGAAGAATCTGCTTTGACGGGGGAGTCAGTGTCCGTCAATAAAGAGCCAGATGCCATTGCGGATGATGACAATGTCGGTCTGGGGGATCAACACAATATGGCGTTTATGGGGACACTTGTCACTCAAGGATCTGGACAAGGCATTGTCGTCGAAACCGGCATGTCCACTCAAATGGGCGAAATTGCCGAACTGATCTCCACGACTGAATCGAGGCAAACCCCTTTGCAAATGCGTTTGGAGCAACTGGGGAAAGTGCTCATCTCCGTCGCGCTCATTTTGACGGCTGTCGTTGTCGTGACCGGCATTTGGCATGGACAAGACACTTACCAGATGTTTTTAGCCGGGGTGAGTTTGGCCGTGGCGGCCATACCGGAAGGATTGCCGGCGATCGTGACCATTGCGCTGGCTTTGGGTGTACAGCGCATGATCAGGCGCAGGGCGATCGTCCGTAAATTGCCTTCGGTTGAAACGCTCGGTTGCGCATCGGTCATTTGTTCCGATAAAACGGGGACGTTAACGCAAAATAAAATGACCGTGACCCATCTATGGATCGATCAAACGTCTGTCGAAGTGTCGGGGGTCGGCTATCAACCGGAGGGTGAATTTACGATCAATCACCAGATTGTTAGTTTCAAACAGAAGCCGCATATACAGCAGATGCTGGAATACGGTGTTTTGTGCAATAACGCCATCCTGGAAAAAGAAACCGATCAAAACGGGGGTCTGTTTAAACAAAAATCGGTTCAGTGGGACATTACCGGAGATCCGACGGAAGGTGCGCTTGTTGTCGCCGGGGCCAAAGCCGGTGTCTGGAAAGAACAGTTGGATCAACTTTATGAACGTCTGGATGAGTTCCCTTTTGATTCCAGCCGAAAAATGATGTCTGTCCTCATTCGCAATGCTTATGGAGAGAAAAAAATTGTTTCCAAAGGCGCTCCGGACGTGCTGATTGAACGTTGTGACCGCGTACTGTGGAACGGACGCATCACGCCCCTGAATTCAAAAATTAAAGCGAGTATTCTCGCTGCCAACGATGATCAAGCGGGAATGGCTTTGCGCACCTTAGGCATTGCTTACCGGGACGTGAAAAGATCGGAAATGATTGAGCATGAAGCTGAAGCGGAACGCGATTTAATTTTTGTCGGCTTGTTTGGCATGATCGATCCTCCCCGTGAGGAAGTGAAACAAGCGATCAGCGAATGTAAACGCGCGGGTATCAAAACGGTGATGATTACTGGTGATCATCAGAAAACGGCGGAAGCGATCGCCTCTCAATTGGGGATATTAAACAACGGAAAGGTGATCAACGGACGTCAGCTGCAAACATTGACTGATGAGGAATTTGCACGGGAGGTTGAGCATATTTCCGTGTATGCCCGAGTTTCACCGGAACACAAACTGCGTATCGTTAAAGCTTTGCAGGCCAAAGGTCATGTCGTGGCCATGACAGGGGATGGGGTGAACGATGCACCGGCCATCAAACAGTCTGATATCGGCATTGCCATGGGTATCACGGGTACAGATGTGGCCAAAGAAGCTTCATCTCTTATTTTAAGCGATGACAATTTTGCGACGATTAAGGCCGCGATTGAAGAAGGCAGAACCATTTATGAAAACATTCGCAAGTTTATTCGCTATATGCTTGCTTCCAATGTCGGGGAAATTTTAGTCATGTTTTTTGCCATGTTATTGGCACTCCCCTTGCCTTTGGTGCCCATCCAAATATTATGGGTCAATCTTGTCACGGATGGTTTGCCGGCGATGGCTCTCGGCGTGGACCGTTCGGAAGGTAATGTCATGGCTCATCCCCCCCGCAGGCGAAAGGAAAGCATTTTTTCGAGAGGGTTGGGGTGGAAAATTGTTTCCAGAGGCTTTTTAATTGGGTGGGCGACACTGGCCGCATTTTGGTTAACCTTGCAAAATGAACCGGATCATTTAGTCAAAGCGCAAACGGTTGCTTTTTCAACCCTGGTCATGGCTCAATTGATTCACGTTTTTGATTGTCGGAGCGAAAAATCGATTTTCAGCCGCAACCCGTTTGAAAATAAATGGTTAATTGCAGCCGTTGTCCTTTCAGTGATCATGCTCGTAGGCGTCATTTACATCGAGGCTTTGCAGCCGGTCTTCAGAACCGTTGCTTTAAGTACCAGGGAATGGCTGTTTGTTCTGTTTTTTGCCGCCTTGCCCTCGATTGCTTTAAGCTTGTTTCATCGTTTTGGTCCTAAACATGCCTGATTTCTCCAAAAGAGTGAGAGATTCTGCGAATTCTTTCACTCTTTTTTGTTTGCGATCCTTTTATCCTTATTATTATGAAAGGAGTTTCCGAATAGTTTGTCGAATGTATGAGACAAGCCCCAGCCAATGATCAACAAGGGATGTGTTTTTCCTTGTTAATGGATGCTAAATCCATTACAATAAAGAAATGGTGATTCGATGAAAAGTATGACAGGTTATGGCCGATATGAAGATCACATCGACAACGTGCAACTCACGGTTGAAATAAAGTCCGTTAACCACAGGTATTGTGAAATTGACGTTCATCTGCCGCGGAATTTAACGCTTTTCGAAGAACAAGTCAAAAAAGTGGTTCGTGAAAACATATATCGAGGACGTGTGGATGTTTATATACATATCGATGCGGGCCAATGGAAGAAGAGGACAGTGCAGATTGACTGGGGCTTGGCCGAAGCTTATTTTGAAGCGGCTGACCGAGTGAAAAAACATTTCGGTCTGGAAGGAAAACTATCGATCCAAGATTTTTTGGCCATTCCGGAATGTTTTGTTATTCAGGAAGAGGCGGATCCTTCCGTGTTTGAAGAGCGACTTGGGCAGGCCGTCCGCCGAGCGATGCAGGACTTGACCCGGATGAGGGCGAGTGAAGGCGTTGCCTTGGCTCATGATTTGCGCAAACGCATTGGCCTCCTGCAAGCTGCGCTGGCTGAGATGAATGCCCTGGCCAGTCAAGTCCATAACGAATATCAACGGCGATTGGAAACGAGAGTCAGGGAATTATTAGATCAACGGGCGGAAGTGGACGAGTCCCGTTTGCTGCAGGAAGTTGCTCTCCTGGCCGAAAAATCCAATATTGACGAAGAACTGACTCGCCTGGAAAGCCATCTCCGCCAGTTTGAAAATCTGGTAGCTGAGGACGGGCCTGTCGGCCGCAAGCTGGATTTTCTCCTCCAAGAAATGCATCGGGAAATCAACACGATTGGCTCCAAAGCTCAAGTTGTGGCCATCAGCCAACATGTCATTGATGTGAAGGGTGAACTGGAAAAAATCAGGGAACAGGTTCAAAATATTGAGTAAGTGGGTGGAAGATGTTTATGAAATTGATTAATATAGGTTTCGGAAATATTGTCAATGCCAATCGGATTGTGTCCATTGTCAGTCCGGAATCTTCACCGATCAAGCGTTTCATTGCTCAGGCAAGGGATCGCAACCTGCTTGTCGACGCGACATACGGACGCAGAACGAGAGCAGTGATCGTCATGGACAGCGAACATGTCATTTTATCCGCCGTTCAGCCGGAAACTGTGGGACAACGCTTAAACGTGAAAGAGATTATTGATGAATAACAGGGATGTATGAAGGGTGACGGGTGATACGATGGAAGAAGACAAGGGATTGCTGATCGTCCTTTCAGGTCCTTCTGGAGTGGGGAAAGGAACTGTTTGCAAAGCTTTGCAGAAAAGAGAAATCAATATTTCGTACTCCGTTTCAGTGACGACCAGGCTCCCCCGTCAAGGGGAAGTCGACGGTGTCAATTATTTTTTTAAGTCGGATGCCGAATTTAGACATATGGTTGCCAATGACGATCTTTTGGAGTGGGCCGAATATGCCGGCCATTTTTACGGCACCCCCAAATCCTACGTGATGGAGCAAATTGAACGGGGCCATGACGTATTGCTGGAAATTGAAGTTCAAGGCGCCCGGCAGGTTAAACAAAAATATCCTCAAGGCATCTTTATTTTTTTGGTTCCTCCCAGCATGGTCGAATTAAAAAACAGAATCGTCAAGCGGGGAACAGAAACGGAAGATATCATTCAGAACAGGATGACAATCGCCGAGGAAGAAGTTGAAATGATGGAACATTATGATTACGTCGTTGTTAATGATCATGTCGAAAAGGCGTGTGATCGTATAGAAGCGATCATCATTGCCGAACATTGTAAAAAAGAACGTAAAATCAAACAGTATCGGCGAATGCTTAGAAAGGGTGAATGATTGATGCTTTATCCATCCATCGATAAACTGATCGAAAAAGTCGATTCCAAATATACGTTGGTGGCCATCGCTTCCAAAAGAGCGCGGATGATGCGTGATCAAAACAGTTCTTATTTGGAAGATACGCAATCACACAAGGAAGTGGGGATCGCTCTGGAAGAAATTGTTGCCGATGAAATCGAATTTGAAAATCCCTACGTAGACAAGGAAAGAAACAAGTTTAAACCGGAATAACAACCTGCATCAGGTTGTTATTTTTTTAAAATTTTGCTCCAGAGAGGGGAACTGTTGTATGGTTTTGGAAGGGAAAACGATTGTGCTTGGCGTGAGTGGAGGGATTGCCGCTTACAAAGCGTGTACATTGTGCAGCCGGTTGACTCAAAAAGGAGCGGGCGTGCGGGTGGTGATGACCCGTTCCGCGACGAAATTTGTACAACCTTTAACGTTCCAAAGCCTGTCCCGCCATCAAGTTTACACGGACACTTTTGCAGAACAAGATCCGTCCGTCATTGCCCATATCGATTTGGCCGATCATGCCGACCTCATCTTGGTCGCTCCGGCGACAGCGAACATCATCGGCAAATTGGCCGGCGGCATCGCGGATGACATGTTGTCCACGACATTACTTGCCACGGAAGCCCCCATCTGGATGGCCCCGGCAATGAACGGCCATATGTATGCCCATCCGGCCGTTCAAGACAATATGAACAAACTCAAATCATGGGGTGTGCATTTCTTGGAACCCGGTGAAGGCCAGCTTGCCTGTGGTTACGTGGGCCGGGGACGTCTCGCCGAACCCGAGCAAATATTGGAACGCGTGGAACGTTTCTTTGCAGATGAGCAGTTACCGTCGGCAAAAAATGTACAAAACAGGTTGGCAGGCCAACATGCCCAATGGTGGCAAGGAAAGCGGCTGCTCGTCACGGCCGGTCCGACCCGGGAAGCGATTGATCCGGTTCGTTATCTATCCAACCATTCCTCGGGAAAAATGGGTTATGCCGTTGCCGAAACGGGCGCGGCATTAGGCGCCGAAGTGACTTTAGTTTCCGGACCGACTGACCTTAAGGATCCTCCGGGCATTAAAGTCGTCCGTGTCACCACGACGGCTGACATGTATCAAGCTGTGCTCAATGAATTTGCCCAAACGGATGTCGTCGTCAAGGCGGCGGCGGTTGCCGATTATCGCCCTCAGCACGTCTCTTCACAGAAAATCAAAAAAGATGAAGATCGTTTGCAGATCACTTTGGAGAAAACGGAAGATATACTGCATGCGCTTGGTCAAAGGAAAACGGATCAGATATTAGTCGGCTTTGCTGCCGAAACAAATGATGTGGAAGAGCATGCCCGTCAAAAAATGCACAAGAAAAACCTCGATTTTATCGTAGCCAATAATGTGACAGAAGCCGGGGCAGGTTTCGGCACGGAGACGAACATCGTCACGATATTTCATCGTTCGGGCGGCAAGCGTGCACTGCCATTGCTGAAGAAAGAAGAAGTGGCTTTAGAGCTTTTGAAAATGGTAGCTGATTACAGTGGATAACGTTCAGCTGGCGCAAGTGGTTGTGGAGATTCCGGCTCGCGACGTGAACCAAACCTTTGATTATTTGATTCCGGATGGATTAGAGGAGTGGGTCGTTCCCGGATCCAGAGTGATCGTTCCTTTCGGTCCACGCAAAGTACAAGGTTTTGTGCTGCAAACTAAAAATGTCTCTCAGCGGGCATCCGCATATGAGTTAAAGACGATCGAGTCCGTTTTGGATGAAACCCCTCCCCTAACCAAAGAGTTGCTTGAATTGGGCCGGTGGATGAGCGAAAAATATGTTTGTCTGTTGATCACTGCTTTGCAGGCGATGTTGCCCAGTGCATTAAGATCGCGGACATATAAGAGCGTTCGGATCAACAAAGATGGTCAAAAAGAAGTCACCTATCATGTCAAAGACGGTGTGACCACCAAAAAGGTGGCTGTCGTCAGGCCGCTGCTGGATGAGGATCAATTGCGCATGACGGTTGAACAGCTCCCTCCTCAGGCGAAAAAACAAAAAGAAATTGTTCAATTTTTATGTGCCAAATTAGAGCGTATTCCGTTGAATGAACTTGTGCGCCGTTGTCGGGCGTCCCGTTCAACCGTGAAGGCACTTGAACAAAAGGGGATTGTCGAAATCGTCCGGGAAGAACAGAAACGCAACCCTTATGCCGGCCGCACTTTTCAAAAGACAACCCCTTTGCCGCTGACAGAAGAACAGCACATGGCATTTCAAAAAATGGCTGAAGCGATTGACCGGGAAGAACATCGTACGTTTTTACTGCATGGTGTGACGGGGAGCGGCAAAACGGAAATCTATTTGCAGGCGATCGCCCGTGTCTTAGCACAAGGAAAAGAAGCGATCGTTCTCGTGCCCGAAATCTCGCTCACGCCGCAGATGGTCGAGCGGTTTAAGGGGAGATTCGGGGATCAGGTCGCGGTCATTCACAGCCGCTTGTCCGCCGGTGAACGTTACGATGAATGGCTGAAAATCCATGAACGACAGGTCAAAGTCGCCATCGGGGCCCGTTCGGCGCTTTTTGCCCCTTTTCAAAACATCGGCCTGATTATTATCGATGAAGAGCATGAAAGCTCCTACAAACAGGAGGAAAGCCCGAAGTATCACGCCAGGGATGTGGCCATTTATCGAGGAGAATATCACCGTGCACCCGTCATCCTTGGCAGTGCGACTCCCGCCTTGGAAAGTTACGCCAGAGCTGAAAAAGGCGTTTATCAACTCGTTCGTTTACGCCGGCGTGTCCACGGCAGAAGTCTACCGCCGGTACGGATCGTGGACATGCGCAAGGAATTGAGAGCTGGGAATCGCTCCATGTTCAGCCGTACATTGTATCAAAACATTCAGGATCGACTGGAGCGAAAAGAGCAGGTGGTGCTTTTTCTCAACCGCAGGGGTTTTTCCACTTTTGTCATGTGCAGAGACTGCGGCTATGTTTTGTCCTGTCCACATTGCGAGATTTCTCTAACATTCCATAAAGTTGACAGAACGCTTCGCTGTCATTATTGCGGATATCAGCAAAAGATGATTGACACATGTCCGGAATGTCACAGTGCACACATTCGTTTTTTCGGCACGGGAACACAGAAAGTGGAAGAAGAATTGTATAAACATTTCCCCGGTATTCGCGTCATTCGGATGGATGTCGACACGACGAGAAGAAAGGGTGCTCACGAAGCACATTTGCGTGCTTTCGGAAATCATGAGGCCGATGTGCTTTTAGGCACACAAATGATCGCCAAAGGTTTGGATTTTGCGAACGTGACCCTCGTCGGCGTCATGGCGGCCGATGCGCTTTTACATTTACCTGATTTTCGCGCTGCCGAAAAAACATTTCAATTGCTCACTCAAGTGAGCGGCAGAGCCGGCCGGCATCAGTTGCCTGGAGAAGTGATCGTTCAGTCATACACTCCGGAACATTACAGCATACAACAGGCGGCAAAATACGATTATGTCAATTTCTACAGGCAGGAAATGCACTACCGTCGTCAGCACGGATACCCGCCATATTATTTTATTACGTTGATGACTTTTAGCCATGAGGACTTGACCATTTCGGTCAGGGCGGCTGAACAAAGTGTTTCTTGGTTGAAACAACGATTGAATCCCCAAACGATTGTTTTGGGCCCTGTCGCCTCGCCGATTCCAAAGATAAAAGATAGATATCGTTATCATTGCATGATAAAATATAGAAATGAACCAAAATTAGCTCACATATTAAATGAACTGTTGACATATCTCACCGAATGGAGATTGAAAAAAAAGTTGCTTGTTCAAATAGACATGCAACCTTTGATGTTTATGTGAAGGAGCGTGAAGATGATTGGCGATACGTGTCATTGTCAAACACCCGGATTCCATTTTGCGTGAAAAAGCGATCCCAGTGAGAAAATTCAACGACCATTTGGAAAAATTGTTAGATGATATGGCCGAAACGATGTACGCGGCTGAGGGGGTTGGTTTGGCAGCACCGCAAGTGGGTGTTTCCAAACGGGTAGCTGTCGTCGATGTCGGCGATGATCATGGGCTGATTGAATTGATCAATCCCGAAATTGTGGCCCAAGAAGGGAAGCAGTTGGGTGCGGAGGGGTGTTTGAGCATTCCCGGCTTAGTGGGGGAAGTGTCAAGAGCCCAAAAAGTGAAGGTGCGGGCCTTCAACCGTCACGGAGAAGCATTCATTCTCGAAGGAGAAGATTATTTGGCCCGGGCGATTCAACATGAGATCGATCATTTAAACGGCGTATTATTTATTGATATAGCGGAGAAGATGTACGATAAGAATGACGTCGAGCAATAAATATGTTCTGTCATAAAGGGGAGTTTTGCAGGTGAAGATTGTATTTATGGGCACACCGGATTTTGCCGTGCCGTCTCTACGCATGCTTATTCAAGAAGGATACGATATTGCTGCAGTGGTGACTCAACCTGATCGGCCGAAAGGGAGGAAGAAAACGTTAACCGCTCCGCCCATCAAGCAAGAGGCTGAGAAGCACGGCCTGTCCGTCTTACAACCGCAGCGTTTGAAAAACTCCCCGGAAGTAGATCAGATCAAAGCTTGGAGACCGGACTTAATCGTCACCGCTGCTTACGGGCAAATTCTCCCCTCATCCTTATTGGATTTACCCCGCTTGGGATGTATCAATGTGCACGCTTCTCTTCTTCCCAAATACCGCGGGGGTGCGCCTATCCACCAGGCGATCATCAATGGCGAACAAGAAACCGGTGTGACCATCATGTATATGGTCGAAAAGTTGGATGCCGGGGATATCTTAACACAGGTGAAAGTGCCGATCGAAGATGATGATGATGTTGGCTCATTACATGACAAATTAAGTGCGGCGGGGGCAACGTTATTGAAAGAGACGATCCCTTTGCTGGAAAAAGGCATGATCACGCCCAAACCTCAGGACGAATCTCAGGCCACTTTTGCGCCGACGCTCACCCGCGAAGACGAAAAAATTGATTGGCAAGAAGAAAGCGCGGTCGTATACAATCATATTCGCGGCTTGTCCCCATTTCCCGGTGCTTATACCGTCATGAACGGCAGCGGAATAAAAGTTTGGCAAGCCAAAAAGACGGACGATTTCCCCGCTGGGGAAGCAGGACAAGTATACCGCCTTGATGACGAAGGCATTGGGGTTGTCTGCGGCGACGGCAAAGGTATTTTACTGACCGTCATTCAACCGTCGGGAAAAAAGAAAATGAACGCGGCTGATTTTTTGCGTGGTGCTGGAAAGCATTGGCAAAAAGGAATGAAAGCAGGTCAATGAAGAGATATACGGCCAGGGCGTTGGCTCTGGATGCGCTGATTAAAATCGAACGGGACCAATCTTTTAGTCATCTCGTTTTAAACAACTTGTTGCGACGGCACGCTACGCTCGATGCCAGAGATCGTCAATTAGCGACGGAAATCGTTTACGGTACGATTCAACAGCAAAGATGGCTCGATTTTCATCTTCAGCCTTTTCTCAAACAAAGCATCAGCAAACTTGAGCGCTGGGTCAGGCAGCTTCTGCGCCTGAGTTTGTACCAAATTTTATTTTTAGATCGTGTTCCACATCGGGCGGTTGTCCATGAAGCGGTTGAGCTGGCCGGAAAACGCGGACATCGGGGAATCAAAGGGATGATTAACGGCGTGTTGCGCAATTTTTTGCGTTCTCCGAGAGCTTCTCTGGACTTGATTCGCGATCCGGTAGAACGTTTGGCTGTACAAACGTCGCACCCGACCTGGATGGTCAAACGCTGGGTTCGGCAATACGGCTTTGAGCGGGCCGAACGAATTTGCCAGGCCAACAACGAACGTCCGCCGCTGACGCTGCGGGTGAACCGCCTCAAATCTTCAAGAGCTGATCTGAAGCAAAAGTTGGAAGAGGAAGGGTTTACCGTCCAGGAAACCTGTCAGTCCGACGCCGGTTTAACGATTCTTGATGGCGGAAATGTCATACAATCCCCTTTATTTAAAAAAGGATATTTTACAATTCAGGACGAGAGTGCCATGCTGGTTGCCCCGTTGTTGGAACCGAAGTCAGGCATGCGGGTTTTGGATGTTTGTGCCGCTCCGGGCGGAAAAACGACCCACTTAGGCGAATTAATGAATAATGACGGTTTTATATTGGCCAATGACGTCCATCCGCATAAAGAGAAACTCATTCAAGACGCGGTCAACCGTTTAGGTTTGACGATCGTCCGGACAATGGTTGCAGATGCGAGGCAGCTCGAAAAGAGGCTGGACAAACCGTTTGATCGCATCCTGCTGGATGCCCCCTGTTCAGGCTTCGGCGTGATTCGCCGCAAACCAGATTTGAAATGGCATAAAAAGCCTGAAGACATTCGGGAGATTTCCAGTTTGCAATACAATATCCTTCAAGCGGCAAGCTCCCTGTTAATTCCGGGGCAACGGATGGTTTACAGCACGTGTACGATCGACAAAGAGGAAAATGATTACGTCATCGACCGCTTTTTGGAAAGCCATCCGAATTTCAAAGAAGTTCCAGGAACGAGAAAACAAATATTCCCTGACCAGTTTCAAGGAGACGGCTTTTTTATGTTAGCCTTGCAAAAGCAAGCTTAGCGGTGAATAGGCTGATGCTGACATTGAGCGGAGACCGGGAACACTGTCGGTGAGCAGGGAACATTGTCAATAGAAAAAGTGACCGCTGCCTTTAAGGGCAGATGATGATGAGGTGATCCTTCGTTGGAAGCAGTGATCAAAACACACGTAGGATGTATGAGAGAAGTGAATGAAGATAGCGGAGACATACTTTATGCCGATGACAACAACATTATACTTGCCGTTGTTGCCGACGGCATGGGTGGACATCAAGCGGGGGATGTCGCCAGTCAAATGGTGTTGGAGGGGATTAAAGACGCCTTTCAAACGGTCGATAAGTCCCAAAGCATTGAGGCGTGGGAAAGATGGCTGCGGGAAACGATAGAAGCAACAAATAGACATATTTACGAATATGCTCAGGAAAACCGTCTCTATCAAGGCATGGGCACGACGGTTGTAGCCGTATTGTTTGCTGAACATCAATTTTTGGTTGCTCATGTGGGAGATAGCAGGCTTTACCGGTATACCGATCATTTAGAGGTCGTTACCGAGGATCATTCCCTCGTTCATGAGCTTGTCCAGTCTGGACAAATTTCCAAGGAAGAGGCTGAACTTCATCCGCAACGAAATGTCATCACGAGAGCCTTGGGAACCGAGGCATCCATTGATGTCGACTTGAAACGGCTCTCATACACGGAGAATGAACAGTTTTTACTTTGTTCGGATGGTTTGAACGGCATGGTATCCGACGACCAGTTAACAAAAGTTTTGGCTGCGGACAAGTCGACGGAAGAAAAGGCCTCCACCTTGATCCAACTTGCCTTGGACGCAGGGGGAGAGGACAATATCACCCTCATTTTGGTGAATACTCGAAATGATAAGCGGCGAGACAAAAAGTGAGGTGAAGGCAGGTGATCGGGAAGCAACTAGGAGGCCGTTATGAACTGTTAGAGCGCGTCGGCGGGGGAGGAATGGCCGTTGTTTACAAGGCCAAGGACGTTCTCCTCAATCGAATGGTTGCCGTCAAAGTGTTGCGTTCACAGTTCGCGGGTGATGAAGACTTCGTCAAGCGCTTCCGGCGTGAAGCACAAGCCGCTGCGAGCCTGTCCCACCCGAATATAGTGAGCATATATGACATCGGCATTGAGGAAGACGTTCATTTCATTGTCATGGAATACATAGCAGGTTCCAATTTAAAAGAATATATTAAACGGCATGCTCCGCTGCCAATAGACGAAGCTGTCGAGATTACAAAACAAATTGCCGAAGCATTGGCTCATGCGCATCAAAATCATATTATTCACCGCGATATAAAACCGCATAACATTTTAATCAGTGAACATGGCAGCGCAAAAGTGACCGATTTTGGGATTGCCCGGGCAGTCACTTCGGCAACCATTACCCATACAGGTTCTGTGATGGGATCAGTTCACTATTTTTCCCCGGAACAGGCCCGGGGTGGGATGACCGGTGAAAAATCGGATATATATTCTTTAGGGGTTGTTCTGTATGAGATGGTTACCGGTGAGCTGCCTTTCTCAGGGGAGTCCCCCATCAGTGTTGCCTTAAAGCATCTTCAGGACACTTTTACCGAACCCCGCGAATTGAACCCGGAAATTCCTCAAAGTGTTGAAAATATCATTACCCGATCATTGGCCAAAGATGCAGACAAGCGTTATGCATCGGCCATAGAGTTAATTGATGATTTGCGCAGCTGCCTGCAAGCGGATCGATTATCCGAAGCGAAAATTGAACTGGACAACGCAGAAGACGAAGAAGCGACAAAAGTATTGCCGATCATTGATGAAGACATGTTCGATACGCAAGTCGCTTCGCCGAAAACGAACAAATTCGGTGCCGGCTCAGCAGATGATCACCCGGAGCAGCATGCCAGCGATGAAGACACGCATGGGGAGAATAGAGAAGATCAGACACAGGCGGATCATACAGGGCATCCTAACAATGAGGATGATGAAGATGACGAACAGGTCGACAAGGTGAATAAGCGTACCAAACGCTCCAAGTGGAAGGTATGGTTGCTGGCCATGGCGGCTGTCCTCACCCTTTTATTGTTTAGTTATGGCGTGTATAAGGGATTCCAATTTGTCAACGGCATCTTTTATGTGCAAGAAGTCGAAGTTGAGGATGTGACCGATTTGCCTTTTGATGAAGCAAAAGAGCGTTTGGCGCATCTCGGATTGCACGTGAATGATCCCCCTGAAGAAACTTACAGCGACGAAGTGGAGGAAGGACATGTCATTCGCCAAATACCGACAGCCGGTTCTAAGGTGAAGGAGGGTTCGACCGTAGAACTCACGGTCAGTCTGGGAAAAGAGGAAGTTGAAATGCCGAGTGTCGTCAACTTGACCGAACCGAACGGCTTACGTATGTTAAGCAATCTGAATATACCCGAAGAGAATATTACGATTGAACGCGACTTTCACGCCGAGATTCCAGCAGGTCATATCGTTTCCCAATCCCCCTTACCCGGAGAATTGATCATTCCCGATGAAACGGAAGTCACCCTCGTCATAAGTCAGGGACTGCAAACATTCGAAATGCCTGATTTAAAAGGGTTGACTGCAGCAGAAGCCGAGTCCCAGTTGAACCGCAACCATTTGGTTCTGAACAAGGTTGAAGAGGAACATTCCAATCGGCCCGAGGGGGAAGTCATTCGCCAATTTCCAGTGGAACCGGGCCAGCAAGTTGAGGCGGGCACACCGATCACGCTTTTTGTCAGTTTGGGTCCGGAAGAAGAGGTTCGAACGAAAGTTGAAAAGATATCGGTCGTTCCTGTTGACGAAGAAGGGAACGATCAGTCGGATCAGGAAGGAAAACAAAAACATACAGACGTGGAAATCGTTGTTGATGATCTAAATGGGGAGCGAAAAGTGGTCGACGAGAAAATCAATCAGAAAAAAGACTATGAGATTGAAGTCAGTGTAGATCCACAAACGGAGGCAACCATTTCGGTTTTTCTCAACGGTGATTTAACGGAAAGCAAAGAGGTGCATTATGAAAGTTAAACTGGGATTCAGGGAGGTTGATGAATGCCTGAAGGTCAAATCGTGAAAGCATTGAGCGGTTATTACTATGTTCAAGAAAAAGGTTCGGACAAACGCTGGCAGTGCCGGGCAAGAGGGATATTCAAAAAAGAGCGCATCCACCCTTTGGTGGGAGACTTTGTCCTCTTTGAAACGACCGCGCATGATGAAGGGACGATCATTCGGATTTTTGAACGGAAAAATGAACTTGTTCGCCCTCCGATCGCCAATGTTGACCAGGCCCTGCTCGTCTTTTCCATCGCTGAACCGGAATTAAGCTTATTATTGTTGGACCGGTTATTAGTGCATATCGAGAAAGCTGCTGTACAACCGATTGTCTGCTTGTCCAAATTGGATTTGCAGCAGCAGACAAACACGAATTTTCAGGACTTGATCATCTACCAGGAGATGGGCTATCCCTTGGTCAAGACGAGCAGCAAAACCGGTGAAGGATTGGATCAAGTGATTCATCTTCTGAAAGATAAAATGACCGTTTTTGCCGGCCAATCAGGCGTGGGGAAGTCTTCATTGTTAAATGCCTTAAACCCTGCCTTTTCTTTGGAAACAAAAAAAGTTTCCGATCGTTTAGGCAGAGGTAGGCATACGACGCGGCATGTGGAACTATTACCGATCCCCCAGGGCGGTCTTGTGGCCGATACGCCTGGCTTCAGCCAATTGGATTTCGGTGAGATCGATCCTCAAGATTTGGCTCAATGGTTCAAAGATTTCAACCCATATATTTCCCGTTGCAAGTTCAGAGGCTGTTTGCACGAAAATGAACCTGATTGTGCCGTCAAGAAGGCGAAGGATGAGGGCAAGATTGCTGTGCACCGTTACGCGCATTATCTGCAGTTTTTAACTGAAATAAAGGAACAACACAGAAAGAGGTATTGAAATATGGTTAAAATAGCTCCCTCCATTTTGTCGGCCGACTTTGCCCGTCTGTCTGCCGAAATTAGTGAAGTTGAGCAAGGCGGTGCGGATTGGATACATATCGATGTGATGGACGGGCATTTCGTACCGAACATCACGATCGGTCCGCTCATTGTGGAAGCGATCCGCCCGCATACGACACTTCCGTTGGACGTTCATTTAATGATCGAGCAACCGGAGAGGTATGTGTCCGCATTTGTTCAAAGCGGCGCGGATATCATTTCTGTTCACCAGGAAACATCTCCTCACTTGCATCGAACGATCTGGCAGATTAAAGAGGCTGGAGCGAAGGCCGGCGTCGTCTTAAATCCGTCCACCCCGCTGGAGATGATCGGTCCGGTTTTGGCCGATGTTGATCTCGTCCTGTTGATGACTGTCAATCCTGGATTTGGCGGACAAGCATTTATTTCTTCCGTACTGCCCAAAATTGCTGCCTGCAGGGAGTGGTTGAATGACAGAGGTTTGGATCATGTTGACCTTGAAGTGGACGGGGGCGTGAATAAAGAGACGGCCAAACAGTGTGTGCAAGCGGGAGCCAATGTGCTCGTGGCGGGATCGGCGGTTTTTAAAGAGGAAAACAGAAAAGAAGCAATTGAAAGCTTAAGAGAGGCAGAGGTCTGACGGAGGTTCTGTTAAATTTTTTGATGCAGAACGACCGTTTCAAAAAAAGAAGCGGTTCTAACTTGCTTTCATGAACATATTTATAATCATAAGATCATCATAAGCAACCGGTCGGGTTGCTTTTTTCGAACTTATTTTTAGTATATGGCTTTCATGTGCGCGTTTTTTAGAAAGATTGTCAAATACTCAGGCGGAGCGAATATAATATGTTGAATGGTGTAAGGAGGGGGAAGTGATGAAATTTTATGCCATTAAATTACCTAGATTTTTAGGAAGTATAGTTAAAGCCGTCATGGGAGTATTTAAGAAAGGATAGGGGAGCACGTCTAAAAAAGCACCTTGGAGGTGCTTTTTTTCTTGGCGAGTGTCCCATTCTGCGCGAGTGTCCATTCTGCGCAACTTGAAAACTGATTAAGCGCGCTGCACTTTACCTGATTTTAAGGCTCGGGCACTCACATATACCCGTTTAGGCTTTCCGTCCACTAGAATTCTTACTTTCTGAACGTTCGCTCCCCATTTGCGCTTGCTGGCATTCATGGCATGGCTTCTTTTATTACCTGTTTTGCCGCTCTTACCGGTAATATAGCATCTGCGAGCCAATGTGCGCACCTCCTCATTTCAAATGGTGTCCGTCAAATAGTAGCATAAGCGGGACCAGATTGCAACAAGGAGTGTTACTTCCAAAACTGAACAGATTATAGTAATATGAATGGAGTTAAA
>CALBTX010000168.1 GCA_937967685.1 uncultured Bacillaceae bacterium | reverse complement strand
AGCGATGAAAGTGTCGGCAGCAGCTCGGAGCAAATGGCGGAGAATATTGAAGGCAATCCGGACACGAGGCATGCAGAAGAATCGGGGGAGCAGGATGGCCGGACTTTACCGGAAGTCGGCTTAAATATTGGTCAGAAAGCGCCGGATTTTGAGTTGAATACACTGCACAATGAAACGGTTGAGTTGTCCGAATTCCAGGGGCAGAAAGTGATGCTTAATTTTTGGGCGTCATGGTGCCCGCCTTGCCGGGCTGAAATGCCTGATATGCAGCGCTTCTATGAAGATGGAGACGTTCAGATTCTGGCGGTCAATTTAACCCAAACGGAAGAACGTCTGACTGATGTAGAGCAATTCGTCGAAGAGTTTGAACTGACTTTCCCCATTTTGCTTGACGAGGATATTAAAGTGGCCACATTGTACCAAATCCAGCCGATTCCAACGAGCTATTTGATTGATTCCGAAGGGTATATTCGGCATGTGTCCATCGGTCCGATGAATTATGAGATGCTGGTGCAGCAATTCAGTCAGATGAACTGACTTAGAAAACGAGTTTTAAAAAACGTGTTAAGATGTTCAGTAAGACAATGTAGTCGACAGAGGGGAAGGAAAATGCAACAAGCGGTCAAGGAAGAAGAAACTGTGCTGATCGTAGAAGACGATCCAATGATCTGCCGATTAATTGAAATATATTTGCAGAAAAGCGGATATGAAGTGATCACCGCTCAAGACGGGGTGGAGGCACAGAAGCAGTTCATTCGGCATGCCCCCTGTCTGGTTATTTTGGATTTGATGCTCCCTAAATTGAGCGGAGAAGATTTTTGCCGTTGGGTGCGCCAAGAGCAACGGAGCGAGGCGGCGATCATTATGCTGACGGCGAAAATCAGCGGGCAGGATCGGATTGCCGGGCTGAAAATGGGTGCTGATGATTACGTCACCAAACCGTTCAGCCCTGAGGAACTCGTAGCTCGGGTGGAAGCCAATTTAAGGAGAGTAGGGCACCATTGTCAAAAAATCACCCATCACGGTTTGACAATCAAGCCTCGTCGAGGAGAAGTGTGGTTGAACGGGAACCAGATCGAATTGACAAAATTTGAATTCAATCTGCTCTATTATTTGATGCGCCATCCAAACATGATCGTCTCCCGAGAACAACTGTTAGAACAAATCCACCCCCTTGATGACAAGGATGTTCTCGAGCGGACGATCGATGTGCATATTAAAAAATTGCGCGATAAAATAGAGGATAATCCGTCGGATCCTCAGCGGATTCAAACGGTGAGAGGAATGGGGTATAAGTTTGTTGTCTGAGATTCTTAAGGCGATGCGCAAACTGTATTCTCCGCTTATCTGGAGATTGACCTGGACTAATGTATTTGTCATCACCTTGTTTATTATCCTGACGGGAAGCGCTGTTTATCAGTTCGCTTGTTTTCTCGTCGATCAATTCCAGTCTGTCGGATCGGATAAGCAGCAGATGTTCAATGAATCATTGTTTCAATATTTAGTGAGAATCAGCGTGCTGGCCATTATCATCGGGGCGATTGTTCATTACTATTTAACAAAAAAAATTTTACAGCCAATCAGACGATTGGTCACTTCCACTCAAGTGTTAACGCTGGGGCGTTATCCTGAACCTATCCCTGTCCGGTCCAATGATGAGATCGGACAGTTGACCGAGCATTTTAACCAATTGATCGCCAGGCTGAAACAAATGGAGGAAAACCGCTCCCAAATGATCAGCGATATGGCTCATGAGTTGCGCACGCCGCTGTCGAATATGAACGGCTATCTGGAGGGGTTAAGCCGCGGCGTCATCGAGGGGAATCCGTCATTGTATGCTTCTTTACATCAGGAAACAAAACGGGTCATCCAACTGGTTGATCAACTGTATCGTCTCACGGAATGGGATATGGAACGAAAGGAAGGACCGCTCGCTAAAGAGCGTGTGGACATTAAAAAATTGACGGAAGAATGCTTGACGTTATACAAAGTGGAAATGGACCGGAAACAGGTGATGTACACCCTGGATATGGATCCGGAAGAGCTTGATGTCCATGCTCACGGGATTCAACAGGTGTTGATGAATTTGTTAGATAACGCCATCCGCTACAAAGAAGGGACGGATCCGATTCATTTGAGCGGCCGAAAACGAAAAAAGGATTATAAAATCTCCATCACCGGGCAAGGTTCATTCATTCCTGACCATCAGAAAGAACGGATTTTTGAACGTTTTTATCGAATCGATCCATCCCGAAGCAGACAGACTGGCGGCTCCGGCTTAGGGCTGGCCATTGTCAAAGACATCGTCGAAAGGCATGGCGGAGAAGTCGGCCTGGACACGGATGGACATGTGCACACGTTCTGGTTGACATTGCCGCTTCCAGAAACGTGAGCAGGCTAAATTTTTTCAAATGAACAAACTAAAAATGTTCATATGAAATTGACATCGATTAAAACGACCTTTAATATACATATAGATGTATATGTATATTGTAACGGTTTATTGTTATGGAACTGAATGTTGACATCGTGATTGAAAGGAGGAACGTGAGAGTGGCTAAGCATCATTTATCCGGCGGATGAGGGTTGTCTGATAAATGCCCGGACAAGGATCAAGGGAAACGTCATACATTTCCTCCGATATGACCAGGCATTTTCATCTGGCTTCTGGTAGGAGCCGGTTATCTGATCTATCAACTACTTTTTTGAAATTGATTTGACACAATACGATTGGTGGTATAGTATATACTATATGGGGTATATACTATAACCCTTTGCTGTCATGTATCAATTGGAGAGGAGGGAATACAGATGGCAGATCAAGAAAAATCAACGCTGATCGTTTTCAGCGGTGACTTGGATAAAGCGATCGCCAGCTTTATTATCGCGACGGGAGCAGCAGCGATGGGCAAACAAGTGACCATGTTCTTCACTTTTTGGGGGTTGAACATTCTTAGAAAAGAAGAATATGTCAACGTGAATAAATCGTTTTTGGATAAAATGTTTGGTCTGATGATGCCGAGAGGCCCCGAAAAACTTGGGCTTTCCAAACTGAATATGGGCGGACTCGGAGCGAAGCTCATGAAACGAGTCATGAAAAAGAAAAATATTTCTTCTCTAAAGGAACTGATGGATTTAGCCCAGGAACTAGATATTAAATTGGTTGCTTGTACGATGTCCATGGATGCGCTTGGCATGGCCAAAGAAGAGCTGATCGATGGTTTGGAGTATGCTGGCGTTGCTTCTTATTTGAACGATGCCCAGGATGCGAAAGTGAATTTGTTTATTTAGTATTTTTTATATCGTTCTTTGATGGAAGGTGAAGCCGGGGATGTAGAACTTTTGACGTTGTGCAGTGTGCATCCCCTTTTTTCCATTCATCATAAACGTTCCGATTCCAGACCAGTTCATTTTTGTCATATACATCCATGACTTATAACGAGCAACGTCATTGACAACCAGCAGGAACACATGAGCCGAGACATATGAGATGCATACGCAGGCAGGTGATTAAACCTTGTCCAGTCGCCAGAGATCAATTCGTATCTTATTAGTTTGTTTCGCCCTTTTTTCAACGGCAGTGACTTTCGGTAATATATTTATCAACATATACATATGGAAAGAAGGTCAGGATCTTACCGATGTTGCCTTGTACAATCTTTCCTTTTATGGAATGAGTTTAGTGAGCACGTTAGCCGGGAATTATCTCATTCGCATCATGCATAGCAGAATGGTTTTTATCGCGGCTTCAACTCTAGTCATGTTCACGTTTATATTGCTTCCGTTGGTGACGGCAGACTGGGGATCGAGTGTGATCGTCGGCGGCATCTTCGGCATGGCGGTCGGTTTGTTTTACATCGGTTTTAATCTTTATACCCTTGTCCTGACCAATGAAACCACGAGAACCTATATTCTTAGTATGGAGGAAGTTCTCGGACGTTTGACAGGATTGTTGGTCCCCGTTCTGTCTTCCATGCTGCTTGAGTATTTCGGCTATTTTTCTACCTTTTCATTATTGACCCTCATTATGTTTCTTTTTGTCCTTGCCAGTTTTTTGACCCCCAAATATAAAAGTGCGTTTTCACTCCACAGTATTGAGGCCAATCTGTGGAGAAAATATCAACCAATATTAGTCAGTCTGGTCGCTTTCGGATTCATGAACGGTGTCATGGTAGTGGCTTCGAGTGTCCTCGTTTTTTCCCGGATTTCGAGTGAAATGTTTATCGGCCTATTGAATACATTGTTGGCTTTCTTAGGCATCGTTTCAGCTTACTATCTCGGTCAAAAACTTCCGCGCAAAGGGCCAAAACGGTTTGTTCAAATAGGCACATTCCTTTGTGTATTGGCCAGTGTCTTTCTGTTTTTTGATCAGCTTATCTTTTTACTCATCTTCAACGTGCTTATCGTCATCGGTCTTCCTTTGCTGTGGATTCCGGTTAATGTGACACATTTTCAAAAGATGAAGGAGCTGGCCTGTCCAACAAAACAACAGTGTGATCTTTCAAAACTGATGGCTTACTTGTTTATTCGGGAGCTCTTTTTGACGATCGGCAGGGTTATTTTTTTCTGTCTCTTGGTTTTTACGCCTTTATTTCAAGAAACAGACAGCAGTCAATACTTTTTGCTGATTGTCATTTTACTTTTACCAATCCTTATTTTAAAAGGAAATCTTGTTTTGATAAAAAATCAAAAAAGCACCCCTTGACAATATACCTATATAGGTATAAGATTAAATTACCGTACGGGGTATACAAAAATGATCTTAATTGAGGAAGGGGTTAAAGATGAGTGTGACAAGTTTTACGGCGGAGAAACTGTTCGACAAGATTTTGAACAAAGAGGAAGTTTTTATTTTAGATGTGCGCAATGCGGATGAATATAAAGACTGGAAAATTGAAGGAGAAACCGTTGCTTCCATCAATGTCCCTTATTTTGAAATGTTGGATGGCGTCGGGGACGTTGTCGACAGACTTCCTCGGAATCAAACCATCTATGTTGTCTGTGCGCAAGAAGGTTCATCACAGTTTATCGCCGAACAGTTGGCTGAAGAAGGTTTCACCGCCGCATACATGGAGGGCGGCATGAAATCTTGGAGCACTTACTTGTATGAAAATGCATTTTACGAAGATGAAGATATTAAGGTGTACCAACTTGTGCGTGTTGGAAAAGGTTGCCTTTCATATATGGTCCTGTCTGGAAAAGAAGCATTAGTTGTCGATCCGGCTCGGTTTACAGATGTGTATATCGATCTGGCTGAACGTGAAGGGGTACAAATTACGCATATTGTCGATTCCCATTTGCATGCGGATCATATAACAGGTGGACCCGAGCTGGCCAAACGCACAGGAGCCACTTATTATTTGATGAAGAGCGAAGGAGCCATTTACGATTTCGAACCGCTGGAAAATCATGAACGCATTCAGTTTGAGAAAGTGGATGTGCGAGTGTTGGCTGTGAAAACACCTGGTCATACGCCGGGAAGCGTATCCTTCTTTGTCAATGACAAGCTGCTCTTCTCTGGTGACACCATTTTCGTCAGCGGTTTGGGTCGTCCCGATTTGGGTGAAAAAGTGGAAGAGTGGGCGGAAGACCTTTATCATACGATTTCTGAAAAAATCAAAGCATTTGCAGATGATGTACTTGTCTTGCCTGCTCATTATGCCGATCTTGAAACGGAAATGAATGAGGACGGGCTGATTGGTGAATATCTGGGCAAAATTCGCGAAAATAATTCGATCATGCAAAACATTCAAAAAGAAGCATTCATTGCTCATGTCTCCCAATCGGCCAGCTCTGTGAAGCCGCCGAACTTTGAAGAAATTATCGAGGTCAACAGGGGACATTTGCAACGAACAGATGAGGAAATGACGGAGCTGGAAATTGGACCGAACCGTTGTGCGGTACATCATACAAACGCATAAATCCGATTTATATTTCAGCGGGGGCCGTGCATATTAAGATTAGGTTTCGTTTGAGTAAAGATGAAGGAGTGAAATCCAATGGCGGACAATGAAGTGACCGTTTATACGACACCGACGTGACCTCATTGCACTTCAGTGAAGAAATTCCTTTCGGAGAAGGGAATCCCATTTAAAGAGGTTGATTTAACCGTTGAAACGGAGGAACAGCAGACGGTTGTGGAAGCGACAGGTGCTCTTGTGGTCCCGCAAACGAACGTTAACGGAAACTGGGTGGTTGGCTTTGATCCGGAGCAGATCATGAGTTATATCAACCGTTGAAAAATACCGAAATGGGT
>CALBTX010000167.1 GCA_937967685.1 uncultured Bacillaceae bacterium | reverse complement strand
AGCAAAGGGGCTATTCTCGCTTTGACAAAATCGATGCAGGTGGATTATGCCAAATATAACATCAGAATCAACGCCTTGATGCCGGGAACGATTTACACGCCATTTGTGGAAGATTACTTATCCAAAGACCCCGATCCGGAAGCAGCCGTTCAATCCATTAAAAATCGTCAGTTAAGTTTGGAACTTGGCCAGCCGATTGATGTGGCTTACGCCGCGCTATACTTAGCAAGCGACGAATCGAAATTTATGATGGGTGCGCCATTGATGATTGATGGCGGGGCTGCCAACGGGAAGTTGAGTTAAATACATAGTACATAAAGAACCGCAAACCCCCATTCCTGGAAACAATGCTCACTCATTACCAGGGAATGGTTTTTTTATGCTCTGTTTGTTGAAAAAGCGTGTTTTATCATTTAATTACCATTTAATTTCAAAAATTGAGTCGCATTTTCATTCAAAAATCACCACGTCATCTCTTAATCAGCAGACGAGGTGGTCTTTTTTTTTGAAAAATTTTCCACAATAAGCAAAATATTTTCCACTTCCTATCGTTCGGATTGTGATGTCAAAAAATAATGCACCTTTTCAGAAAAATATAACATTATGAATGGGTGTTAGATTTACTAATATGGAATTACATTCAAGGTTGAAAGGAGGGTAGGGATGCCTCAAGTAAAAGCAGCTGTCATTGAACGCAAAGAAAAAATCAGCTTGCAAATGTTTCCCAGACCAAAAATTGAGGAAGATGACCTGTTGTTAAAAGTGGAAATGTGCGGAATATGCGGTTCAGATCTACATATTTTCAAGGGAGACTTTGGCGAACCTTATCCATTAATACCTGGACATGAATTCGTCGGAACGGTTGCCGAATTGGGACCAATAGCAGCGTCAAAACATGGTGTTAAGGTCGGGGACAAAGTTGCGGTTGAAATGATATTGCCCTGCTGGGAATGTTCGTGGTGCAGGGCGGGGCTGTACAATTTATGTCAAAAAGACCGTGAAGAAGGAAGACAATATGGCTGTAATGTCAGTTCAACAAGAAAACCGTATTTGTATGGCGGGTGGTCTGAGTATCTGTACGTTCCTTCCAATGCCATCGTCCATCGCATTCCTGAGCATGTTCCCTGGGAAAGCGCTGTTTTAACCGAACCGTTGGCCGTATCTGTCAGGGCTGTCAATCTTACGCCTCCTAAATTGGGCGATAATGTTTTAGTGGTCGGTGCAGGTCCAATAGGTTTGTTGACAATTGTGGCAGCAAAAGCCGCAGGTGCTTATCCTGTCATTCTGATTGGGTCTAGAAAAGAACGCCTGGATTTGGGAGAAACATTGGGGGCTGATTTCACCATTGATTTTCGGAATGAAGACGCGCATTCAAAATTAATGGAAATCACAAATGGAAAAGGGGCGGACATCGTTTTTGAGACCGCGGGAACGGCTGAAGCCCAAAAGAACAGCCTGGATTATGCTTGTTTTGGGGGAACCGTTAATTTTATTGGTTTGACAGGTGGGAAACAAGTTCAGCTTCAAACGGATTTTCAAATGACCTTTAAGGAATTAAATGTCCGCAGTTCCTTTTTAAGCGCCTGGTCCTATCAAGGCGCCATCAATATGATAGCTGATGGGAATTTTCCCGTCGAAAAAATCATAACGCACACATTTCCATTGAATGAAGTGGAGACAGCCATGGCCTACTTTGCCGAACGAAGAGAAAATGCCATTAAGGTTGTCCTTGTCCCATAAAACGAAGGAGGTTTTGCACTTTGGCACTTATTTCAAAAGCAGCTGTGTTAGATCGAGTTGAAGGCAAATTCAACATTGAAGAATATGAAGTCCCCGATCCTAAGGAAGGTGAATTTATACTTCGTACGGAGTATGCTGGCGTTTGTGGCACTGATGTCCATATGTATTATGGTCATCTGAATACGACGGAATACCCTATTATACTCGGTCACGAATTTTGTGGTCGGATTGAAAAATTAGGGAGGGGGATCACCCATGATTCAAATGGCCGTCCCGTGAAAGAGGGGGATCGTGTTGTCATTGTCCCCGGGGTCAGCTGTGGAGAATGCTACTATTGCAAAATTGTCAAAACTCCTACAAGGTGTACGAATCTCCAAGCGTACGGATTTATGCCAAACAAAGAACCTCATTTTCTTTCAGGTGGATTCAGCCAATACGTTCATATTAAATATCCGCAAACTTCATTTTTCAAAACCGAATTGGCGCCTCATATCGCCGTGCTGACAGAACCTTTGTCCATTTGTGTTTATGGGTTTCAACGTGCTGGTGGCGTCCGTTTTGGCAGTACAGTACTCGTACAAGGAACAGGTGCCATCGGCTTGGGAGCGATTGCTTTTGCCAAGCGCTCGGGTGCAGCCAAGGTTATAGCTGTGGGCGGACCGAAACGGCGTCTTGAACTCGCTCAGGAGCTCGGTGCTGATGTCGTCATCGATATTGAGGATGTCACCGATCCGGAAGAACGTATAAAACTTGTGAAAAGTGAAACGAAGGGTGAACGCGGACCAGATATGGTCGTGGAATGCACGGGTTTCCCGGGGGCGGTACCGGAAGGTTTGACTTATTTACGAGATAGCGGTGAATATGTTGAACTTGGGCATTTCACAGATGTTGGATCAACTGACATCAATCCTCACTGGCATATCTTAAGGAAACATGTTAACATTCGTGGGGTCTGGGGGTCTGATGTAGAGCATATGGAAATGACCCTGTCCATTATTGAACGTCTGGAATTACCTTACGACAAATTGGTCACTCATAGACTTCCCCTGAATCGAATCGAGGATGCCATTTTAGCGATAAGTAAAAAGGGTTATCGTTTGGACGGCGGAAACAGCCCGGATAGTCAGGTCATCAAAGTGGCGATCGATCCGTGGGCTGATGAGGGCTAGTCACCGATTTCATTTCGGGAATAATTATTTCAAAAATTTAAAACATTCACTTGAGGAGGTTGCTTAAGATGCAGATGCTCATTAATGGCGAGAAAAGAAATGCTTCAAAACAGGAAATGATAGAAATCCGCAATATGTCTACGATGGAAGTGATTGATCATATTCCAAATGCAACGACCGAGGATGCTCAGGAAGCACTGGAGGCTGCTCAGGAAGGCGCAAAACTGTGGGCAGCAACCCCAATCCATGAACGGGTGGCGATCATCAAGCGATTCGTGAGTCAATTACAACAGCATAAAGAGGAGTTGGCCCGTTTACTCAGTGCTGAAAACGGCAAAATTATCAGCCACGCCCGTATGGAGATAGACACAGCGATCACTCTTTTTGAAGGATTTGCCGAAGAATCGAAAAAACTGTTTGGTGAAACGATACCATTGGAAATCCAATCTGGACTGGACAAAGACTTAATGATCACCAAAAGGGAACCTTTGGGAGTCATCGTCGGCATCATTCCTTTCAATTTTCCGGCGGAACTGTTCGCTCATAAGGCTGGTGCTGCTTTGGCTGCAGGCAATGCCATTATTGTTAAGCCGCCGGAAGACGATCCTTTAACCATCCTGCGAATGGCGGAAATGTTACATGAAGCAGGAGTTCCCGGAAATGTGTTACAAATTGTAACCGGTTACGGTGAAGAAGTTGGAAAATATTTAGTGAACAGCCCGTTGGTTCAGGCTATCAGCTTTACGGGCAGCACCGAAGTGGGAACGGATATTTATCAAAGCGGGGCCAAAAATTTATCCAGAGTGTTTCTTGAGTTGGGGGCCAACGATGCGCTGATTGTCTGTGACGACGGTGACGTGGAACAAGCAGTATTAGAAGCCGTCTCTGGACGATTATTGGCCAATGGTCAGGTATGCTGCACGAATAAACGGATTTTGATTCAAGATGGTGTTTATGAATCTTATAAAAATAAGCTGGTTGAAAACTTGTCCAAGAAAAAAATCGGCAATCAATTGGATGAAACAACCGATGTCGGACCTTTAATTCATGAAGAGGCTGCTATCAAAGTTGAAAAACAAATTCAGCATACCCTCAATCAGGGAGCGCATTTAGTTTTGGGAGGAGATCGGAAGAATCGTACATTTATCGAACCGACGATACTCGAAGTCACTAAAGAGATGGATGTCGCTAAAGATATGGAAATATTCGGTCCTGTCTTTTCGCTGATCCGTTTTTCTTCTCTCCAGGAAGCGTTGGAGATTGTGAACAGCTGTAACTACGGTCTGAATGCAGGTATCTTTACCAGTGACATGAATAAAGCGTTTGAAGCCGGAAACAAAATCGAAGCAGGGATCGTTTCCATCAATGGCGGGACGTGTTACCGCCCGTGTTGCAGCGCCTTCGGAGGTTATAAGAAAAGCGGTATAGGAAGGGAAGGCACGGCCTATACACTGGAAGAACTCACACAGATCAAGAGTATTGTACTGCGGGGTGTCATGTAAGATGAAAAAGTCCACATGCTTTGCTTTAATGCTTGTTTTGCTGTTGGCCGTCTGGCTGGCAGCCTGTGGGCAGGAAGCGGCTTCCGATCAGAACTCAGGCGGAGATGGCGGGGCGAATGCTGGGTCTGCTGCGGAAGGAGACAGCAGCGGATCAACCACGAACAATGAAACTTCAGAAGATGAAGATGCGGTTTCAGGGGGGAATTTACCTGAAGAAGGAACGATCACCCTAGCTCATAAAAGTTTGAATTATTATGCGTTTGTGGCTATGCAAGAAGGGGCCAAAGCAAAGACAGAGGAATACGGCTGGGAATTCGAGGCTGCCGTAGCAGATATGGATTCGGGCACCCAAATGAACCAAGTGATGAACTTTATTGCCAAAAAACCATTGGCAATTATTTCCGATCCTATTGACAGTGAAGGATTGGTGACGGCCACGGACCAAGCGATGGAAGCGGGAATACCAGTCGGGATTTTTGACACGCCGTTAACTGCTGGGGAACAGACTTTTACAGTGGCCTTTGATAACTATAAGGCAGGTGAAATGGCGGCACAGGAAATTGTCAATCGGCTGGAAGAAAAGTACGGTGAACCGAAAGGGATCGTCTTAAATGCATACGGGGCTCTGGAAAGTTCAGCATGGAGGGCACGCAAAGAAGGGTTTGACGCTGTCATGGAAAAATATGCGGATATCACTTATTTGTCCATGCCAGGGGAAGGAGATATGCAAAAAACGCAAGATGCCGCACTGAACGCGATTGCCGAACATGGGACGATAGATGCTGTTCATGCCCCGAGTGATACACCCGCTTTAGGATTGTATGAAGCTTTGAAGCAAACGGACCATCTTCATAAAGTAGGAGAGGAAGGGCATGTTATTTTTGTCACGATAGATGCGGAACCGATCGCCCTTCAAAGAGTTGAAGAAGGATATTACGACGCCACCATCAATCAGGATTGTATCGCTTACGGGGAAATCACTGTGGAGATGTTGGCCGAGTACACGCTTCAAGGAAAGGACATCCCCACTGATTTCACGTATGAGAATGACCGTTACTATTGGGAGACAGCAGAAATCATTGCGGGAGACACCGGTCCGCACATGGTTATAGACCCGTATGTCGTCGATCAAAGCAATGTGGATGATCCCAGACATTGGGGGCATATCGCTTCTAACGAATACGGCATTGAATATTAAGCATGCAGGGGAGCAGAATCAGGTGGAAAGGGAGAATGCCGAATGCCCTCCTTTCCACCCTGACCCCCTAAGGAGGTTCAATCATCGTGCTGCTATCCATATCCGGCGTTCATAAAAGCTATGGATCCAAAAAAGTGCTTCATGATGTTCACATGCATGTCAAAAAGGGAGAAATTCATGGACTCGTGGGAAAAAACGGTGCCGGTAAAAGCACGCTTGTGAAAATCATTTCCGGCGTCGTTTCTGACTATGAAGGGGACATCATTTTTGATAACGTCAACATCAATCATTTATCCGTTTTTGAAAGACAAAATAAAGGTATTTATGTCGTTCCCCAGCATGCGACCGTCATCCCAGAATTCAGTGTCGCGGAGAATATTTTTTTGGGTACGTGGCCCAGTAATAAAATAGGAAAAGTAGACTGGCAAGCGATACACGCCAAAACAAATGCCGTCATGCAAGAGTTTGATCTTCAATTCGATCCCCGTACGAAAGCTAAAGATTTATCTTTGGTCAATCAAAGAAAATTGAATATTGTTCGGGCTTTGTTTAGCCAAGCCAAACTCATCATTTTGGATGAACCGACAACCTCTTTGTCTGCTGAAGAAAGAAGCAGCCTCTTCGAATTTGTCATCAAACATCGTCAGCGCGGAACGAGCTTTATCTTCATTTCTCATTACTTGGAAGAGGTGATGAACCTTTGTCAAGCCATCACCGTCATCCGTGACGGAAAAAGTTTCACCGGCTATACCAAAGAAAACGTCAGTGTGGAAAAACTGTCCAACTTAATCGTTGGTGAGGAAGTACAACTTTGTTATCGCCAAGATCAAGATCGACCCCAAGATGAGAAGTTTATCTTGAAGTGTGATCAAATCTGCGGACCGGGAATGAAGGGCATTTCCTTAGGATTAAGACGGGGAGAAATATTAGGAATCGTTGGTTTTCCTGGGTCCGGATCACGAGAGATGTGCAGAGCTTTGGCTGGTTTAAACAGTATAGAGAGCGGTACAATCCATTTAAACGGCCGGGTGATCGACCCTCCTGCCCATCCCAGTGACGCTATTTGGCAAAACATCATTTATGTATCATATGATCGTCACAAGGAAGGGATTGTCGACTTGCTGACCATTAAGGACAACATCAGTTTATCCATATTAAAAACCAAATTAAGAAAATCCTTCGGAATGATTGACCAGGGCTATGAGCGTAAAAATGCGGACAGAATGTTTTCTAAATTGAATATCAAGGCCCATTCGATTTTCGAATCCGTGGGTCATCTCAGCGGAGGAAATCAACAAAAAGTGGTCATTTCAAAGGCTCTGAGCTGTCATCCGGAAATCCTCATCATTGATGAGCCTACGGTGGGAATAGACGTACAGAGCAGGGAGGAAATTCTCTCCTTGATCAACGAGCTCACCAAAATGAAGCAGTTAAGTGTCATTTATCTGACGAATGACTACAATGAACTGCTCAGGGTCTCGGACCGCTTGTTATTTTTCTCTGAAGGAAAGGTGTTTCGAGAAGTGATGAATCACGGTTTGACGACTGAACAAGTGATTGCTATCAGGGATGGTAAGAAGGAAGGTGTGCCTGTATGACAGAAAAAAATTTAAACATAACGGAACAAAATGCAAATGCCGGAAAACATTCTGTTGAGTCGACAACATCTCGTTTGTCTGCGACAGATCAGCTGAAAACCAATCCTGTAGAATTTTTGGCCAACCATATTGTTTGGGCTCTGTTAATCCTTGGTATTATCATTATGGGTACGATCAATACGGCATTTTTTTCCACGAGTATCCTGCAAAATATTCTCATCCAGACGGCTGTACTCGGTGTCTTAACGGCGGGAATTGCTCACGTGTTGATCGTTGGGGAAATCGATCTGTCCGTCACAGGTGTTCTGGCTTTCAGCGCAGGGTTAGGCACATACTTGATGAATCAGGGTTTGCCTTGGTTTTTAGCCATATTATTTATCATTGCCTTTGGCATTTTGATTGGATTTATAAACGGGATACTCATTGCCAAACTTAAGGCGGCGGCTTTGATCGAAACCTTGGCGATGGGTTTGGTATTGCAAGGAGCTTTAATGGCCTTGACCCAAGGTCGTTCGATTGTTAATTTTCCCGCTGAATTCACCTGGATTGGCAGCGGGAAAATCTTCGGGATTCCCACATTGCCCATCCCGTTTCTGTTGACATACATTGTAATTTATTTTGTTTGGAAAAATACGGTGTTTGGGAGGAGTCTCTTTGCCACAGGCGGAAATATAACGAGTGCCCATGTCAGCGGAATCAATGTCGATCGGATGATGATTTATGCTTTTGTGATTTCGGGCGGACTTTCAGCGTTTTCAGGTTATTTGTTGGCTGCGTACATGGGGGCCGTCACGATGACCTTCGGTTCGGACTTGCTGATGTACACGTTGGCTGCGGCAGTGATCGGCGGCGTTAGCTTGAAGGGAGGACGTGGAAATATCTCCGGTGTTTTAGGGGGCGTGTTGTTATTAACCGTCATTCAAGTGGGATTGCAAATTCTGGGCATTTCTTCTTACTTTGTGACAATGGTTGGAGGGTTTATGATTCTCATTGCGGTCATGATCGATGCCCTGAAAACAAAGCATTTAGGTTATTAATCGGTTCATCTCTTGGTTATTGAAAGATTTCGGCAACGGAAAGAGAAGAATCTATGAAAAAAAGATGAGAGATATGAAAAACATTTATGAATAGAGCCCAATACAGCACTGTGAAATGAGTCATCAATGAGCTTCCCCTGGGACGGACCAGCTATTCTTTTTAACAAGCCATTGCTATAATTTAAGGTATAGCCCCGCGTCCAAAAGGATTGAGAGGGGTCTTTCTTTCAGCAGGCGCGAAGCCAACAGATGGGGGACCGAGATCATGTCTGCATGATAAAGGGGCTGTGTTTCATGAGTGCTGAAATGAATCGCAGGGAATTTTTAAAACAAATGGGCAAATTTGGTCTAGCCGGTGCCGGTTTGCTGATGGGCATGAGTATATTAAATTCGTGCAGGTATCCTTTTCAAAGAGAGAAGGTTGCTGACGACAGTGGTCACGAAGAAGAACGCTTCATGGCCTTTTCCAACAAAAGCTTGGGGTACTATTTTTTCATTGTTCAGCAAGAAGCAGTCAATCGGGCGGCTGAAGCCTACGGTTGGCATTTTAAAGCGTCTATTGCCGATTTTGATCCCGTGAAGCAAACGAGGCATTTCAATCAATTTGTTCGTCAAAAACCTGTGGCAATCATTATGGATCCCATCGACAGTGAAGGGTTGAGCAGCTCCTTGAAAAAAGCGAAACTCGCGGGTATTCCGGTGGGTGTCATCGACACTCCCATTACCGTTCCAACGGATCAAGTTGTGCTGACAGTTGCTTTTGATAATTATAAAGGGGGTGTCATGGCGGCGGAGAAAATTGTTCAGCTTTTACGGAAAAAATACGGGGAAGCACGGGGCACAGTCTTGAATGGATACGGCGTCATGAGCAGTTATGCCTGGCGGCTGCGAAAGAAAGGTTTTGAAACCGTTATCAGTCAGTATCCGAACATCACTTGCATCAGTAAGGGAACGGAAGGAGACTTGGCTAAAACGCACGCCGTCACGATGGAGGTCTTAACGGAGTATAAACATCTGGATGCCGTCCATTCCCCGTCCGAAACGCCGGCCAGAGGCATTTACCAAGCGCTGGAGGAAACGGGACGTCTTCATCCCGTGGGTTCTCCCAAGCATGTCATTTTTGTCACCATTGACGGTGAACCTCTGGCCCATCAGTGGATTAAAGAAGGGATTTTAGACGCATCCATATCACAAGATCCCATCGCTTATGGGGAAATTTGTGTTGAATTGTTGGCCAAATATATCATTCCGGGAAAACAGATTCCGGGAGAAACGTATTCGAACAGCAGATATTATTGGGAAAAGGCGAAGATCGTCAAATCCGGATCAAGCACAAATATCATTATCCCTCCTTTTGAAATCAATCAACATAATATCAATGATCGACGGCTGTGGGGAAACATCGCCTTTAATGATTGGGGGCTCAAATATTTGTGATTCGTATATTTAATAAGGAGAGGGAATGAGGAAGCAAATGGTTACGAGAGACTTCTTTTTTCTGAAAAAAAAAGTATCAGGCTTCGTCTGCTCGTTTATTTTATTCTGATTAGCATGCTCCCCATCATCATTGTCGGTTTCCTTCCCTATCAAAAGACTGAAAAAGTCGTCAATCAACACATGCTTGATTTTGCTTACAGCACCATCAAACAGTTGAATGAAAATATGAACTATCATTTGCAGGAAATGGACCTCATGTCCAGGATGATCCACTATCAACTTTTTCTAACGGAAGAAGAAGTCGCATCTGTGACAAACCAGACGACGGAAAGCATAAACGTAGATCGTGAAGATTTTATCAATTTTTTGACGTCGTTGAAAAATAATCGCACCTTTATTGAGGATATTCATGTTCTACTCAATGAGACCGTGTATACAACTGCTCTCCAAGTGGATCTGGAAGTTTTGACGGCACAAAGCTGGTATGCCAGTGCGCTCAGGAAACTCGGCGAAAAAAGCTGGTTTGGTCCGCACAGCAATGATTACTCTGACAAAGAACCAGCGTCAGGTGAGGTTATCTCCTTGGTTTATCCCGTTTTTTCCCCCGAATCAGGGGATCAGAAAAACATCATCGTCATCATTATTGAAATGAAAAAGGAAGTGTTGGATCAAATATTTAATAATCCAGACCTGCGCAGTTTAGGAGACGTCTTCCTAATCAATGAGTACGGCAGAATTATTTATTCAACGGACCGGTCCCTGAAAAAAACATTGGAAAAAGAACAGGAACCTTATATTACACATACGCATGTATTGGACAAATTAAAGGAAGATAACAGTTTTATTTCCGATATTAACTTCTTCACGGGTTGGAAATTGGGCGCTTTGATTCCCGATGAAAAATTGAAACAAAGCTTTTTATCCATTCGCAACCTTGTTTTAACTTTACTGATTTTTTTCTTAATGATCTCCATTTTATTGGCCTTGACCTTCTCCAACCAAATTTTAAAACCGTTGCAGAAGTTGCAGAATGATATACGTCAAGTGGAAAAAGGGAATTTTTATATTCGTTCTGAAGTGGTTGGTGAAGACGAAATCGCTAGTTTAAGCCGGAGTTTTAATCAAATGGTTGAGGAAATTGAAAACTTGATTTCAAAGGTTGCCGAACACGAACGCAAAAAAAAGGAAGTTGAGATGCGACTTTTGCAATATCAAATCAATCCCCACTTTCTGTACAATACACTTAACTCTGTGCAGTGGTTTGCTAAATTGTATCAGGTCCCGAACATCAGCGAGATGATATCCGTCTTAATAAAATTGTTGCGGGCCAGTTTAAATTCCAGTCATTTGCATCCTTTAAAAAAAGAATTGGAATTACTATCTTATTATGTTGACATTCAAAAATTTCGCTACCAGGAAAATTGCCGAGTGAAATACAACATCGCATCGGGCATGTTACAGGCCATTGTTCCCAGCTTCATCTTGCAACCTTTGGTGGAGAATGCATATTTTCATGCATTTACGGATGGAAAAGGAACGATTGTCATAGAAGCGTTCCGTGAAAATGACAGGTTGACCATTCAAGTGAAGGATAATGGTCGAGGAATAGCGGAAGAAGACATCAAGGGAATTATGAATAGTCCCAAGAATGAAAAACATTCCAGCGGCATTGGGCTGAAAAATGTGGACGATAAAATTAAGCTTTATTTCGGTTCTTTATACGGCCTTTCAGTGACAAGTGTTCAAAACAAAGGAACGACTGTTACGATTCAACTCCCCTTCACCACCGATAAGCAGGATGTCAAAAATGTGCATGAGCCTTAAATCGGAAGTCAATATCATACTGCACATACGGGAGGGATCAGTTATGTTAAAAGTTTTGCTGGTCGATGATGAATTCATTGTTCGGCAGGGGTTGAAAACACTGGTCAACTGGGAAAAGTATGGCATGAGCGTGGCGGCCGAGGCTGCGAACGGGAAAAACGCATTGGATTGGTTGAAGCAAGAGGATTTTCAAGTTGTGATTACAGATATTCGCATGCCTGTTGTGGATGGTATTGAATTAACGCGAATGATCACGGAACGTTATCCGGGTACGAAAGTGATTTTATTAACGTGTTACAGCGATTTTGAATACGTACAAGAAGCATTGGAATTGGGGGCTTCAGGCTACTTGTTGAAAACGGAAATGGAAGATGGTCATTTGGAAAAAACACTTCTGAAAATCAAACAGGAAATTGAAGAGGAGAAGGCAAAAGAAGAAACTTTAAAAGAAGCGCAAAAGAAAGTAGAAACCTCAATTCAAGTATTGCGTGAAAACTATGTTCGTTCCGTTTTGGAAAATGACGAGGGGATGGATGTTGAGCGAGGATGTGAACATGTCGGTCTTCAATTTCTCAATCGACGCCACATGATATGGAGAATAGAATTTGAACGGATGAATGATCAAATGAAGAAAGAGGTCGAACGCATATTTCAAGCGATTTTTGCCGAGGATGAGGCTTTCATTTTACAATTAGAAGCATACGAATTTCTTGCTTTTTCGACTTATCCGTCTGAAAACAGCCAATATAAAATATATGCCTGGGAGCAGATGATCACGCATGAATGCTTCTCCCGTTTAAGCAAAATTGGTCATGTCAATGTATATTACGATTCAGCAGAAGGTATTGGCGAACTTCCCAAAAAATATAGGAAAATATCCCAAGTCGGGCAATTTTACACCTTTTATCACGGATTTGATTTTTTGGTGGATGTTAAGGATGTTCCCAAACCTCGTTCCGCCAATCTGATTGAGAAAGTTGACTGGAACAAAATCAAAGAAAAGATCATCGCCAGGGATTGGTTTGCACTAAAAGAAAAATGTCAGGCCGTTTTTCAGATGGTCAGTCGCCAGTCTTGCAGTGTTCAGTCCGTTAAACTGCTGGTCATTGAAATGATCGTCATCATTGTTAATGAACTGTCCGTCAATCATCCGTTGATCAAACCTTGGGGGAAAAATAAATTCGATTATATTGACAAAGCCAAGGAGAAACGCACGTTTGAGCAGTTAATCCAATGGCTGTACGATGGGATCGATGAGCTGGAAAAACATCAATCCATGTTGATTGCTGGGCCTAACCATATAATCCGCAATGCCTTAAAATATATTGAAAAGAATTACAACCGTGAAATCACTCTTGATGAACTCTCCCGGCATGTCGGCCTAAGCAAATGCTATCTCAGCACAACTTTCAAGAAAATGACGGGACAAAGTTTTACAGACTATGTCAACCATTTGAGAATTGAAAAAGCGAAGCAATTGTTCATGCAAATTGATCTTAAGGTGTTTGAAGTGGCTGAAAAAGTCGGTTTTAAGGATCCGAAATATTTTACAAAGCTGTTTAAGAATATAGAAGGAGTATCCCCAAAACATTTTATGCAAAAAAAATACAGTGCCCGTTAATTCACATTTCTGACCGGTGCCAAAGAAGATTTTCTAATAATAATCTCAGGGGCTAAAATCACTTCCCGCGGTTTTTGCGGCGCTTTGTTCTCGATTCTTTCGATTAACAACTGTGCGCCAATATATCCAAATTGATAGGCCGGTTGAGCGGCCACTGTCAGAAAAGGATCTAAATCTGTAAAGGGATCGACATCGTCAAAACAAACGACGGCTACATCATCTGGTATGTGATAGCCTTGATTTCTTAAGCATTTGATGGCTCCGATCGCCAGAAAAATGTTGGCGGCAAAAATAGCGGTTGGAAATTCATCGTCAGGCAAAGACAATAATCTTAAAACGGCTTGAAATCCACCGTTTTGAGTGAAGTCGCCTGCTAACATTAAATGAGGATTAATGTCCAGTGCATGTTTCTCCATGGCCTTCATGTACGCCTCATGTCTTGAGCGGGCGGTTGAAATATCCGCAGGGCCTTGCAACAAGGCGATTTTTTTATGCCCTTGCTTAATCAAATGTTCCATCAACTCGAACGTTCCTTTTCTGTTGTCTAAGATCACTTGATCGGTGTGTATCCCAGGGACGCTGCGGTCCAGTAAGACGAAGGGAATATCGTGTTCGATTAATAGATTTAAGTTTTCTTTTGAACGATCATTGCATGCTTCAAATAATATGCCGTCGACGGGTGTAGATAAAAAGAATTTTAAGTAGTCCGCTTCTTTGTGCAGATCCCCGTCTGTGTTGCTCAATAGTAAACGGTATCCCATTTCCCGCGCTTTGTCCTCTGCGCCTCGAGCCACATGGGTAAACAAAGGGTTTGTAATATCAGTGATTAACAGCCCCAAAATTTTCGTTTCTTTAGAAGTTAAGCTTCTCGCCGCTGAATTCGGAATATAGTTCATTTCTTGAATGACTTTTTCAACCTTTTTTCTTGTTGATTCTTTAATGTTTCCCGACTGGTTGATCACTCGGGAAACCGTCATGGCAGATACCCCGGCTTTTTTGGCGATATCACGAATCGTCACCATAATTGTCTTCCTTTCCAACATGCTACACTGCAAAATAATGTTAACGGTAACTCTCAATAACTGAATAATGGGATAAATATATTATAACATAATAATAAAAAATATTTGCTCCTTTAGAATTCACTTTTTGCGAATTTTATGAAGCGGTTATTAAGCGGTAAGCGGGTATTTTATCGTTTCTATTGCAAATATAGAACTTTAGACTCAATCGCTAGAATTTATAGATAATTTTGACATAATGTATTGACTTGTAGATATATTTAAATTAAAATTCTGAATAATGTTACTGATAACATTTTTTGGTGACAGTCATTCAAAAATTTTAGAAAGCAGGGGGAACGTCATGATAAGGAAATGTTTCGTTTTAATGCTTGCCGTGGCATTTGTCTTGGCGCTCGTCGGATGTTCAGAAGGTAGCAGTTCGAACGCCGAAGGAAATAGCGGCACGAATGATGCGGGCGAAAATAACGCGGCAGGAAATGCTGCAAGTGGGAATGCCGACAACGGTGATCTGCTGATTGGGGCATCCGTACCTTCTCTGGAATTCACTTTTTTTGTAGCGGCCCAAAAATCATGGGAGGAAGCAGCCGATGAATTAGGCGTTGAAGCTCCATTTTACAACGCCGAGGATAATCAGTCCAAGCAAAATCAGGATTTGGAAGACATGGTGACGCGCGGTGTTGATGCCATCGTTGTCATCCCCATCACGACAGAAGGGGCCGTGCCGGCCATTAAGTACGCCAATGAAAACGGCGTACCGGTATTTACCGTGGACCGCTCTGCTGAGGGAGAAGATGTGGAAGTGGTGGCTCACATTGGTACGAACCATGTGGACATGGGGGAAAAGGCGGCCCAGCAATTTTTAGAGGGCCTGGAAGAACGTCATCCTGATGTGGAAACTTGGAAAGTGGCCGAATTAGAAGGGACCCCCGGGTCATCAGCTGCTATCGAACGGGGACAGGGCATTCATAACGTCCTGGAAGCGGATGATAGAGTGGAAATCGTCACGAGTCTGACCGGGGAATTTTCATCCACGGTGGCTTTGGACGTTGCCGAAGACATTTTGACATCCAATCCCGAATTACACGGGATCATTTCGCACAATGACATGATGATCGAGGGGGCTCTTCAAGCGGCAAGCGCCGCCAATCGGGCCGATGAGCTGGTACTCGTCGGCATGGACGGACAGAAATCAACTGTTCAGCATATTATCGAGGGGAATATTTACGGAACGTCGCTGCAATTGCCGAGCATGCTCGGAGACGGGTTGCGCACAGCCGTTGATTACTTAAACGGTGAAGATGTGGAAGAGAATGTCTGGGTGCCCACCGAGCTCATAGACAGCAGCAATGCCGAAGAGATGCTGGAAACCGAAGCTTGGTAATCACGAACATTGTCAGAACAAAAGGTTGGTCATCACGAAC
>CALBTX010000166.1 GCA_937967685.1 uncultured Bacillaceae bacterium | reverse complement strand
TGAATCGTGTATTCTTCGTACTCAAAAGTATCGATCATCAATATCTCCCATTTATCCGTTTGCGGATCATAATGGACCGCTTTGATGGCAAGGACACCCTCATCACCGTTCTCTTTCATGTCCAATGCTTTCTCAATCGCCTGTGCTTCGGTTAAATCGGCTCCTTTCGGTTGCGTGCTGGGAAGAATCAAAACTTTCTCAGCCGTTGCTTGAGCCGGATAAGATTCAAGGATCGGGCCTTCAAACCAAACTTTCACCTTTTCGCCGATATGAACTTTTTCTTGAACATCGGAGACCCAAACGGCATTGTAGAATTCTTCCAAACCGCCCGTGGCACTGAAATCTTGCGGCTCGGAACTAACTACAAGCATCTTTCCACCCTCGCTTTTAACAACATAGCCCACAATCTCCGGTTCAGAGTCATTCGTATTTTCCATCGATCCATCACCTTGGCCTTGCCCATTCATCCCTTCAACACCAGAGCCGGGACCACATCCCACGAGCAAAATCAGCATGGAGATCAGTAAGCATAGATGCATTGTTTTCATCTGGAACACCTCATCATTTTTTCTTATCCTGTATATTAGACGGAATGCACTCATTAATGTTTCATCATTGTGTCCATCCATACATATGTACGTGACTTCAGAACAATGTACGCTTTAAAATACAAAAAATTTTTTAAAAAAGAGGAAAAATACTACCATACAAGAATACTATTATGGTAATATACTATTAAAATGAGTGAATTGAAAATATTCCGGAGGTGAGACAAGGATTCAATGTGCCAAAAGAAGCAAAACAACCATTGGCCCACAATGGATGCGTTTAAAAGCTTGGACTGATGCTCGTTTACAGACGCAAAAAGAAGAGATCATAATCATCATTACTTAAAAAAATAAAAATGAGAGGGTGGTCTACTTATGGGCTTAAAAATCAGGTTGCCGATTATTTTGGGATTATTGTTGCTGGTTGTCACCGGGTGTGGTCAGGAATCGAGCAGTACAGATAGCGAAGGAAGCAGTGGAAATGAAGGAAGCAGTGGAAATAACGGGGAGACATTTACGCTAAAGTTAGGGACCGCCTTGACTGATGGCGATCCGATTTATGACGGCCTGGTCGCATTCAGTGAAGCAGTCGGGGAAAAAACGGATGGTGATGTCCAAATCGAGATTTTTGGAAGCGGTTCCCTCGGTGAAGATAATGATCTTGTTGAACAGGCTAAGTCCGGGGCCAATGTGGCCGTTTTAGTTGATTCAGGCCGTTTGGCGGACATGGTGCCCGAAATAGGCATACTGTCAGCCCCTTATATTGTTGATAACTACGATGAAGCCAATCAAGTTGTCCAGTCGGATTTATTTAAAACCTGGGAAGACAGATTGGCCGAAGAACAAAATTTGCAAGTCTTGTCATTCAATTGGTATCAAGGTGAAAGGCATATGTTGACAAACAAACTTATCGAAAAACCCGATGATTTAAAGGGGTTGAATATTCGTACGATTGATGCGCCCATCGCCTTGAAAACGATGGAGGCACTTGGAGCAAGTCCCACGGGCATGGCCTGGACGGAAGTATATCCTGGTTTACAACAAGGGGTTATTGATGCCACAGAAGCACAGCATCCGGCAACATATGGCGCAAATCTGTTCGAAGTGATTGACTATATTACGAAAACAAGGCACTTTCAATTACTTACCGGTATCGTCACAAGTTCGCAATGGATGGAAGCCCTTCCAAATGAATATCAGGACATCATTTATGAAGAGGCCGTGAAACATGGCGAAACAGCTTCTGAAAACACAGTAGAATCGTTGGCTGAATACGAACAAATGATGATTGATGAGGGGGTTGAAGTCAACGAGGTGGATATCGATCTCTTTAAAGAGGCGACCGATTCGGTCTATGAAGAATTTGAAGGATATAAAGAACTGAGAGAGGCATTCAACGACATTCTTGGCAAATAAAGCGAGTGGTCAAATTGAAACACATGATTGAAAAATATATATCTGTTGAGACATTTATCACGAATTTTTTATTCATCGGGATCGTATTCTTCGTCTTCATTGCCTCGATCATGCGGTGGGCTGGACATCCCATCGCATGGTCCGTTGAATTGGCACAGCTATTGTTTGTTTGGGTCATATTTTTAGGCGCCAATCGCGCGTTAAGAGAAGATCGGCATATCGGCATTGATTTTTTGACGAAAAAGCTTCCTGATAAAATCAGGCATATCATCGAGATTTTAATTCTCATTTTTATGCTGGTATTTCTATTATTTCTTGTCAGATATGGGATCTTACTAAGCATTGAAAATTTTGTGAGGCAAATTGGAGCACTCACCATCAGCTACTCTTTTATAACGCTTTCGGTCCCTATCGGCAGCATCATGATGGCAATCACCATCATTTTTAAAATATGGAGGAAAATATTACGATTGATGCCGTCCTCAAATTAGTTGCAAAGAGGACATTAGAAAGAGCACATTAAAAAGAGCACATTAGATGGAGAAAAGAGGTGAAATATCCTGATGTTAATGGTTGCCATCATCTTCTTCGTCTTTCTCTTTTTGAATATGCCGGTCGCTTTTGCCATTGGCATCGCCAGCCTTGCCTTAATCATTAAAGAACCTGGACTCCCTTTATCGATCGCCACCCAAAGGATGGTTGCCGGGACCCAATCTTTTCCACTATTAGCCGTTCCCTTTTTTATCTTTGCCGGGAATTTAATGAACTCCGCGGGGATAACGAAGCGTTTAATCCGCTTTGCCAACGCTTTAATCGGCCATCTCGTTGGCAGTCTGGCTCATGTTTCAATTGTTTTAAGTACGATTATGGGCGGGATCTCCGGATCGGCTAACGCCGATGCAGCCATGCAAAGCCGCATCCTCGGTCAGCAAATGATTAAAAGAGGTTACTCCGGCGGATACTCCGCATCAGTCATTGCCATCAGTGCTTTAATCACTGCGACCATCCCACCGAGTATCGGACTCATTTTATATGGGTATGTGGGAGAGGTTTCAATCGGGAAACTGTTTTTGGCGGGGATCATACCAGGAATATTCATGATGTGTTTCTTGATGGTTGTGGCCTACATGATCGCCAGGAAGAGAGGGTATGACGCAGAAATCGACATAAAAAGATCTTCTGTGAAAGAAATATTCATTTCTCTCAAGGAAAGTATTTGGGCTCTCTTTTTCCCGGTTATCTTAATTGTGGGGATTCGCTTCGGTGTTTTTACTGCATCGGAAGCTGGGGCTTTTGCCGTCGTATATGCCTTGGTGATCGGGACCTTTATCTATAAAGAGTTGAATATGAAGAAAATCAAAAAAGCGATCGAACAATCGGTTGTCGATAATGCAGCGATCCTATTAATTATCTCCGCTTCTTCCATTCTCGGTTACCTGATTACATACGAAAGACTGCCACAAAATGCGGCAGAATTTTTGCTCGGCCTCACGAGCAACTCAACATTATTGCTTTTATTGATTCTCCTTTTTCTTGTTCTGGCGGGCATGTTTATCGAATCAACGGTCTTGGTACTATTGCTGACACCCATTTTTTTGCCTATCGTTAAACAAATCGGAGTCGATCCCGTACATTTTGGGATTCTGATGATGACAATCGTCACGATGGGAGGGATGACGCCGCCGGTTGGCGTAACGATGTATACCGTATGCTCCTTAACAGGGGTGCCGATTGAAGATTATGTCAAGGAGTCAATTCCTTTCTTGATTGGTGTGATTGTGCTGCTTATTCTTTTGGTATTTGTTCCGTCAATCACCTTGTTTTTACCCAACTTATTAATGTGAAGAGGAGGTTCACAGTGAAACGCTTTTTAGACGAGGACTTTTTACTGGAAACGGAAACGGCTAAAAAATTATATCATGTTTACGCAAAAAACATGCCGATATTTGATTATCATTGTCATTTGACAGCCAAAGAAATTGCTGAGGACAGACGGTTTACTAATATTTACGAAGTATGGCTAAAAGAAGACCATTATAAATGGAGAGTACTGAGGGCGAACGGTGTACCAGAGGAATATATAACCGGAACAAACACAAGTGATAAAGAGAAATTTTTTAAATGGGCTGAAACGGTTCCACATTTATTAGGCAACCCTCTTTTTCATTGGACACATTTAGAATTAAAAAGATGTTTTGGAATTTGTGAAGTGCTAAATCCTCAAAATGCCGATCATATATGGCATAGATGTAATGCAGAAATACAAAAGGAAAGTTTCAGTGCGAGGGAGATCATCAAACAATTTAATGTGAAAGGCCTTTGTACGACGGATGACCCGGTAGACTCATTGGCATATCATCAAATGATTAAGGAAGATCAATCCTTTGATGTCAAGGTTTTACCCACTTTTAGACCGGATGCGGCTTTGAACATTGAACGAGATTCATTTCGAGATTGGTTAGCTGAATTAACGAAGGTCACTGCAATCAAAATATCAACTTACGATGAATTTTTGGCGGCTTTGGAATCAAGAGTCAACCATTTCCATCAGGTTGGTTGCAGACTATCTGATCACGGATTGGACGGCGCCTTTTTTGCTGAAACTTCTTTGGATCGCTGCCGAAACATATTTAACAAAGCGATCCGTCAAGAAGAAATGACCGAAAATGAGGCCATTCAATTCCGAACGGGGGTGTTACTCTTTCTTGGCAAACTTTACGCCAAAAAAGGTTGGGCCATGCAGCTTCATATCGGTGGTTTGCGAAATACAAATACAAGAATGGTCGAACAGCTTGGCCCAAACAGCGGTTATGATTCCATCGCCGACTTTACGTACGCCGCCGATTTAGCGCGATTATTAAACGAACTTGAAAAAACGGAAAGTTTACCTAAAACAATTTTATATAATTTAAATCCTCGAGATAACTACATGCTGGCGTCCATGGCAGGCAACTTTCAAGGGGGGCGCCGGGGAAAAATACAGTTTGGAACAGCATGGTGGTTTAATGATCATCGAGATGGCATGGAAGAGCAAATGAAAGCCTATGCCAACGTAGGCGTATTGTCCAATTTTATTGGTATGTTGACCGATTCGCGCAGTCTGCTTTCCTATACGAGGCATGAATATTTTCGAAGGATTTTATGCAACATTTTTGGAAAGTGGATAGAAAACGGTGAACTACCAGATGAGCTTGATTGGATGGGCCGCATTGTACAGGACATAGCTTTCAATAATATATGCCGTTATTTGGAAGTAGACTTATAAGAACAGAAGGATGTGCAGACGGAATGCAAATGGTCTTTCGCTGGTTTGGAGAAGGGAATGACACAGTATCTTTAAAATATATCAAACAAATTCCCGGTGTCGCAGGCATTGCTTGGGGACTTCACGATATACCTCCCGGTGAAGAATGGCCTGTTGAGAGAATCCTTGAAGTGAAAAATCAGGCTGACCGATATGGTTTAAATATTGATGTGGTGGAAAGTGTAAATGTTCATGAGGACATAAAACTCGGCCTGCCAACCAGGGATAAGTACATTGATCATTATATTAAGACCATCAAAAATTTAGCCAAGGTTGGCGTCAAAGTGATATGTTACAACTTTATGCCTGTCTTTGATTGGGTCAGAACGGATTTATACAAAGAACATGCCGACGGTTCGACATCTTTATTTTTTGAAAAGGCTAAAATCGAAAGCATTGACCCCAATCAATTAGTTCATCAAATCGCTCAAAGCTTTGATTTGACCATCCCCGGATGGGAGCCGGAAAGACTGCAATATTTGTCTACCTTGTTTGACAAATATAAAAATATCACTGAATCGGACTTGTGGTGTCATTTACAATATTTTCTGGAACAGATCATTCCTGTTGCCGAACGATATGATGTCAAAATGGCCATTCATCCGGACGACCCGCCTTTTTCAGTCTTTGGACTTCCAAGAATCATCACCAATCCGCACAATATAAAGAAATTGCTAGACTTAGTTGATAGTCCTTATAACGGACTGACCTTATGCAGCGGATCTTTGGGTGTTAATCCACAAAATGATATTGCTGAAATGATCAGGGTGTTTTCAGATCGGATACATTTTGCCCATATTCGCAATATTAAAGTTTACAAAAACGGGGACTTTATCGAAACTTCCCATCGTACGGCAGATGGAACGCTGGACATATATGAGATTGTTAAAGCATACCGTGAGATCAATTTTTCCGGATATGCAAGACCTGACCATGGCAGGCATATCTGGGATGAAGATTGTAGGCCAGGTTACGGTTTATATGATCGTGCCTTAGGCATCATGTATATTTGGGGTATATGGGATACACTCATCCGGGAGAAAGTCACTCAGTAGAAAGGAATGAGATGAAATGTTGCCAATGATTGAAAACCTTAAAGGAAAAGTGGCCGTTATAACGGGAGGAAGTGGTGTACTTTGCAGTGCCATGGCCAAAGAACTTGGCAGGCAAAAAATGAAAATTGCCATTTTAAATCGTCGAGTGGAAAACGGGGCAAAGGTAGCCGGGGAGATTATGAATGCCGGCGGGGAAGCCATAGCCATTTCCTGTGATGTATTAGATCCAAAAAGTGTGAAGAAAGCAGAGCAAAGGATATTGGAGACGTTTGGCGGATGTGATGTTTTAATCAATGGAGCGGGTGGTAATCATCCGCAGGGCACAACAACTAAGGAAATTTTGGAGAAGGAAGATCTCAACAAT
>CALBTX010000165.1 GCA_937967685.1 uncultured Bacillaceae bacterium | reverse complement strand
ATATCTCCATTACGATGATGTTGGAAATGTTTCACTTGACCCGCCAAATGATCTGGAAAGCCATTCAGACATATTATGAAGAGGTTGAAGAAGACATAGAAATACAAGATCTTTTTGCTTTAGAACGAAAAGTAAATGATCTGGTGGATATGGCTGAACAACATTTCACCGCTTATTATGTTAAGTATAAAGACGAGCTCTTGCTGACGCATCGACAAACGGTAGAAGATTTATCCGTACCGGTCATTCCTTTAGCAAAAAATGTTTGCATCCTCCCTCTGATCGGAAATATTGACACTTATCGCGCTCAAAAAATTCGTGAGAGAACATTATTTCGAGTGAAGGAATTAAAATCAGAAAAACTGATTATTGATATTTCCGGTGTTCCTTATATTGATACGGCTGTTGTCAGCCATCTGTTTAAAATTGTCAAAGGTGTCAAACTGCTAGGTTGCCAGGCCATCCTGACAGGAATCAGTGCCGAAATCGCCGAAACGATGATCGAACTCGGGGTTGAAATTGATGAAGAGATGAAAACGACAACCGATTTGCAAAAGGCACTGCAGGATATTAACGTCATCAGGTCTTGATCTGTCCTATCCTCTTTGGCCAATGTCTATTTGTGTGGTCAATGTCTAGTTGAATAGCCCGTTCTTTTGTCCATTTCGCAGAATGCGTTCAATTCACCTTGTCTGCGAAGTGGTCACACATCTCAATTTCTACTCCCGCAGCCATTTGATGATCTCCTGGGGGGTTGCGTTTTTGCCATAAATAAGCATCCCGGTCCGATACACTTTACCGGCCAATTTCATCGCAGCCCAAATACTGACTACTAACAATGCCAAGGTCAGGATAATTTCCAAAATGGGGATGTCATTGGAAAAAGTCAATCTCATGACCATGACGGACGGTGTCGTAATGGGAATGTAGGAAACGATTTGGGCTATGATCCCGTTAGGGTTGCCGATAATTGAACCGATAAACACCAGCGGAAGGAAAGGCAGCATGAAGATGAAGCCGACAAAGTTCCCAGCCGTGTTCATATCATCCAACGTCGCTCCAATAGCAACGAAAATAGAAGAAAACAGCAAATATCCACCAATGGCATAAACCAATAAAAGCAACAGTTTGGGTTCAAACAAATAGTCAGTAACCGGTATGTCAAAGTAGATCTGAGCGGTTGGTATCCCGAAAGCTAACCAAACAAACACCTGAACGATACCCAAAATAAAATAGCCCCATATTTTACCTTGCATTAAATCCGTAGAACTGACGGATGAAAGCAAAATTTCGGAGATCTTATCTTTCTTTTCTTGGGTTGAGCTGGTGAATGTCGTCATTCCGGACATGACCACACCAAACAAGATGATGCCGGCGAACGCACCGGGTATGATGCGGGCCATCGGATCGGCCGTATCTTCTACAAGATTCTGCTGTTCAAGCATGACTTCACGCTGCACCATAGCGACATCTTCAGCGCTGACCCCAAGTTCAGTGAGAGTATGTTGCTGAAATAAATGATTGATCACCGCTTGCAAATGTTGCAGATCAATATTTGGAGATTCTTCTCCACCTTGATACAACGTGACACGATGTTCACTCAGTGCCTGTTGATCGAGAACGAGGACGCCTTGAGTTTTATCCTCTTTAATTTCTTCCAGTATGGATGGACTGTCATCAATCTGCTGGACGGCGATGTGTTCACCCATTTGCGTTACACTGTCTTCAAGTTGCGGAAAAATGCCGATCTCATCCTGGACGTGCAGCGTATACGCTTCTTCTCCGGAATCGAAGGAACTGATCACGTTCGGCAAAAAGGCAAATAAAAGAAAAAGCACAGGTGTTAAAAAAATAGATACTAAAAACGTTTTATTTTTCAAGTTCCTTCTGATCTCCCATTTGGCCACTTTCCAACTATTCTTCATCACTGGCGCCTCCTTGTGCAATCGAAACAAATATGTCATGCAATGAGATGCGGTCTACATGCAGTTCAGTGATATGCGTTTCCTCCGGCAACTGTCGAAGCACATCAATGGGTTGAACATCTTTTTCGAGCAATAATACGGTATCCCGTTCCTTTCGTTCAATATGCTTCACCCCGTCAATGTGATCCAGATTCAAATGATGATTATCCCCCTTGATCGTACATTTGAAATCTGAATAGGACGCCTTTATTTCTTCCATTGTTCCGTACAACAAACGCCGGCCTTTGTTCATCAGAAACAATCGGTCACAAATCTCTTCCACAAAATTCATTTGATGAGAAGACAAAAGGATCGACGCTCCGCTATTGCGCAGATTGCGGATTTCTTGCTTAAAGACATCCTGGCTGACCGGGTCCAGCCCTGAAAACGGTTCATCCAGAACGATAAATGACGGTTCATGTATCACCGAAGATATAAACTGTACTTTCTGCGCCATTCCTTTGGACAGTTCTTCGATTTTGGACTTTTCCTTCCCCTCAAGTCCAAATTTTTGCAAATAATATTCCGCCCTTGCTTTCGCTTTATCCTGCGGATAATTTTTCAAATCGGCCAAGTACAGTAAAATATCCATCACTCGCTCGTTTCTGTACAATCCTCTTTCTTCGGGCAAATAGCCCAGTTTGTGCTGAGGAATATGTCGGGAGACTTTCCCTTCAAATGTGATGGTTCCGCTGTCAGGGTAGAAAATCCCCAAGATACTGCGTATCGTCGTCGATTTTCCTGCTCCGTTAGGTCCCACGATACCGAGAATTTCCCCTCTGTGGACTTCAAAGGAGACATCCTTCAGCACGTGCTGGTCTTTAAAATACTTGTTCAGTTTTGTCGCTTGTAAATGCGGCTCCAAATTTCTCCCTCCTAAAATAGAAACCCCATAATGCTGGCGTTTGGATGGCATGCGTGAATATTTGATGGTATGCGTGAATATATGTTAACAACGTCATAAACGGTATACTAAAATGAAGGGAAAATCAACTTTTTTTATAAAATTGATGCACTTATATACGGTAATCGTTTTCCCAGACTCTAATTCTTCCATTTCATCCCATGTAAACAAACTGAGTTGTAGTATAATAACCATACTGATAAACCTCATTTTCAGTTTGACATGCCCAGTGAGCTGTGCTAGAATATATTTCGGCACTGCAGAGAAGGACGCCATGCCATACCCTTTTGAAATTGACAATGTGACTCGGTAGCTCAGTCGGGAGAGCACCATCTTGACAGGGTGGGGGTCGCTGGTTCGAGCCCAGTCCGAGTCACCATACATAACACACGCAATCCCTTGTGCAACAAGGGATTTTTTTATATGTCTATGACCCCCTCTCAGCATAGTTCCTACCAAAATTCCAATTTGATCACATTCTTTCTATTTTGCTTCTCTGATTAAAATTCGTGCGTCTCAATTAAATGGCTGTGCATTCTGCTTGGATATGCACACAAAGGATGCCCGGGCTAATGGGGAAACTGGCAAAGAATTTACTGTTTGAGTGCTTGGCGTGAGTCACCATTCCATTCTGATGCTTAAAGGGCAGCACTCGAATTAACAGAAGCAGTGACAATCAGCTCGTCAAATGGTGTTCCGGATGACCTGTATGAGCGAGTTCGCAAACATTTTACTGAGAAACAATATATTAACATTGTGACCATCATCGTTGTGATCAACGGCTGAAACCGCTTAAACATTGCATCGCAACTGATACCTGGAAAATAAAATATAAGCCTTGACCCCATTTTTGCAGCGAATTTGCAAAACAGCAATCGATAAGAAATGGTCAGTCATCTACATTGTTAAAATATATCTAGCTGTGGGCCTGCTCATATTGAATATAAGCGGTCCTGCTCATATTAACAATAGAAAGGAGTGATTAATATGTCACAAAACAGGGAATTTTTCGAACTAATTAATGAAGCTTTCGCCAGAGGGGATCTGGATTTTTTACTAGAGCATGTGGCAGATGACATTGAAATGAAAGAGACAGGTTATGCGGTGATTCGAGGAAAGGAAGCTTTCACTCAAAAAATGGAACCCATGCGAGGAGTGATACCTGAAGAATATCATACGACCCGCATCATCATCCATGGACTCCATGCTGTGATTGAGGGAACGATGAAGATGTTCGATTCTGCAGGCGAACTGAAAACTTACGCATTCTGTGACATTTATACTTTAGACAAGCATAACGACGGCAAGATCAAAGAATTAACGACTTACGTCATTGAAGTATGAGTGATATCCAGACCGTTTTGGCATGAATTGGCACGTGTCAACATACGTTGCTGATGAAGAGAATTGATAACCGCATGAGGTGCGGCTGGTTAAAGGATCAATACGGTGTCTCGTGGCTGTTCTCCAAATGACCGACGGCTTTCAGCTATTTCCTTTGGTGAATCAATTGATTCAGTAATTGCACATGTTTTTCGTCGCGACTCAAAATATCATTCACTAAGGTTAAACTTTCTTGATCCAAATCACCTTCAACAAGTTTCTGAGACATCCGAATGCCTCTATCCTCGCCAATTAAGGCATCTTTCAAAATGGAGATGGGCTCTTTTGTTGACCGAAGACGATTTAAAAATAGGATCATTTTGCCTTTCAGCCCTACATCATTAACAGGTGTACCACCAAGATTTTGGATTCTCTCCGCAATCCTTGAGGCATGTTGTTGATGATGTTGCTGGATGGTTTGGAGGATGTGCTTCATCTCATGATCATTGATGTGTTGCATGTATTGATCATAGGCGTGAATGGCCATGTAATTTCCTTCAAGGAATTGATTTAATACTTTAATGACGTGATGATTCATCCTCAAGTCCCCTTCGTTTCAAGTCCTCTTGGTTCTTAGTTATCCTTGACGATTCCTTGAAGGATTATGCTGATTACCCCGGTGAATGATCATGACGACGGTCCAAGTGTGTTTCTAGTGGATAAAGAAGCCGGCAATCTGTGCTTCGTCATCAAAAGTGACACGAAATACGACATCCGCAGAAGCGAACGATCCATTCAAGACAACAATGCGGTAGCCATCCGCCTGTTCAGTGGAATCATAGGCTAGATCTTTGTATTCGCCGGCTTGTTCACGCAGCGTACCCCACAAATCCTCCAGCTGAGAAGGCGGCAGCTCCTCCTGCATGGTGTCATCAAAAAATTGGGCGGCCTCGTCATATTGGCCTTCGGCCAGCAACTGAATAAATGCCTCCGCGGTGGTGATGAGTTCTTCCGATTGACCGCCATTTTCGGTTCCTTGTTCATCAGCCTGATTGCATCCGAACGTTATCAGTGCGGCCCCCAACATGACTAAAAAAAGAAAGGCATATTTCTGCATCACACGGTCCTCCTGTTTTTGCGGAAAGTTTAAAATTCGTTTGAGGTGAAACAAACATGATGGGCGTCAACGTCGATGAAACTGTGATGATGCTTTAATGATGCTTTGGCGATACTGTAGTGGTACTTTGGTATTACTGTA
>CALBTX010000164.1 GCA_937967685.1 uncultured Bacillaceae bacterium | reverse complement strand
CCACCCCGGAAAGTTGCAAATCGGCTTTTGCGCTGTCGATCAAATCCTGGATCTCAGCATCAAAATCGGGCACTGACACCCGGAGCGACAGTTTTACATCGTCAATCAGCGCCATTTACGGCCACCTACTTTTTAGACTTGACTCTAGATTTCTTTTTGGGCTTTTTATCACTGCTTTCGTACTCGACAAAGCCCAGTTTGCTGAGTTCCTGCAAGCGCTTTTCATCTTTGTGTCGGTATTCCTGCCCGGCCTCATAACGTTTCCGGGTGTGCTTGTCGATGAATTTCTTGATCACCTTACCCGTGAACACTGTCATCACTCCCAAAGAGTAAGGGCCGAACCGATTGGCCCGGCCCTTTACTCAGGTGATTAAGCAGCAGAAATTTTCTCAATGTAGGCAAACGCTTTCGTAGTGAGCACATCCCCGTCAACCAGCGCATAACCCATATAGTCGGTATAGCGCTGTTTCACATGATCCTCCGTATAGATGGTCATGTTTTCGTTGACGTTCATGGCATAACCGCGGTCAACGTTCCCAATCAGGATATCACCATCAGGAACGCTGTCCTCTTCTTTAACCGGAACCCCAAAGATCCGCCCTACACCGCCGGTCGTCACGTCAGGGACAAACAGTGGGCGACCATTGTTGTCTTTGATCAAAGCCAAGGTTCCCCAGATCACGGAACTTTTCGCATATATTGCCGCGCCGGTCTTGTATGCGGATTTAATCAACCCCATCGCTTGAGCCAGCTTATCGTAGGTCAGCGGATCGGGAGTTTCCGCATTCGGGTCATAAGTGATAATTTGGGGAGTTCCAGCTTCAGCCTTGATCGCCGTGACGATCCCCCGTGGCTGCGGTTTCCACGGGTCGCTCGGCCCAGGTTTACCCTGACCGCTGACAATTGCTTTTGCTAATGCGGCACCCATTTTTTCAGCAAGCAGGGTTTGGATGTAGGCAATAAACGCATCAATGGACATTTTGCGGAGTTTCCAACTGACCGGGATAGCCTTCGCCAGCTCGCAACCAGTGAGGTTCAACTCAGCCAGTTGGAAATCGCCATCGGTAACAGCGGTTTGCTCATCATACCACTCCGCATCCGTACCGCTGTTCACCTCTTTGATGATGGTCAAATCGCCGGGAACAAAGGTCATACTCACGTCCCCAAGAATCGGGTACAGCTCGCCGGCCTCTCTCCAAATGCCGTCGCGAACCGTTTCCGGAATCACCACGGCGTGCTCGTTCGTGGTTTGCACAGCGTTCTTGACATCCGCATTGAACTTGTCAAACACGACACGCTCTTCTTCGGTCAGCGGCTGCCCCATCATGTCCTTGGCCCAGGCCCGGAGATACACCTGTTTCTCATCCTTGGCCTCGACAGGCTTCGTAGAGGCCACCGTGCCGTCTTGTTGTTTCGTCATGTCCACCACCATATCCACCACTTTTCTCTCTTTCAAAGCGTTCATATTGGCTTGCGCTTTGGCGTATGCCTCAAACTTTTCGTCCAGGTCCTTAATCTCCTGTTCTTTGGCCTCAAACTCTTTCAACTTGCCTTCTTTCAAAAGCGCTTCAGCTTGTTCCAAAAGTGCTTTACGCTTTTCCAAATACTCCTTTTTATTCATCGATTGTACCCCCTTTGAGTTTCAACAAATTGAGCCTTGCCCGGTATACGGCAAGACTCTTTTTCTTTGCATCTTTCAGTTGTTGCGGCGCATTCCGGAACTTATCCAGCATCTCCCCACTGTAAGCAACCGCCTCCAAGGGCGGCCCCACTTCCACGTTAAAATATCGTGCGGCTTCATCGCCGGTCATCCATGTCTCTTTGGCCACCATCTCCTTAATCGTTTCAATGTCCACGCCGTCCGCCAGATGATCGGCATAGACGTTGATGATTCCTTCCTCGACTTTATCTAGCATCTCTATCATATTCAGCAGATCATCCGCGTTCCCGACCGCAATGGTCCACGGTTTGTGGATCATCAGATACGCATTGGACGGGATGATGATCCGATCACCGGCCAGCGCAATGACGGAGGCGATGGATGCCGCCACGCCATCCACATAGACAGTTTTAAAGCCGTTGTGCCGTTTGAGCATGTTGTAAATGGCCATGCCGGCAAACACAGCCCCGCCGCCGCTGTTGATATAGATGTTCAGGTCTTTTCCCTCGGCGTTTTTCAGGAAATCACGGACGGCGCTGGGATACTGGTCTGTATCGTCCCATGCCCCCCACCAGCTACTCACGATGTCCCCGTAGAAATAGAGGTCAGCGCTGGTTTCGGTTTGGTTTTTGATCTGCAGCAGGCTGCTCAGATTGTCCTTCGCTTTGCCCCTCATCCATGCCATCACCTCCTTCACTGGGTACTGCCGCGGTATCCAAACGGCGGATCGGCTGGTCGCCGCCTTCAATCGGACCCATGTTCAGGATCTTTCGCCATTCGTTCGGTGTCATGGCCCCGCGGTCAACCATCTGCACCAGTCCCAATTTGGTCCTCATGCTGGCATACTGCAGGTTAGACGCTTCAAAGATGATCCTGTTCCCGAAAGACCGTTCCTTCCGGCTGAACAGCTTACGGGTAAACTCGTGACTCATCTGGATCGCCAATGGCTCGATCTCGGACTCGTAAAAAGACACCCATTCATCCTCGGTGAATTTGGATTGGGCGATCTTTTCGTTGGTATTAAAAAAGCTATATACCCGCTGCAGCGTTCGGTCCATTTGCGCTGCATTCGGCACATAGCTTTCCGGCTTGACTTGCTCGACATCATATTTGGCGTCAGCCGCCGCCGCGCCTCCCGTTTCGCTGTTGATCGAGAGATAGTTTTTGACAAAATCATCGACGTGTTTCTTGATGTCCTCCGGCCTGAGCACCTGCTTAAACTTGAGCAGCCATTTGATAACGTTACTGTTCTGGATGGCCTTCACCACGCCCTGGTCCGTGGTGTTCACGATCTCCATCAGCGACGTGATCGCTTCCGCCGGACTGTCCCCAAACACGTCGTTTTGGTGGAAGTCTTGCCTGAGATGGATGATGTCGCGATACGGGAACTGCGCCTGTTTTCCATTGCGTAGCGTGAACTTGAGGTTCAACTCTCCGGATGCGTCATAAATCGCTTCAACCGCCGTGCATGGAATCGGGTAAATCTGCGTTGGATAGCCAAACTCATCCCGGATGATCAAGGCAAACGCGTTGTTGTTGAGTTTGAGTTGCGTGGCCAGCTTCTCCTGCAACATCTGGCCGCTCATGAACGGGTTTGGTTCTTCAAGGAGAAACCGCATGTATGGCTCCGGGTTAACCTGTACACCATTCGGCCCTTCCCGGATATGTTTGGCCGCCAGCTTGCCGATGGCTTTGGCCGTGGGTCGGATACAGGACCGAACGATGTCCGACCGGTACAGATCCCCGTGCCACGAATAAAAGCCGTTCCCCCGTTCGGTGATCAATTCAACCCTCACGCTTTGCTGTTCTGGAATCCGATTCCGAAAGCGGAAAAGACGGCTCCAAAAACCCAATCGATCACCCCCTTTAAATCATGTTGAGATAGTCGTTCAGCTTTTGTTGAAGCACCACATAGGCGTTCAGCATGGCCGCCAATCCGTCGATGCGGCGTCGCGAATTGCTTTTGATTGGCTGGATGTTTCCGTTTTTGTCCTCGTCAATCGAGGTATTGGTCAGGCACCATTTGGTGATCGGGTTGTTGTTGTAGACGACTTTCTTGCTTTCTAAATCAGCGCCCAGCTTTTTCATCGGTGCCGATAATGTCTTCTTGCCCTGAATCACCGGGATCATGGCTTCTTTGCCGAAATACCCTTCCATCTCTTCAACCCAATACTTTGCGCTCCAACTGTCGTACCCGATCCACGGCAGGTAAATCCCTTTGTCGTTCATCACTTCCAAGAACCACTCGGTCACATACTTGGGGTGGACACTGTTCCCCGGGCATGTCCTCAATAGCCCCTGTTCGTGCCAGATGTCATACGGGATTTTGTCCTCCTTGGTCCGCTTTTCAAGCAGCTCCTCCGCCAGCCAGTACATATGATCGAAATAGATTTTGTCGTTTCCCGGGAGCATGAACAAAACACAGGCCGCGGTTAGGTCGGTGGTACTTGAAAGGTCCACACCGCCAATGCCATATCGGGGTTGGAGCGTCGCGATGTCGAACGTCTCCGTATTGTTGATCTGCTCGAACGTGAGCCACGCCTCGGATGTGGTCTCCCGAACGTTAAAATCCTTTGTCAGCAGGTTCTTCACCAACAAAGGATTAGCCTGTGCCTTCTTCACCTTCTGCCGCAACTGGTCAATGCTTTTGACTGTTCCCAGTCCGGGGTTGGCTTTCTTCCAACAGCGCTCATCGGCCCATTCTTCCCGCTTGTCCAACTCGTAGATGAGCGGCAGAACCCGCTCATCTTTGTAGCCGTCCGGATCGTCGTATCCGTTGATGATGCGCTCGGCTTCATCATATTTGATGTCAAAGATTCCTTCCCGGACGGGTCCTGCCGTCGTCGTGATGATCGATAGCGGCTGTTCCCGCGCTGACATGCCGTCCACGATCACGTCGTACAGGTTTTTGTCCTCGATGGCGTGGAGCTCGTCAATGAGCGCACAGTGGACGTTGAGACCGTCCAGGGTGTTGCTGTCGCTGGACAGCGGCTTGAATGTGCCGTCGTTAAACTCGCTGATCAACTCATGGACAAGGGTTTTCACTCGCTTCCGCAGGACAGGGGATTTCTTCACCATGCGCTTGGACTCCGACCAGATGATTTTGGCCTGGTCTTTCTTTGTGGCTGCTGATACGACCTCCGGCCCCGCTTCTCCATCGGCCACAAGCATATATAAGGCAATCGCTGAACCAAGGGTCGACTTCCCGTTTTTCCGGGCAATGATGAGGATAAGTTCCCGGTACTTCCGCGTTCCATCGATCTTGTGAACGAAGCCGAACAGCGCGGCTACCAGCGCTTTCTGCCACAATTCCAGTAAAAACGGCTTGCCACCCATCTTGCCCTTGCTATGCTTGCAAAAGTTCTCGATGAACTCAATGGCGTGGTTGGCCCGTTTCGGGTTGTATTCCCATTCGCTGTTCTCATCGTTCAGATCGGAGACCAATTTTTTATACACCCTCCGCACCTTGTCGGAAACGATCTCCTCGCCGCTTTCGATCTTCTGCCAGTATTCGAGGATCGGGTTGTAATCAAGCGGATACTTAATCACGTTCGCTCACGAACGACTCGAAGCCGTCGTCATCCTCCTTCGGCAATTCTTTTGGCAACAAGTCGGCAAGCTGTTTGATCACCGTCGTGTAACGTTGGATCATGGTGTTGTAGGTCTTTACTGCTGGATGTTCTCGCAGGATCGAATATGATCCCTGCGACATCTCGTCAATCGGGCCTTTTTCGTCGATCATGACTTTCAGTTCTTCCAGCGTAGCCTTCATATAGGCCGCCTCATTGATCAGGCCATCGACAACCTGTTTCTTTTTTCCTTCCAAATCTTTGTAAATCCGTTTTAATCGCCGAACCTCTTTCTTGATCTTGTCATCTTTTGTCAATTCTTTTTTATTCGGCATTTATCTCACCCCGTCTATCACCTCTTTTTGCCCTCCGGAAAAGGAGGGGGTCATGTGAAAATGGCCTGTGTGTTGCGCGAAGGTGCCCCGCGTCGGT
>CALBTX010000163.1 GCA_937967685.1 uncultured Bacillaceae bacterium | reverse complement strand
AGTGCTGTCAGTACCGGATATGCAGTCCGTATCGAAAGTGCTGTCAGTACCGATATGCAGTCCGTATCGAAAGTGCTGTCAGCATCGGATGTGGTGGAACAGGTTGGAGGGAATGGTGGATCCATCATGCCAACCTTAACGATTGTGACACCCGGAACATACCCCATTCCATCAACCATTTCCAGCTCTGTCGAGATTTGCATTATGAATCTTCTTCCTTATTTGGCACAAGCGTTCGATGTGACCGTTATTGGCCGCAAACGTCCGAACACGGCGCCTTCTCTGGAGCAAATTCCTTTTGTGCCCCGCGTCTCTTTTCCGTCTGAGCGGTTGAAATTTGTGCAACTGGACGCTTCCTCCAGGAAAGCTTACAGATCGCAATTGACAGAGTATATTAAGCAGTATCCTTCAACATACTTTCAAGTGGAAAATCGACCCCGGATCGTGTCGCACATCAAACAAGTACTGCCTCAAGCCCAGATATGGCTGGTGCTCCATTCCGTGAAGTATATATCCCCCAAACGCATCAAACACGAAACATTAAAAAAAGCGTTCCGTCAGTGTATGAGAATTGTCGTCAACAGTCATTTTTTGAAAAACTATGTGCTGGACCGTTTCCCGGATCTAGATGCCAAAATCTTGGTCAATCATTTAGGGGTGAATGCCGCTTATTTTACTCCTGCGCACCCTCCGCAGCAAGCAGTGGTAGACGCCCTCCCCGCACAAAATGTTTCTCCCATGCAAAGTGAATGGTTGCACCTTTTAAAAGACAAAACGGTGATTCTTTATGTCGGGCGCTTGCTGAAAATGAAAGGCGTTCACCATCTCCTGCAAGCGATGCAGCAAATCCGAGGAGATTTTCCGCAGGCAAAACTAATGATTATCGGCTCCAGCCGTTACGGTAAAAACAAACAAAGCGCTTATGTGCGCAAAGTGCAGCGGCTCGTGTCTTCGATGCCGGACACCGTTTTTTTTCAACCGCACGTCTCCCATCAGCTCCTGCCCGACTGGTATCGACTGAGCGATCTGTTCGTTTGTCCCTCCCTGGATAAGGAAGCTTTTGGCCTGGTCAATCTTGAAGCGATGGCCAGCGGGCTGCCCGTCATTGCCACCCGTACAGGAGGGATACCTGAAGTGATTGTCGATCAGCGTACCGGGATTCTCGTTCCTAAAGAACGGCACGTCGATCAGTTGGCCGGAGCGCTGAGAGAACTGTTGTCCGACCCTGAAAAAAGGGAGCAAATGGGGCAAAATGCCCGGGAACACGTGCTTCAACATCATTCATGGGATTTAACGGCTCGACGCTTGATAGATGATTACGAAAACGATGAAGGCGTTCTAAAGAAGGCGCTGGATAAGTGCCGTTCCATTTTAAGCCAAAAATAATATGTTAAAAAAGGTGATCTCGAATGGCCATTTTTAAAGGTGTTGTCCCCCATGCACAAGGATGATCGTCATCGTGCTGTACAAAGTTTATTGGACAAGGCGCTTGTCTCGGTGGTCATTCCGGCGAGTAATGAGTACAGCACATTAGGTCACGTCATTCGTGAAGCCCAAAAAATATCCAAGCGCACAGAAATTATTGCCGTTTGTAACGGGTGTGTCGACCGTTCGGAACAAGTGGCTCAAGCGGAGGGAGCCAAGGTGCTGGCCATCAAAGAAACGCTCGGCTATGACGTTGGCCGGGCGATCGGAGCAAAGCATGCCAAAGGGGATGTCATCTTATTCATTGACGGCGACTTTGTCCTTCCCGCGGCCAAATTGAGAGCTTTTTGTCTGGAAGTCATCAAAGGCAACGATGTCGTTCTCAATGGATATAACGGCTATCGGTCCAAAAAGCGCATTCATTCGACATCCCAGGCCAAAAGGTTACTCAACCGCTGTTTGGGAAGAGCAGATCTTGGGGGCAGTTCGCTGACCGCCGTTCCACACGCCCTGAGCCGAAGGGCGCTGGAGACGATCGGTTACACCTTGTTAAGCGTTCCGCCCAAAGCTTTGAGCAAGGCCGTCTTATCTGGTCTGACCGTGAAAAAGTTCCGCAAGATCAACGTCGCCAAACACAATAAAAGAAAAAACAGAAAGCGGAAGCACAGGCGGAGACTCAAACAGCTGATTATCGGCGATCATGCCGAAGCCCTCGCTTACGTGATGCAAACAAAGGGAGTCAGATCCGGTTTTCAGGACGGGAACAGACTGAGGGAATGGGCCGCCCCGACTTGGAGTAGGAAATATATGCAGATGGTCCAGCAGATCAGTGATTGTTTGGTCAAGCCGAAACCACCAACAAATCCGCCGGGCGACGCGATACAATCTTGTTCGGTCATCATTTCCGCCTTTAATGAAGAAGCAACACTCGGGCCTTTACTGAAACAAGTGCAGGCTCTACAGCCGCTTGAGATTATCGTTGTCGAAAACGGTTCTTCTGATCGCACCCGGTCCATTTGTACGGAACATGAAGTCAAAGGCATTTTTTTTAATCAGCGCTTGGGACATGATGTAGGCCGGGCGATTGGAGCGAGGGAAGCGGCCGGTGACATCCTGTTGTTTCTGGATGGGGACATCGTTTTTACGGCTGAAGAGTTAAAGCCTTTTATCCTGGCCTGCAGCGAGGCTGATCTTGTACTCAATAACATACGGCCTTATTTAAAAAGCTCGGCCATGATTGACTATGTGAGCATGGCCAAAGCGTTTTTGAATCGTACGCTGGCGATGTCCAGGCTGAAATATTCCTCCTTGACGGCCGTTCCTCATGCGATGACCAAAGAAGCCGTGGCCAAAATCGGTTATGAGCATTTGGCGGTCCCGCCGAAAGCCCAAGCCATTGCGGCATTATCGGGATTGAAAATCGAACATATTCAGGGGCCGAACGTCCTCCAACGAAACAAACAGAAAGCAAACAACATCCATACGGGGAATGAAGTGGAAGCACTCATTCTGGGCGATCATCTGGAGGCACTGGCCTGGGCGCAGTCTGTCTTAGGTCCCCGCCTGAAGTTGGTTGATGATCTGCGCCGCAGGGATAAGTTAGCCGAAGGTGTCGAGACGATCCATGAATGCATTCAACTGGAAAGTGACAACTCGAAAGGGAGGGACATATGGTGTGAAAACGTATAAAATTTTTTTCCTCGATCATCGTTCTTGTTATTTAAACAGTTTGGGCGATGTTTTAAGCCAGCTGGGGCATCGTGTTTTCTATCAATCTTCATGGATGCCGGAGGAAATCGAAGCGGGTTTGGCTTATTTTCAACCGGACATATTGCTGACCGTCGGTTGTGATATTCCGCTGCGCTCGTCATTTCCGGATGACCTTCCCCAACTTTGCCGGAAATACGGTTTGTTCCATATTTATTGGGCGACCGAGGATAAAATTCATCATCAGCACTGGTCTGTTCCGTTCGTTCAACGCATATGCCCCGATCTGGTGTGGACGATTCATCCCGAGTGCGTCCACAGTTACGAACGGCTGGGGATTGCGGCCAATGCATTAAATTTTGGCTTGAATCCGCGCTTGTTTCTCCCAAGATCAAGGCAACAGCACGTCCGATATCCCCTTTCTTTCGTGGGCACCACTCATTTGGAACAGCGAACCTATCGCTATACGAGTTTTGAACATCTGCTGGTTCCGCTCGTCAAACATCAACAGCGGGTGGATATATGGGGATTTGGTTGGAAGGAGAGCGCCGCTCTCCTTCAACAGGCATTCGGCATCAGCATTCCCGACGATTGGTTGCACGGCTATCTGGCCTATAAGCGGACCCCGCAGATCTACCATGCGTCCCATATCGTCCTCGGGGTTCAAAATGCGCCCGATCAAGTGACGCAGCGAACGTTTGAAATTTTGGGTTCAGGAGGATGCATGTTGGCCAGCCGGACCGAGGAGTTATCACGCCTGTTTATTGATGGGGAAGAAATCATTCTAACGGACAGTCCGGAGGAAACCCTCGAGCTCGTCCAGTATTATTTAGCCCGGCCGCAGTTGTGTGTGAAGATCGGTCAAAAAGCGCGGCGTAAGGTGCTCAAGGAGCATCAACTGGCACATCGTTTGCGACGCATTTGGCCCCAGCTGGAAAGTATGTTGTCCACCAAAGGAGTGTGACCCAAGACATGATCCCTCTTGTCGATATACCCAGAACCATCCGGGCCGTTCAAAAGCCTGTCAGGACGGCCATTGAGGACGTGTTGGCCAGCGGCCAATACATCTTAGGACCGAACGTGCAAACGTTGGAAAAGCGGTTGACAGACCGATTGAATGTCGGGGATGTTGTCACCGTGGCCAACGGGACGGATGCGCTCGTCTTGGCCTTGGAGGCTTTTGAGGTTGGTCCCGGTGACGAAGTCATTACAACGCCGTTTTCGTTTTTCGCTACGGCCGAGGCCATTGCCAGAGTCGGGGCCACCCCGGTCTTTGTCGATGTGGATCCGCGGACGTACACTATCGATCCTCGGCACGTCGCTTCCGCTGTCACATCGAAGACGAAAGCGATCATCCCGGTCCATTTGTTTGGTCAACCGGCTGATATGGCCCCGATTATGCGCATTGCCCGGCAAAATAATTTGCGGGTGATTGAAGACGCCTGCCAGGCATTCGGTGCGGCGTATAAGCAAAAGCCTGTCGGTGCACTGGCCGATGCGGCTTGTTTTTCCTTTTTTCCGACGAAAAATTTGGGAACCGTCGGAGATGGGGGGTGTGTCACCCTGGCTGATCCTGAGCGGGGCGAGCGTATTCGTCAGTTGAGACATCACGGCAGCGTTACAAAATATTATCACCGCCGCATCGGTTATAACAGCCGACTGGACGAAATTCATGCGGCCATCTTGTTGGTGTTCCTGGAACACGTTGACGCCTGGAATGCAAGGAGAAGAAAGCTTGCTCAGCGCTATCGTCAAAAACTGGCCGGCATTGAAGGCATGCGCATCCGGCCAGAAGGAAAGGATGTCACACATGTGTATCACCTGTTTTGTCTCGAAGCAAACCGCAGGGATCTGCTCATGGAGCACCTGCGCCGCAAGCAAATCGGCTGTGGCGTTTATTATCCTTGTCCGTTGCATCTCCAGGAAGCATTTTCCGTTTTGGGCTATCGGCCGGGGGATTTTCCCGTCGCCGAGCACTTGGCCGACATTTTGCTGGCCATACCGATGGGCCCCTTTTTGCAGGAAAAAGAACAAGATGTCGTCATTGAGACACTCAGAGCGTGGACAAAGGAGGGTCAGGCATGATCCGTTTTGGGCTCATCGGCTGTGGACGCATCGCTCAACTGCATCTAAAGACATTGGCTCGTCTGGCTGAAGCTCGCTTATGTGCCGTCAGCGATATTGATCGGCAGAAAATGGCGAGGGCGGAACAGCAATACGCCGGGTACAGGCAAAAACGCTTAGATGACAGGGACAGCGCGCCTGTTTGTCGTCATTACACCGATTACCGCCGCTTGCTGCAAGACAAAAACATCGATGTCGTCGTCATCTGCACATTGTCTAATCTCCATGCCGATATTGTCCGCCAGGCTTTAAAGGCCGGAAAACATGTCATCGTTGAAAAGCCGCTGGCCTTGTCCTTGAAAGAGGCGGACGAAATCATTGCCCTCGCCCGAAAAGAACAGCGTCACGTTCTCGTCTGTCATCAATTGCGCTACCGTCCCCTGATGCTGAAAATCAAGCAGCTTCTCGAGGAAGAAGCATTGGGAACGATGTATTTGGGGGTGGTCAGCATCCGCATCTGCCGCCCTGCGTCTTATTATGCCGCAGCGCCTTGGAGAGGGACATGGCTGCAAGACGGGGGGATGCTGGTCAATCAAGGGATTCATTTTATCGATTTATTGCAGTGGTTTCTCGGGGACATCGACGAAGTGTACGCAGAAATCAGCAAAGGAAACATTCCGAAAGAAACAGAAGATGTGGCGCTCGGTTTGATGAAGTTCACCAACTCAGCGAGAGGGGTCATCGAAGCTAACACGCTGACCTATCCCAACAATATGGGCTATTCCTTGAGTTTGTTTGGTGAAAAAGGAACGATCTCCATAGGGGGCGAAAGGTTAAATCAAGTGGTGCGCTGGTCTGTTGAAGGCCGGCAGGAGGCGTTGGCCGATATGAGGGATCTCGCCAAAGATGATCGGGAACACGAATATATGTACAGAGATTTTCTTGAAGTCTTGGCTGGGGAAAAAGAGAATGTCCTGATCAATGCCAGCGAAGGGAAAAAAGCATTGGAAACCATTTTCGGTTTATATCATTCTGTTTTAAAACACCGCCCGCAAAAACTTCCTTTGGAAACTTTTGATATCAGTAAAATGAAAGGATTTGGCAGGTGATGCAAATGGGATTTGGACGTGTCCTAGTGACCGGGGGTGCCGGATTTATCGGCTCCCGGCTTGTTCGTTATCTGATGCCCCAAAGTGAACATATTTGGGTGATCGATAATTTGTCCACGGGTCAAAGAACAGCGGTGCCGCATGATGAAAAAGTGACGTTTATCGAGGGGTCCATCACCGATGAAAGCTTGTTGACACAGGTTTTGCCGCAAGTGGAGTATATTTTTCATTTGGCCTGCCGCAATCTCGTTTTGTCCACCAAAGATATCGATGAGGATTTCCGGACGAACGTTTACGGCGGATATTTAATGCTGCGTATGGCCCAGCAGTGTGCGCCCCGTTTAAAACGCTTCGTATATACATCGACAGCTTCCGTTTATGGGAATGCCCGGGTTTTGCCGACTCCGGAGTCCTACCACCACATTTCGCTGCCTTACTCGGCCAGCAAATTCTCCGTAGAGCATTATACCCACGTCTTTTATCATTTGTTTGATCTTCCGGTCACCAGCTTGCGCTTATCCAATGTATACGGCCCGGGACAGGTGGTCACGAATCCGTACTGCGGGGTTGTCGCTAAATTTTTTGCGGCCGTTGAAGAAGAAAAGCCGCTGGTCATTTACGGAGATGGCCGGCAAACCCGCGATTTTACGTATATCGATGACGCCTTGCAAGCCATTGCGCTCGCGGCAGAACATCCAGACGCCGTGCAAGAGGTGTTCAATGTCGGAACGGGGATGGAGACGAGCGTTTATCAATTGGCTATGGCGATCAGAGAAATCACCGGTCGACCGGACCATCCGCTCAGCTTTCAACCGAAACGGGATGTCGACGTTGTTCGCCGCCGCCGACTGGATTGTCAGCTCATTTCCCGGAAAATAGGATGGGAAGCGAAACACTCGCTTTTGGCCGGTTTACGCAAAACTTATCAATGGTTGGAAGAACAATCGAGCGATTAAATCCATAAAATGGGGATGTAACTGTTCTTGAAATTTTTACAGTCAACATTGTCACGGTCAAAGAGGAGCGTGGTCCGATGAGGATATTTCACGGTACGGTTGAAATTGCCGGTCAGATGGGGATTTTAAGCGGTGCTCTGAAACGCCGGGGTTATGTGGCCACGGGGTATAATACGTTCCATTCTTACCTGGGCTATCAAGATCATTTGATTAATACGATCGGCGAAGAACTTCAAGCCTGCCATGAGCATTTGATCAATTTTTATGATGTTTTTCATTTTCATTATGCCAGCTCCATCTTGCCGGACTTTGCCGATTTACCTTTGATTCGCGCAAAAGGCAAAAAGATGATCATGCATCATTGGGGAAATGATGTTCGTTTTCATGATCAAGCCAGAGTGAACAACCCATATGTTTACACAGGTGATTCACCGCCGAATGAAGTGATTGACGAACGTTTAAAAAAAATCAGCGCTTACATCGATGAAGCGATCGTCCAGGATGAGGAAGTGCTGCCCTATGTTCAACCGTACTACCGCAAAGTGCATGTTTTGCCCATTGCCATTGATTTGCGTTCGTTTGAACCCTCTTATCCAAAAGTAAATAAAAAGAAGCCTCTGCTTCTACATGCACCGACCAATCCGGATTTTAAAGGCACGGTATATATCGAGAGAGCGTTGGCCCAATTAAAGCAGCATTACGATTTTGAATATCGCCGGATTGAAAAGATGAGACACGATGATGTCATCGCCTTGTATAGGCATGCCGATCTGATCATCGATCAAATATTGTGCGGTTCATACGGATTGCTCAGTGTGGAATCGATGGCGCTGGGCAAGCCGGTGATCACCTTTATTCGACCGGACTTAAGAAAATCGTTTCCAGATGATTTACCGATTGTTTCGGCACACCCGGATAATATCAAGGAAAAAATAGAAAGTTTATTGCTCGACCCGCAAAAACGGAAAGATTTGGGAGAGCAAGGCAGGCGTTACGCGGAAAAATATCATGCCAGTGACAAACTGGTCGACAAGTTGTTGTCCGTGTACCAGGCTTGATCCTATCAAGCTGATTGCGCTTGATAGATTGAGCTGAATATGGGGTGGATTTCATGAGCAGGAGGTCAAACAATGGCATCACTGGAGAAAATGATGTTTTTTATCCCCAATCGCTTATTCGTTGAGGGTCATCATCTGTATGTCTCCTTTAATATTGCCGTGATCCCGGACGATATGCAAGTGACGACGATGATCCTGCACGTGCCGCTTCCAGCGGGTACAAAAGGAGGAAAGTTGTCTGTGCACGAAATCCGTCAAGGATGGGATGAGCGGTTGATGGGCGATGGGTACCGACCAAAAACGACGGCGGCCATCAAGCGGGTTCGACTAAAGGGCAAGGAAGGAGAAGCACGGGTTGATCTGAGTAACTTGGCCGAAAAGTGGCGCCGCGATCATTTGGACAATCACGGGGTTTATCTTCGCTTGCACGCTTCGGGTCCCGCCGCTTTTACCAGGGAGCAGCCGCCGTATGTGATCATTGCTTCTCTATGATGAAGTGGATCACCATTTTTGCCTACATTTGAGTTTTTATCACGATAGGGTCTGGGGGAGAAAAATGATGAGGGATTTTTGCAGTGAAAATAT
>CALBTX010000162.1 GCA_937967685.1 uncultured Bacillaceae bacterium | reverse complement strand
TTAGCTGGTGAACATGCTTTGATCACGGGTGCGACTGGAGGAATCGGTTATGAAACAGCTAAAGTGCTGGCTGACATGGGCGCTTCGTTGACCATTACAGGGCGCAATGAAGAAAAATTGGAACTGCTGAAAGAGGAACTGCAAAAAACGCATCCTGCCATTCAAGTCTTTCATTACAAAGCTGATATCGGCCTGGAACAAGACCGACAACAACTCGTTTCCCATGCTGAACGTACACTCGGTCCCATTTCTCTTCTGGTCAACAACGCGGGGATTCTTGGCGGGGGTATCGTCGAGGAACTCATTCAAGAAGAGATGGAAAAAGTGATGCATATTAATTACACATCCACAGTATTGCTGACCCAACTGGTATATCGAACCATGAAATCCTTGCAGAAAGGGGCCGTTGTCAATGTTGCTTCTCTTTCCGGTTTAAGAGGCACATACGCAAACACCGCTTATGCCGCGTCCAAATTCGCCTTAATTGGTTTCACCCATTCTTTTGCCGTTGAAGCGATTCGATACGGCGTGAGGGTGAACGCCGTCTGCCCGGGATTTGTCGATACGAAAATGGGCCGTCAATCATTAAAGAAAAACGCAGCATTAAGAGGACAGACGTTTGAAGAATTTCTGACAAACACTGAACAAAATATCCCTTCGGGTCGAATTACGACGCCTCTAGAAGTCGCTCATACGATTGCTTTCCTGTTAACCGATGCTGCGGCTAACATCATTGGAGAATCGGTGAAGATTTCTGGAGGTCATTTGCTGCGTTAAGATTTGCATATCATTTTGTATGGACGGTTTGGCAAAACAGCATTAAACATCGTCATAAAGCGATGGATCAATGACCCATCGCTTTATGACGGTTGTCCCTATCTTTATGACAGATGCCCCTCATCTTTCTTTTGATCCAGAAGATGCTTTGCTCCCTCCATCGCCAATTCAATCATCGCTTCAGAAACGGTGGGGTGTACTTGAATCACATCGGCCAGCTCATGAATAGTCATGTTTGCTCTCATGGCAATGGCCAGTTCATGGACAATATCATCAGCATGCACACCGACCATATGGAAACCGATCAAGCGGCCAGTTTGTTTTTCGTATAAAATTTTGGCGTACCCTTTTTCTTCTCCAAGCAGTATCGTTGTCCCGTTATGAGTAAACGGGACTTTCGTTGTGCCGAAGGCGACACCTTTTTTGCGGGCCTCGTCTTCCGTCATGCCGATGCTGGCCACCGGCGGGGATGTGAAAATCGCATGTGGGACGAGCGTGTAATCCACTTTTTCTTTATTCCCCAGAAATGCGTTTCTGACAGCCACCTTGCCATCGTAGGCCGCTTTGGGAGTGAGCATCAATCCTCCGATGCAATCTCCCCCGGCATAAATGCGTTCATTGCTCGTTTGCAAGTATGCATTGACACTGATCCCTTTTTCATCATATTCAACGTTCGCTTTTTCCAAATCCAGTCCGCTGACTTTCGGTACACGCCCGACATTCATCGCCACAAAATGTGTCACAATCTGCTCGGTGTGATCCCCTTGCTGATAATGAACAACGTAATGCTCTGACTCTTTGGCGATGCTTTGTACATTCACGCCCGTTTCAACACGAATGCCTTTCTCTTCCGAGATGGCTTGAATGATGTCTGAAGTTTCCCTATCCTGTGTGCGCAATAACACATCGCCTCGTTGGAGGATGGTGACATCAACGCCTACACTGTTATATATATGGGCAAACTCCAGGCTGATGACGCCCCCGCCGACAAGCACCATTGATTTCGGCAGTGGGTTCAAATTCAGCAAATCCCGATTCGTTTTGGCCCATTCGATGCCTTCGATGGCGGGTAATCTCGGGACGGAGCCAGTGCCAATTAAAAAACGTTCGGCAGCGTACTCCTGATCTCCCACTTGAATCGTCTCCGGAGAAGTAAATCGGGCTTCCCCTTCAATATAGTCCACACCCATTTTTTTCAAATACGGTTTCTTACCCCCGACGAACTTGCCGATCAATTCATCTTTGCGAGCCATCACTTGAGGCCAATCCAGTTTCGCATTTTGAACAGAGGCGCCAAATTCTTCACCGCGGTTGATGGTATTCCAGACATCAATAGACCTTACCAAGGCCTTTTTGGGCATTCATCCCCAGTTTAAACAGGTGCCGCCCACTTTTTCCTTTTCAATCATTAAAATCTTCTCGATCCCTAAATGTTTTGCTTGACGAATACCGTCAAAACCGACTGTTCCTCCGCCAACGATAATCAATTCGTATTTTTTTGCTGCCATTTGCGATCATCTCCTTCATGATATTTTGCTGAAAAAATCGATGGAATGGATGTATTTAAATAAACCTTATTCATTGTTTAACATCTCATATGTGCAGCGGATTTCCTGACGGTGAGTCCCGTCCGCACCTTTTGGGGTCTCCAGAATTAACGGCACATCCTCCCACACGGCTGCTTGGAAAAGTTGCTTAAAAGCCTGTACGCCGATACATCCTCTGCCGATGTTGGCATGCCGATCCCGGTAAGAACGGGTTGGATATGCGGAATCGTTCAGATGAACGACTTTCAAATGGGGAAAGTAATGCAGCTGTTCTCCCTGATCAATCAAATCCTTTTCATTTTTCCCGTCCCATAAACCGCTGGCAAAAGCATGACATGTGTCCAGGCAAAACCCTATTTTCTCCGGTTTTTCCGTCAGTTGGCGAACTTGGACGAGTTCTTCAAAGGTGGTGCCGATTCTCGCGCCCTGCCCGGATTGATTTTCCAAAAGAATCAGGGCTTCTCCTTCCCAATCGTGTAACACTTCATTCAGTGTATGAATGATCGTCCGATAGCCTTGTAAAGGATCTTTTCCTTTGTAGAGACCGAAATGAACAACGACGCCAATTGAGCCGCAACTTTCGGCAATCTCCAAATCATTAAGAATGGACAGAATAACCAACTCCCGCTTGCGTTGATCTTCGGCGGCCAAATTGGTCGGATAAGGGCTGTGGGCGACGGAAAGCAGTTGATGTTCCCGGCAAAAACGGGCACATGCCTCGGCATCCCGCCGATCAAACGTCTTAACGGTTAGGCTGCGCGGATTCTTCGGAAAATATTGATAGGCTGTCCCTCCCATCTCCATGACCCGTTTGGCGGCTTGTACATATCCACCCCTGATGCTGACATGACTGCCAATAGATACGGAATGCATGCCACTATCCCTCATCATTTTTCTTAAAACGTGCGGCGAAATTTCTCAATAAAACGGTTCGGATATTCACTGGGCAGCCGACTCGCTTCATCAAGGCGCCGCCAGTTCTCTTCACTCAGCCGCCAGCCGACACTGCCCAAATTTTCTTCCAATTGTTCCAGCGAACGCACGCCAAAAATCGGAGCAGTGATCCCTTCTTTGGCCAACAACCAATTGAGGGAAACTTGGGCCATCGTCTTCCCGAGTTCTGAAGCCATTTCTTTGACCGTTTTTAATATGCTGAAATTCTTTTCCGTAAACTTTCTTTCCCAATTGTATTCTCCTTTGCCCCCCTGAGAAAAGCGGCCGAATGACGGTTCTTTCCTCTCCGTGTATTTTCCGGTTAAAAAACCTCCTCCGAGGGGCGCCCAAGGAATCACGCCGACGTTTTCCTGCAGACATAGGGGCAACACTTCGCGGTCCATTTCCCGGCTGACCAAACTGTATTGGGGCTGGATCGATATGAAACGGGCATAACGGTTAAAATCACTCACTGCTAAAGATTTCATCAACTGCCAGGCATAGAAATTCGAACAACCAATATAACGTACTTTTCCGGCTGTGATTAAATCGTCCAACGTCCTTAACGTTTCATCGATCGGCGTGAGGTAATCCCACACGTGAAGTTGATACAAGTCAATGTAATCCGTCTGCAAACGGCGCAAACTTTGTTCGACGCTTTCAATGATATGTTTGCGTGAATATCCGTCATCGTTCGGCAAAGGGCCAACACGCATGCCGGCCTTTGTGGCCAGGATGACTTCCGATCTTCTGTCCCGGATAGCTTGTCCAACGATTTCTTCGGCCCTCCCGTCCGTATATCTGTCTGCCGTATCTATAAAATTCCCTCCGGCATCCAAAAAAGCATGAACGATCTTCAGTGCTTCCCGTTCATCCGCCTCTTTGCCAAAAGTCATCGTCCCTAAACAAAGTTCGGAAACGACCAGACCGCTTCGCCCCAACGTGCGATATTCCATCAGACTTTTTCCTCCTTCATGACTGCAACTGTCATTGCCATATTTACCAAGCTGCGATGGAGCCGTCCGTTCTTGCCTCGGTGCCGCCTGCCAATACGCCCGTCTTCGGATCGCGCCAGATGATTTGTCCCCGGCCAAATGGGGTCCTGTCCACCGCTTTGCGCACTTCGTGCCCTTTGCGCTCCAGCGCTTGTGCAATATGATTTGGAAAATCCGGTTCCACTTCGATCATTTTGCCCTTGATCCACTGCCATCTGTGTGCGTCCAATGCCGCTTGGGGATTGAGTTTAAAATCGATGCTGTTCATCACCACCTGGAAATGCCCTTGTGGCTGCATATAGGCTCCCATAACGCCAAATGGACCAATCGGTTGGCCGTCTTTCGTCAAGAATCCTGGAATAATCGTATGATAAGTTCTTTTTCCTGGCCTCAAGCAATTGTCATGATCAGGGTCAAGAGAAAAAGTATGGCCCCTGTTCTGCAAACTGATGCCGGTCCCCGGTACGACAATTCCCGAACCAAATCCGTGAAAATTACTTTGGATGAAGGAGACCATATTACCCTCACCGTCGGCGCTGGCGAGATAAACCGTGCCGCCCTGCGGCGGGCTTCCTGCCTGCGGGAGAGCCGCTTCTTCCCGAATCAGCTTTCTGCGTTCCTTAGCGTAACGTTCTGATAACAAATCGTCCACATTCACCTTCATATGTTGCGGATCGGTAATATAGTGTAATCCATCGGCAAAAGCAAGTTTCATTGCCTCGATTTGCTTGTGGTAAGTGTCCACATGTTCTTTTTCGGGAAAATCAAAACCGTGGACCAGATTCAAGGCCATCAAGGCGACCAATCCCTGCCCATTGGGCGGGATTTCCCAGACGTCATAGCCTCGATAATTGACCTTGACAGGCTCCACCCACTGCGGTTGATAGTCCCCCAAATCTTCAGCCGAAAGATAACCCGCATGTTGCTTGACAAAACGATCGATTTTTTCCGCCAATGCTCCCCGGTAAAATGATTCGGCTTTCGTTTCGGCTATCGATTGGAGTGTCTTTGAGTGAGCAGGGGAGCGCCATATTTCGCCGATTTGCGGTGGTTTTCCCTCAGGGGCAAACGTTTCAAACCAAGCTTTAAATGCTTCTCCATGCACATCTTTTTTATACATCTGATAGGCTTTATGCCAATTTTCACCCAAAACGGGAGTGAGCGGAAAACCTTCTTCGGCATACTCAATCGCCGGTTTTAACACGTCTGTAAAAGGGAGCTTGCCGAAACGTTCGGAGAGGCTGGCCCAGGCTGCCGGTGCGCCCGGCACCGTCACGGGAATTACGCCGTACAGCGGCATCGCCTGATAGCCTCTTGTTTTCAGTTTTTCTATCGATATCGACTTCGGGGCCGGACCACTGGCATTCAAGCCATACAGTTGATCGTTTGTCCAAACCAGGGCAAAAGCGTCGCCGCCGATCCCGTTGGAAGTCGGTTCTAAGACAGTCAAACAGGCAGCGGTGGCAATCGCCGCATCAATGGCGTTTCCACCCTTTCTGATCATCTCCAAGCCGGCCTGGGCGGCCAGAGGCTGTGAGGTGGCCACCATTCCTTTGCGTGCATAAACCGTTGTTCTTTGAGAAGCGTACGGATAGTACAACGGATCATACCACATTTCATGATCACCTCCCAAGTTCAAACGATTCCGTCACTTCAATACTGCCTGCCACCGATTGAATCATGGGACAATATTTTCGGCTTAAAGCCAAAGCTTTCTCAATTTTAGCCGCATTTAATTCCTTTCCTTTGATATGATACACAAGGTGAATTTTCCGCACCTCGTTCGCTCCCCCTTCAGCACGGGTCACGTCCGCACGGATACGAATATCATCCACATTGATTCTTTGCTTATCCAGTATTTTCTTCAATACTAAGCCGCTGCAACCAGCGATCGAGGAGACGAGCAGCTGATAAGGCCGAAATCCGGTCTTGCTGTCGCCAGAAATATGTAATTCGTCGTACTCCAGTTGAATCGAAAAACCTTGATCGCCCATGACATATTCCATCCGCCATGCCTCCTTTTTCCATTTATCATATCATGAAAAAAAGCGAATCCCAAATAAAAGCACCGTTTCCGATCTGAACGGTGCTCTTCTTTGGCATGGTATGGAGCTGTTAGTGGTATGGCAATGGTACTCGTTTATCTTTGGGGCGCACTTGGAACATAACCGGGCGTTACCGGCGGAATGTAATCTATTTCTTCGGCAAATTCGACAAAATCAAGATAAACCATTAACAATAAATAATTTTGTCCTCCATCGGCATCGCTGATAATAATATGATCTCTGCCCGCTTCTTCAATAACACCTTCAAATACCCTTGCCGTCCATTCGGGATTGTTTTCAAACGTCATATAAAATCGGGCGCGCTTGCCGCGATTAAATCGTAAAATATTTTCGACATAGGATTGCTCCAGCGTGAGCATGCCTTGTTCAACAGGCATTTGACCGGTTGTCTGTTGGTTGTTGATCTGTGCTCCTGCCGGCTGCTGCCCCATTTGCCGCAGGGGATCGCCTGGCCCCGGAGCGTGATAGTCATATGATTGATAGTCATACGATGGAGCGGGTGGAAACGAAGGGCCTGAAGGATACATGCCATAATCATACATCAATAATCATCTCCTCCTGAATATTGCCAATCTACAATTCTTTCCTCGCTGTCCATGAACATCGTTACCTTGAATATATTTCAGCACATTCTTCTGTCGTTGGTTGATAAAAGCAATGTGCTTTAAAACGCCCTGCCAGCGGTTGATTATACCACTGTGCCGGACAATCACCCGTCGGTTTGAAAAACCATAAAGAAAATTCGGCCGGATTGAACCTTTCGCCGTTAATCACTCGTTCAGCCAGACGAATCTCCCTTTCCCGAGCCCGCTGATAAAAATAAGGGTAATTGACAGCTTCAAATCCGCCGGGTGACTGAAACACCATGTTGCGAATGTTATTCACATTCGCAAAATCGGAGCATCGCACGCGAACACGATTGACACCGACATTACCTACCAGCAACATGCCTAAATCCCCTTCACTCTCCGCTTCTGCTCGCATTAACCTGGCCAACAGCTTTTTGTCTTCCTCATTCGCTTGAATGACTGCCATAGCCTCACCTCACACTGAACACTCTTTTACAATATATGATCTTAGCCCATATTCGTTCTTTTTACGCGGTTTATTTTCAAAAAAATAAAATGCAGACCCCGGTCATTGGCCTGCACTTTATCCATGCCGCCCTGCTCTTTTTCAGCCTGATACCGCAATCGATTATGATTTAAGCTGGGCAGATAACCATACTCCCAGTTCTTTAGACCTCTCGGCCGCGTTTGCGACACAGCGGCGAACGCCTTCTTCAAATTGGTATTCCTGCAACGTTTCGATCCCCCGCTGCGTCGTTCCGTTAGGACTGGTGATCTTTTCTCGCAAACGGGCGGGGTCCTCACCCGTTTCTTTGAGCATCTCTGCAGCCCCAATGATCACCTGTATCGACAATGCCCTGGCCTCCTCCTGTTGCAGACCGGCATCCATGCCTCCCTTCATCATCGCCTCCACGAGGTAATACACATAAGCGGGTCCGCTGCCTGCCAGACCGGTCAGCGCATCTAACTTTTCCTCTTCCGTGACGAGAACAATACCGATCGATTCAAATATTTGTTTGGCGATATGTAGATGTTCTGCCGTGGCATGACGGCCACCGCTCATGCCGGTGGCCGATTGTCCAACAACCGCCGACGTATTCGGCATCGTGCGAATGACGGGCATGTCCCGTCCCAGTATACGGGTGATGTCCGCTGTTGAAACACCGGCCAAGACAGATATGAGCAGTTGATCGTGGCGCAGGCAATCCCGAACTTCGGTCAATGCTTCTTGAACATCAGTCGGTTTGACGGCCAAGAGAACAATATCCGCATCTTGAATGGCTTTTAAACGATTGTTGAAATCGGCTCGCACGCCATAAAGATCAACCAGCTGTTCCAAACGCTGTTTATTTTTTTTGTTCGTTACCTGGATGTGTTCCGGATTGACGATATGCTTATTCAACATGCCGGCGATAATGGCCTCTGCCATGGATCCGGCCCCGAGAAAACATATATTTTTTCGATCAAGCACCGTTTATCACTCCTTTTCAAAAATTGTCTTGACATATGTCTTGACATTTCTTCGCCTCTTTGTCTTAATTAAATTATGCCGTCATTCAACTCATTTTTAATGGACTGGCAAATAGACATGATCTAAATTCTAAATTAAGACAACAACAATTTTTTAGAAAGGAAGCGCCTATGAAAACATTTCTGAAAAAAAAAGGAATTGAACTTTCATTACGTACTTATTTTATCACATCTTTATCGTACATGGCTTTAGGCTTGTTTTCTTCATTGATCATCGGCTTGATCATCCGAACCGCAGGTCAGCAATTCGGGATTCCCTTGTTTGTAGATATGGGACAGCTCGCAATGGACCTCGTCGGTCCCGCCATAGGGATTGCCGTTGCCTACGGTTTAAAAGCACCTCCCCTCGTTTTGTTTTCCGCGGCTGTCTGCGGGGCTGCAGGTGAGCCTTTAGGGGGGCCTGCGGGCGCTTTTGTGGCTGCCGTGATTGGTACCGAAATGGGAAAACTGTTTTCCAAATCAACAAAAGTGGACATTATCGTCACGCCGTTCATGACCATTTTATTCGGGTATCTGGCGGCCACGTCGATCGGCGGTTTTATAGGAGAAGGGCTGATTGCTTTCGGTGAACTGGTCAATTGGTCCGTCGCCCAGCGCCCTTTTATCATGGGGATATTAGTGGCCACCTTGATGGGCTTGGCCTTAACCGCGCCCATCTCCAGTGCGGCCATCGCCATTATGTTGGGCCTGGACGGTTTGGCAGCAGGTGCAGCGACCATCGGCTGTTGTGCACAAATGGTAGGTTTTGCGACAAGCAGTTACCGTGAAAACGGGATTGGGGGATGGATTGCTCAAGGCATTGGGACGTCCATGTTACAAATTTCCAATATCGTCAGAAATCCGCTTATTTTGCTCCCTCCCACACTGGCCGGCGTCCTTTTAGCCCCTATCTCCACCGTGATCCTCCAAATGGAAAATACGGCCGAAGGGGCAGGAATGGGCACAAGCGGACTCGTTGGGCAAATATTCACTTTTGCTGCCATGGGTTTTTCCGCAGATATCATGGTCATGGTTTTGATCATGCACTTTGTCGCGCCTGCGCTCATCAGTCTGATCATTTCCGAATATTTACGCAGAAGAAATTGGATTAAACCGGGAGATATGAAGATCCAATATTAAAGGTTTGGCATTAAAGGTTTGGAAAAACAAGTTATCTACACAACAAGTTATCTACACAAATCTACAAAATCATTAAACAATGCTTCAAATTGTCTGTTATTGTCTGTTCACTATGTCTTTTTGGCGAATTTTGCGCTTGCCCAGGAAATTTCCTTCCGGAAATCGCCTATAAATGTATAATTTTTCATCGTTCGGGTGTATGCTAATAACGGGTGATGATCAGCATGAAAACACATTTGCATATCGATGAAATATATGATGTCATCGATCAGTCTTTAGACACATACCGTCGGGATCGTGACAAAATCACTTCATTGGCAGAGCATTTACATCATCAATCAGCGATTGATGCCCTGCTTATTTTAAAAAGTAAAATCAAATTACGGACACGTATGGAACAACCGTAGAAACATACGCAAAGCTGCTGAACACTTTCAGCAGCTTTGTTCATGGATGATGAGCGAGCTGTTCAATGGATATCTATTGACTGCTGTTGATTGCTGTTCATCGATTGACCCACTGTTCCATCACCTGCTGCAACCACTCCTGCAGCCAATGCCCGCTGTCTTCTTCAGATATGCTTTCTTGTTCCATCCAGTTTTCCTCGGACGCCCCCGACAGTCGATCCTCCACCAACTGTGATAACACCCGGCTATCATTTTCTTCCAAAAATTGCAATGCCTTAAAGACGTTGATCTGTCCATAACCGAAATAAGAATCATATCCCGCCTCACCTAAATCATCAGCGGTCTCACGCATGAGCTGCATCACTTCTTCATTCGTTAGTTCGGGTCTGAAAGCGCGAATCAAAGCAGCCAGGCCTGTCACATGGGGAGCAGCCATTGAAGTACCGGACATAAACACGTACTGATCATTTAAAAAGGTGCTGGGAATATTTTGCCCCGGTGCCGCCACATCGATATATGGTCCATAATTGGAGAAAACGGCTTTTTCAAGTTGGGCATCTACGGCAGATATGGCAAATACTTCATCATAAGCCGCCGGATACATGGGCGTGTCCACATTTTCATTTCCAGAGGCGGCAATCAAAACAACGTCCCGTTCATAGGCATAGCGAATGGCTTCGTACAACATGTCCGACGGTTGATCATCTCCCAGACTTAAATTGATCACTTTCGCTCCGTGATCCGTGGCCCAAATAATGGCATTCGTAATTTCAAATAAGCTGCCCTCCCCTTGTTCGTCAAGCGCCTTCACTGGCATGATTGGAGCATGCCACGAAACGCCTGCGATGCCGGAGACATTATTTGTCATGGCGGCGGCGATACCGGCCACGTGCGTTCCATGGCCATGCTCGTCTGCATAATCATCCGTATCTGTAAATGCATTATAACCATCCGTCAATTTGCCCGCCAAATCAACATGATCAGGATCGACGCCGGTATCGATGACGGCGATAATCACATCTTCTGAACCGGCGCTGATCTGCCACCCTTGATCAGCACTGATTTGAGACAAATTCGACTGATACAACTCAAAAAATTCATCGTTCGGAATGACGCCGTCCTGCTGTTTTTCGAACAAATAATTCGGTTCTACAGAGATGATTTCCGTCTCTTGAGATAACGTGTTCAACATTTGTTTTGTTGTCAATTGCTCATGCCCGACCATAAAATAAGCGTCAAAATGTTTTTTGGCCTCATAATCAGGATGTTGTTCCAGCCATGCGAGACCCGCCTGTTCGCTTTCAAAGCGTATCAACACTTCCCCCTCCCGGTAATGCTCATATTTTGACGCAGCATCTGGCTGTTCAGAGTGAACAGCGATTGTCCATTTTAATTCCGGCACCTCTGCTTCCGACAGTTCCATCTGGTTGGCCTTTCCTTTTTCCCAATGAATCTTCGTCTCATCCCCCGACATAAAGAAATTGCCGTTCGCATCTGCCACGGCCGCCATATCCCCGATCACCGTCTGTATAAAACTTAAGTCGACTTCCCCGACGACATATTCCTGATCTCCTTGAGGATGGGCGACAAGCAAATAATGTTTGTCATGACGTGTATATGGATCGGAAAAAATCGTTTGATCGTCGATACCCTCCCCCAAATTTAAGCTTTCAAGTTTCTCCGCGGGGAAATTTCCTTTCTTCAATTGAACCGAGCCATCTTTGACGAGGGCAAAGGAATGGAAATGAGGATGATCGGAGATTTCTTGTTCAAATTTCGGATCCAATTCCGGATCCTCAAAGTCTAATTCCGCCCAGCGCTTCAGTTGGGCGGAAAGTTGTTGAATAAATAACGAAGTCGTCAAAGACAAGTCTTCGGCTCGAATGCGGTCTAACGACGGCTGAGCTATGCCTTCCTCCGTCACGGCTGAATCAAATCTTTCCGATTCGGATGAATAAGTATTGCCCCGTTCGGACGAATCAGGCGCCCTTATATCTTCTTCGGCCGCCGAACATCCCCAGATGAGGCAGATGAAGATCGTGCTGAGCGCCAGGTAACGCAAGCGTCTTTGTTGTTGCAAATGATCACACCCCCAGCATAAGAAAGTCGTATGCTTTTAGATTGCACCTTTAGGTAGAAAATCATGATTTTTTTTCAAATAAAAAAGCCTCCTTAAAGGAGGCCATGCTCATGTTTCTGGAGTAGTCAAATGATGTTCCGGCTTTGTTCGTCTTCGCTGACGGATGAACCTTCACTAAAAAACATCTCTTTAGATGAAAATGATCCCCCCGAAAAGGAGTGTCAAATAAGCGAGTGAGTAAGTAAAGTTGCGACGCGCCCACTGTACATCGTCCGCTTTCTTCCTTAAATAACCCGAAAGGGAGACAATAATCCAGCCCAAACCTAATGCTAACGACAGCCCTACGTAAGCCACTCCGATGGGAGTGACGAGAAACAGGTACAAAGAAGCCGGCACGAGAGCAGCCACATAAAGCACGATCAAATGCTTGGTCGCCTCAAACCCTTTGACGACAGGGTACATCGGTACTCCTGCGTTGCGGTAATCTTCACAACGTCTCATGGCGATGGCCAAAAAATGAGGCGGCTGCCATAAAAACATAATGACAAACAGAACCCAGGCGGCGACATCAAGAGAAGCGGTCACAGCGGTCCAGCCGATGACAGGGGGAATGGCCCCGGATATGCTGCCGACAATCGTATTGATGTGATGGGCTCGTTTAACCCACATCGTATAGACGACTACATAGAAAAACAGCCCGGTCAAGGCCACAATGGTCGTTAAAACATTCACAAACAGAAGCATAATAGTCCCTATAATGGCAAAAATAAATCCCATTATAAGTACGTTTTTCGGATTTAAACGGCCTTCAACAAGCGCGCGGTTTTTCGTCCGGGACATTTTCTCATCGATATCTCGATCATAAAAGTTGTTTAAACAAGTTCCGGAAGCAATAATAAATGTCGTGCCTAATAAAGTGCAAACAATCGTCAGCATGGGGAGTTGAAAAAAGCCGCCCAATCCGCCGGCCGCCAGGACCATTGCGGCGATGACTGGAATCATGTTTCCCGTAATGATACCGACTTTCGTCACTGAAACGTAATCTTTCCATGTCCCGGTCAATTTTTTATCGGCTAGTGGACCGGGTTCCATGACGTGATGGGGAACATATTCTTTTGTCGAATTCGTATCCTTCAATGTTTTATCCACCAGATTTGCCCCTCCATTCAGTTACTTTAGGCATTGCGGTTGATTGTGACAAAACGATGAAGAAAGCCATCCCATTTCACATTCTTCATGCCAATGCTTTATAATAAACGTTAGATTGATCGGTTGTCCTAATCGCCATCAACTCTAGTGTACACTAATTTAAGTTGCAGGTAAATATCGGCTAAGATTGAGCGGCAGAAGAACAGGTGATTCAATGCAGAAAATATTAAAAACGCTAGCTGTACTAACGGCTTTAGGAATGGTGATCGTTGTCATCGCCGGAGCCGTCGTCACCAAAACAGGATCAGGAGACGGTTGTGGCCCCAATTGGCCGCTTTGCCACGGTCAATTATTCCCTTCCGAGCCTACGCTGGAGACAATTATTGAATATACACACCGACTTGTCACCGGCATCGTCGGTCTATTGGTGATTATTTTTTCAGTCTGGGTTTGCGTCAAATACCGGCGGATCAAAGAAGTCGTCTTTGTCGCCCTCAGTTCCATTTTCTTTCTGATCTTGCAATCTATTTTGGGCGCATTGGCTGTTGTCCACGGACAATCGGAAGCGGTAATGGCTCTACATTTCGGTTTTTCGTTGCTGTCTTACGCCAGTGTGTTCGTTTTGGCGGTACAAATCTTTCAGCTGGATAAAGCGGAGTCTTTACCCCAGTCTCAAATTGGTAGATCGATGAAAGCAGGCAGTTTATTTTTATGGATCTATGTGTACATCGTTGTTTATTTGGGAGCCCTTGTGCGCCACACTGATTCGGAAATGGGCTGTGCGGGTTGGCCGTTATGTAATGGCGAATGGATACCAAGCCATTTTACGACGACCACGATCATCCATTATACCCATCGCTTGGCCGCTTTGTTTTATCTGATCGGCTTTATCGTCTTCTTTTATCATGTGGTCAAACATTATCGCCGAGATCGAATTTTGCTGGTATCGAGCGGTTTGCTATTTATGTTTGCTTTCTTCCAGGTCATCAGCGGCGGCCTGGTTGTATTGAGCGGGTTACATGTGTATCCGTCATTGCTTCATGCACTCATCATTTCGCTCTTTTTCGGTATTCTGAGTTATGTCGTGCTGTATGTATACAGAGGGATCAGCCAGGCCGAAACACAACGCAAAGGTATACATTTATAGATCGGCGTATCGCACCCCTTAGCAATGGATCTCTTTTAGAAATGGATCTCCCTTAGAAAGGGACATCTCCCTTAGAAAATAAACCTCTTTCTTAGAAATGAAACTCTCCCTTAAAAATGGACCTCTATTTACTCAGCAATAACTTAAAACCACATAAATAAACTTCAGCAAAAACTTCAAACCACATAAAAAAACCCCGGGACTCATCCAGTCTCGGGGGAGTGATGTACGGCGGGCGCCTCAAATGTGATTCTTCCCAATTTTCCCGAACGCAAATCCTGAAGGATGATATCGCTCGTTCGCTCATAGTCGAGCACGCCTCCCTTTTTCAAACAGCCGCGTTTGCGGCCGATTTTTTCCATGATTTGTAAAGGTTCACCGTCCGCCGCGTTCATGGCATACCTGTCAGTCAGGCGTTCAGGGTAATGATCTTTCAAAAACTGAATGGCAAACAAAGCGACCTCGTCAATGGGTAAAATCTCATCTTTAATCGCCCCGCTGGCGGCCAGACGAAGGCCAACGAGAGGGTCTTCGAACTTAGGCCATAGTATTCCCGGGGTGTCCAGAAGTTCCAATGAACGCCCCACTTTAATCCACTGTTGCGCTTTCGTAATGCCCGGGCGATCACCCGTTTTGGCAATATGACGCTGGGCCAGGCGATTGATTAACGAAGATTTGCCTACGTTGGGAATGCCGACAATCAACGCACGCACGGCACGCGGCTGCATGCCCTTTTGAACTCTTTTGGCCATGAATCGTTCCGCAAGAAGGCTGCAATGGTCGGGAATGCGGGAGACCCCTTCACCGGATTGCGAATCAACGGCTAAAGCCTTAAAGCCTTGCTGTTCAAAAAAGGCCAGCCATTGTTTTGTTTTGTCCGGATCAGCGAGATCCGCTTTATTTAAAATCATCAATTTCGGCTTCTGGAGGATCATTTCCTCCATCATCGGGTTTTGTGAAGAATAAGGGAGCCTGGCATCAAGCAGTTCGATGACAACATCGATCAGCTTTATTTTTTCCGTCACTTCCCTTTTCGCCTTGGCCATATGTCCCGGAAACCATTGTATGTTCAATCTTGATCACCTACTTTGCTTCCACCTCTGTCTCCACCCAGCGAAAATTTGACAGGGGCCAAAAAACAAATTCTGCTCTGCCCACAACCGAAGTAATGGGGATGGCTCCAATGCTTCTGCTGTCTCTCGAATTGGCGCGATTATCCCCCATGACGAAAATTTCATCTTCGCCAACAATGTGGCGAAAATCATGGGTGGCCCATTTGGCGGCCTCGTCGAGATAAAATTCGTGATATGCCTCTCCGTTAATATACAGCACGCCGTTATGAACCTCGACCGTATCTCCCGGCTCCCCGATGACCCTTTTGATCCAGTCTTTTTCCTCCGTGGCATGAAAAACGACAATTTCACCCCGCTCAGGTTCAGACAAATAGTAAACGGCCTTGTTGACGATCAAGCGTTCGCCGTCATGCAAATTAGGCATCATTGATTCTCCATCGACAACAATGGGTGCAAACAGGAAAAAACGTATGATAAAGGCAATAATGATCGCTATTCCTAAAGCTTTTCCCCATTCCCAAAATTCTTTCGAAGGACGTCGCTCCATGCCTTCCACATGTTGATCATGATTATGCCCCATATGCATCCCTCATTCTTCAAGCAAACTTAACCAGGAATAAGCATGATTGGAAAGAAAATGTTCTCGTTTTGGCTGCGGCAGTTTCACTGCCAAAAAAGGAGCTTGTATGATCAAGCTCCATCGGTGTAAACGTGTAAAATTATCGGATTTCTTTAATGCGAGCAGCCTTTCCGCGGCGATTGCGCAAGTAGTACAATTTGGCACGGCGCACTTTCCCCCGTCGTACCACTTCAATTTTATCAATTCTCGGTGAGTGGAGTGGAAATACACGCTCAACCCCTACACCGTTAGAAATTTTACGCACGGTGAACGTTTCGTTCACAGTCGATCCTCGGCGCGCAATGACAACCCCTTCAAAAACTTGGATCCGCTCCCGTTGTCCTTCAACGACTTTGACATGGACGCGTACGGTATCACCCGGTCGAAACTGGGGTCGATCATCTTTCATCTGTTCTTTTTCAATTTCACGAATGATTTCATGCATCGATATGACCTCCTTCCACACCAGACGTTCATGCTTCAACTTAGCGAGCAGCGGACCGCCTTTAATCAGACAAAATACCACAAACTATAGTTTAGCATAGTCAAAAAACGAACTCAATTAATGTTTCTCTTTTTCCCACTCATCGAGCCAAGATTGCTCTGTCGAAGACAAAGGATAATGTTTCAAAAGGTCGGGCCGTCTGGACCAGGTGCGGCGTAATGCCTGTTTTTTCCTCCATTGTTTGATTCGTTCATGATGTCCGGAAAGTAACACAGCCGGTACTTTCAGCCCCCTGAAATCCGCGGGACGCGTATACTGGGGATGTTCAAGCAGACCGGTGCTGAAGGAATCCGTCCGTTTAGAATCGTCGTTGCCTAAAACGCCTTCTCTCAAACGGACGATACTATCGATGACCACCATGGCCGGCAATTCTCCACCGGTCAAAACATAATCACCAATGGAAATTTCATCGGTGACAAGATGTTGGCGTATGCGCTCGTCATACCCTTCATAATGCCCGCAAATGAAAATCAAATGATCTTCCTTAGCCAGTTCTTCAGCTTTCTGTTGATGATATGATTCGCCTTGGGGACACATTAACACAATTCTCGGTTTGTCCGCTGACCGGTCAGCTTGAGGGCCGATTAATGCTTCCACAGCGCGGAAAACAGGCTCAGGTTTTAACACCATGCCCGCTCCTCCGCCGTAAGGATAGTCATCGACCTGTTGATGTTTATTCCCGGCATATTTCCTGAAATTGACGATTCGGTATTCGACCAATTTTTTCTCGGCGGCTTTGCCCAAAATGCTGGACTTGAGCACGCCGGAAAACATGTCCGGAAACAAAGTTAAAATATCGATGGTGAGCTTACTCATCGATTAACCCTTCTAACATGTGAATGATCACTTCTTTCTTGGACACATCGACGTGCTGAACGACATCGGCAATATAGGGAATCAGTATTTCTTGCTGATACTTCGAAGATTTGTCTGGTTTGACAACCCAAACGTCATTGGCGCCGGGTGCCAGAATGTATTCGATTTTCCCAAGGCGTTCGCCGTCTTCGGTGAGAACCTCGCAACCGATAATTTGATCATAGTAATATTCATGATCCCCCAATGGAGACCGGTCCTTGGCACTGATTTTCAATATGCCGCCCTTGTACGGCTCGACGTCAGCGATGGAAGCATGTCCTTCAAACTTCAGCAGATCGAATTGTTGATGAGTCCTGTGGCTGGCCACTGTCAGTCGCAGGCCACCCTCCGGCGCATCAGGCATAAACAGATACAGTTCGTTGCCCGGCCGATAACGTTCCTCCTTGAAATCAGACGTCGTGATCACTTTCACTTCTCCATGCAGCCCGTGAGTGTTGACAATTTTTCCAACGCGATAATATGTGCACATGATGGTGATCCTGCCTTCTGGAATGAAGTATCAACGCGCCGTCTTAATTCCTATCCACGCCGTCTTAAATCATATCCGCGCCATTTCAAGTAATATCAAGGTAAATTCTTCTATCGGATTTAGCCCCGGCTGCATATACGACCGTCCGCAATGCTTTGGCGATACGACCTTGTTTGCCGATCACCTTTCCGGTATCTTCTTCATGAACGGTCAGTTGATAAACGATTTTTCGTTCATCCTCCGTGACGCTCACGTGAACATCTTCCGGATGATCAACGAGAGAGCGGGCAATTGTTTCAATGAGTTCCTTCATGCTTCATTCATCCCTTATTTTTGCTTGGATTCATGAAATTTTTTCATGATCCCCGCTTTGCTTAATAAACTGCGCACCGTATCAGACGGTTTAGCTCCGTTTTGCAGCCATTGTAACGCTTTTTCCTCGTTTAAACGCACTTCCGCCGGATCGGTCAGAGGGTTATAAGTCCCAATTTCTTCAATAAACCGACCGTCTCTCGGGGAACGGGAATCTGCCACCACAACCCGATAAAACGGTGTTTTTTTACCGCCCATGCGTTTCAAACGTATTTTAACTGCCATTTCAATCTCCTCCTGGTATCATTTTAAACATATTCATTTTTAAGGCATAAAAGGAAATTTAAATCCCTTTTTCTTCTTTTTAGACATACTCGTCATTTGCTTCATCATTTTTTTCATGTCTTGAAATTGCTTCAGCAAGCGATTGACGTCTTGCACAGATGTTCCGCTGCCCGCAGCGATGCGTTTGCGGCGGCTGGCATTAATGATTTCCGGTTTTTGTTTTTCTTCTTTCGTCATGGAGCGGACAATCGCTTCCACCTGGCCCAATTTTTTTTCATCGACTTGTAAATTTTTGAGCCCTTTCATTTTTCCTGCTCCGGGAAGCATGCCCAAAAGTTCATCCAATGGCCCCATGTTGCGCACTTGTTCAAGCTGGTCAAGGAAATCATCGAACGTAAAAGCCATTTTTCTCATTTTCCGTTCGAGTTCCTTCGCTTTTTGCTCATCCATTTCCCTCTGGGCTTTTTCAACCAAGGTGAGAACGTCACCCATGCCCAAAATGCGCGAAGCCATGCGATCGGGATGGAAAGGTTCCAATGCGTCCATTTTTTCACCCATACCGACGAATTTAATCGGTTTACCGGTGACCGCTTTAACCGAAAGGGCCGCACCGCCGCGCGTATCCCCATCCAATTTCGTCAAAACAACACCGCTCAGTTCCAGCTGTTCATTAAAACTTTGAGCGACATTGACGGCATCTTGACCGGTCATCGCATCGATGACCAACAAAATTTCATCCGGGTTGGCCTCCTGTTTGATCTGGTGCAATTCGTCCATCAATGCCTCGTCAACATGCAAGCGACCGGCGGTGTCTATCAAAACGTAGTCGCAATGTTCCTCTTTCGCCTTTTGAATGCCCTGCTGAACGATTTTAACAGGGTTTTCCTTGTTCCCTAAACTAAAAACGGGCACATCCAGCTGCTCCCCAAGCACTTCAAGCTGTTTGATCGCCGCCGGCCTGTAAATGTCAGCGGCAATCAACATCGGCGAGCGATTTTGATTTTGCAAATATTTGGCCAGCTTGCCCGTCGAAGTCGTTTTACCTGCACCTTGCAAACCGACCATCATAATGACCGTCGGCGGGCGGGCGGAGGTAGCCAGTTTGCTCTGTTCGCCACCCATGAGCTGTGTCAGCTCATCATTGACGACTTTAATCACTTGCTGTCCGGGCGTTAAGCTTTTTAGCACTTCTTGCCCAACGGCCCTTTCTTTGACCCGGTTGACGAAATCTTTGACCACCTTGAAATTGACGTCCGCTTCCAGTAAAGCCAAACGCACCTCGCGCATCATGGACTTGACGTCTGCTTCAGTGACTTTTCCTTTACCTCGTATCTTCTTTAAAGTTTCTTGCAGTCGGTCGGCTAATCCTTCAAATGCCATTCGTTGCCGCCTCCCTTTGCACATGGCATCAAACAGACGGAGATTTGCTGTTAATCCGTTTTTCTAAGCTCATCAAGCAAATGCCTCACTTGGCGGACATCGACCGCGGATGCTTCTGCCAAGACAGACTCCAATTTGTCCAGCAAGGCATGACGCTTTTCATATTTGGCAACCATTTGCAATTGCGACTCATACTGATTCAGCAGCCGTTCAGCCCTTTTAATATGTTCGAATACGGCTTGGCGACTGATTTGACAATGTTCCGCAATTTCACTTAAGGATAGGTCATCTCCATAATAAAGCTCCATGACCTGTTTTTGCTTGTCAGTGAGCAAACTATGGTAGAAATCGTACAAAAGATTCATCCGGGTCGTTTTTTCAAGCATGAACAAACCTCATTTCCAGCCATCGCTTGGAACCCAAACCTTGACAAGGTGATTCCCTTGACGGTTGTATATCATACAGCAATATGATCAATCTGTCAAGGTCTTCATCTTGTCAGCACCGTTCATTTTTTTACGTCGCTGTCGTTCTGCCGTATATGCATCCATATATTCATCCCGTATTCTCTTCTATCAATTCAGCGAACAACGCGTGAACAAATTGCTCAGCCTGAAAGGGCTGCAGATCATCTAACTTCTCACCCAAACCAACATATTTGACAGGCAGATCTAATTCATTGCGGATGGCAATGACGATCCCCCCCTTAGCCGTTCCATCCAATTTCGTCAAAACAATCCCTGTCACACCGGCTGCTTCGCCAAACAGCTTCGCCTGGGAAAGCGCATTTTGCCCCGTCGTCGCGTCCAGAACAAGCAGCGTCTCATGAGGGGCATCCGGTATCTCTCTTTTGATGACACGATGCACTTTATTTAATTCATCCATTAAATTTTTCTTGTTTTGCAGCCGCCCAGCCGTGTCACACAACAGTATATCGGCCTGTCTCGATTGCGCCGCTTGGATCGCATCGAAAACAACGGCAGCCGGATCACTTCCGGGTTTGTGTTTGATCACATCGACGCCCGCTCGTTCTCCCCATACTTCCAATTGCTCGATGGCTCCCGCTCGAAAAGTATCCCCCGCAGCCAGGATGACTTTTTTTCCTGCATTTTTAAATAAATGAGCCATCTTGCCAATCGTTGTTGTTTTACCCACACCGTTGACCCCGACAAATAATATGACGCCGAGACGATCGTCAGGGATGTTCAATGTCTCTTCTTCGTCCGATTTGGCCAGGATGTCGACAAATTTTTCGGTGAGTAAAGGTTTCAAACCTTCGCTATCGACGATCTTGTTTTTCTTCGCTTCCATTCGCAAGTCGTCAACCAGTTCCATGACGGTTTCAACACCAACGTCCGCTTGAATTAAAATTTCTTCCAGTTCTTCAAAAAAATCTTCATCGACTTTCCGGTACCTGCTCAGCAGGTCATTCACTCTTTCAGCAAAAGAATCTCTCGTTTTGGACAAACCATCTTTAAATTTTTGAGTCACCGATTCTGTCTGTTGCGCCACTTTATTTTTTAGTTTTTGAAAGAAATTCATGATAACCCCCCTTTTATTGCAGCCTGGCAAACATCGAGTGCAACTCCTGCGTCAATGCATATCATATTCAGGTTTATGAAGCCGGCATCACTTCTTCTTTTTCTTCCAGTTTGACGGAAACGAGTTGGGAGACGCCTGACTCCTGCATCGTCACCCCGTAAAGCACATCCGCTTCTTCCATCGTTCCTTTACGGTGAGTAATGACAATGAATTGGGTTTGTTTGGCAAATTTGCGGAGATATTGGGCAAAGCGGGTAACGTTTGCTTCATCCAGCGCCGCTTCCACTTCATCCAATACACAAAAAGGGACCGGCTTGACTTTCAGAATCGCAAACAGAAGCACGAGAGCGGTCAACGCCTTTTCTCCGCCGGACAATAAACCGATATGCTGCAATTTTTTTCCCGGAGGCTGGGCAACAATCTCAACGCCGGTATGCAATAAATCGTCTGGATCTGTCAAATGCAAATCGGCTCTCCCGCCTCCGAACAATTGCCGAAAGATGTCCAGAAACTCACTTCTAACCTGATCAAACGTTTCCTTGAACCGTTTCGTCATCTCCATGTCCATTTCCTCGATCACTTCATACAAAGTTTGCTTGGCCTGCAGTAAATCTTCTTCCTGCTTCTTCAAGAATTGATAGCGTTCATGCGTTCGTTCATATTCTTCGATGGCTCCCAGGTGAATGGTCCCCATCGCCTCGATGTCGGCTTTGAGTCGCTCGACTTCTTTCTTAACCGTCGCATACTCGGCAGGCAAAGGGTACTGTTCTTTGGCGAGTTCATAACTGAGCTCGTATTCCTCACGCAACAGGGTCAAGTCGTTCTCCAATGCGACATCAAGGCGATTCACTTTCACTTCTTCCTTGTGCAGCAGGTCTTCAATCTGGGCATGTTCATGACGTATTTCTTTCATGGCTGACTCGATATTTGTGAGAACATGCCCGATTTCTTTCCGTTTTTGCCGCATATTTTCCACTTCGGATGCTAAACTTTCTTTGGCTTCTTTTTTCTTGTGAATCATGTCTTCCAGGTCATCTTCCTGACTCTGCTGCGTGCCGATATCTCCTTCCAACTGTTGCAAATGTTGTTGAAGTACATCCCATTCGTCAGCCAACTCCTGTTTTGCCTGAGAGATTCTCTCAATTTGCTGCTCGACACTTTGGAGCTCTTGTTTTTTGCGGGCCAGTTGGATCTTCAGCCGATTCATTTCCTCATTTTTTTCGTTCCGCTTGAATGCATCATCTTCCTTTTGTTTTTCCAACCGTTGAATGTCGGCTTCTAGTTGCGCACATGTTTGTTGCAGCTCGGTCAGATGGTGAACGAGCTGCTCTTTCTTTTTTCGGGATGCTTTCAGTTCGTTAACTAATAAATCAGCTTCCTGGTCATAACCTTCCAGCTTTTCATCCAGTGCGTTTTTTTGAAAATACAGCCGGGAACATTCTTCTTTCAGAATTTGTTCGTCTTCCCTAGCTTGCTCGATCTGTTGACGATAGGTTTGCAAGCGTTGTTCCACAGAAATCAATTGTTGCTTGTGTTCATTGAGTGCATCCTGCTGTTGGGTCAAAATGTTTTGTTGCTCCTGTAACGATTTCATCAACTGCTCAATCTCTCGTTCCCTGCCCAATAAGTTGGTTTGACTTTTTTTCAAAGTACCCCCAGTCATCGATCCCCCCGGATTGACCACATCGCCTTGCAGACTGACGAAACGGTAACGGTACTTTACAGCGCGGGCCAATTTGTTTGCCTCTTTTAACGAATGGGTGATGACGACCAAACCAAGCAAATGGTCGATCACCGGGCGATATGGGGAACGGCAGGAAATCAATTGACTGGCCACCCCGATAAAACCTTCCTCGCGCTCCAGAACAGCCAAATCGTGCTTGGGGATGTGACGGGCTTTCATGACGTTTAAAGGCAAAAATGTGGCTCGTCCACGCTTTCCCTTTTTCAAATAATTGATCGCTTCCCGTCCGGCTTTTTCATCCCGGACAACAATATGCTGCAAACTTGTTCCCAGCGCCGTCTGGATGGCCGTTTCAAACTGACGGGGGACTTGAATCAATTCGGCAATCGCACCTTCAATACCGCTTAAATGTTGATCCCTGGCCTTTAAAACTTCCCTCACGCCTTGATGAAAGCCGGTGAAATCTTCTTTCATTTCCTGTAAAAGCTGTACTCTTGATTTATTTTGTTCCCACTCGGACAATGTTTCGCGATACGCGCGTTCACATTGTTCGATCCGTTCGCTGATGTTCTCTTGCTCACGGTGCAGGCGCTGTTCTTCAACCGTTAATTGCTTGACGAGATCATCCTGTTCGACGAGTTGCTTTTCCTTCTGGCGGATGCGGCTGTGTACAATTTTTCGTTCGTTGAGAAAACGTTTGTGTTCCTCTTGCAATTTTTCCATTTTCATTTCAAGCTGTTCTGTCGATTGTTCCAAAAGACGCACTTCGTGTTTCATGGAAGCCTGCTCATTCAAATGGTCGATATAGGCGCCCTTGAGATGTTCCAAACGTTCTTCAACGTTGTGAACATGGTCTTCCAGCGCTTCTTCATATTCGGTTAAACGGGCTTCCAATTGGCTGATCTCTTCTTTGACTTGTGTCAATCGTTCGTTTTCCTGCTGCCATTCTTTTTCGTTTTCCTGTCGACGCTTCTCGAGCGTTTGCAGCTGCTCGATGAATTCCTTTTTATTGGTGGAAAAATTCTTTTTTCTCTCTTTTAAAACCTCCCTTTGCCCTTCCAGTTTTTCTACTTCTTCCGTTAATTGGAGGAGACGCTGGCTGGAATCATCCAACTTTTGTTCCAACTGATTTAATTGCCATTTCATTTTTTCCATTTCCGCTTCTTTGCCATTCAGCTGGAACAAACACGCTTCTTCTTCCCGCTTCAACGCCTCAAGTCTCTTAGAGGCTTCTTCCCACTGCCGGTGGAGCGTATCGATTTGGTGCACACAAGCGGCAATTTCTTTCTGTTTTAATTCTTGCTTCAGTTCACGGTACCGTTTTGCTTTCTCAGCTTGCTCATGAAGCGGCTCAAGCTGATTCCCCACTTCGTGAATAATATCCTGAATACGAACCAAGTTCGCTTCGGTCTCTTCCAGTTTGCGCGACGCTTCCTTTTTGCGGTTTTTATATTTGACGACACCGGCCGCTTCTTCAAAAATGCCCCTGCGGTCTTCCGCTTTCGTACTTAAAATTTCATCGATCCTTCCCTGACCGATGATCGAATAGGCTTCCTTCCCCAATCCGGTGTCCATCAATAATTCCGTAATATCTTTCAGGCGACACGATTGTTTATTCAATAGAAATTCGCTTTCACCGCTGCGATACACTCTTCGGGTAATGGTCACTTCCGAATAATCCAGAGGCAGTGAATGATCCGAGTTGTCCAATGTCAGAGCCACTTCGCTGTAATTAATCGGTTTGCGGCTATCGCTGCCGGCAAAAATAACATCTTCCATTTTCATCCCGCGCAAAGATTTAGCCGATTGTTCACCGAGTACCCAACGAATCGCATCGGAAACATTGCTTTTTCCACTCCCGTTTGGTCCGACAACAGCGGTTATCCCAGGTGCAAATTCGAACTCTGTACGCTCGGCAAAAGATTTGAATCCATACAATTCCAGGCTTTTAAGATACAAAGGCTCACCCCCTCCTTGGCCAAATGTCGGCGCTCAGTGTCTTTAAAGAGCAAAAAAGCGTCACATCCTTTGCCGACGCTTTCCATCATTTATCTATCATCCCTTTTTTTAACAAGTCGAGCGCTTGTTGAGCCGCATGTTGTTCGGCTTCTTTTTTGGAGCGTCCGGAGCCGGTCCCTAAAGATCTTTCATTGAGAAAAACTTGGGAGACAAACTCGCGATGATGGGCCGGGCCTTTTTCCTTCACGATTTCGTAGCTGAGATTTCCCAGACCGTCATGCTGCACCAACTCCTGCAGTTGACTTTTATAGTCCGTCATCTGCGTAAAAACGCCGTCTTGAATTTTTGGAAAAACATGTTTCTTTAAAAACCGTTCAACCGCCCCCAAACCTTGATCGAGATAAAGTGCCCCGACAAAAGCTTCAAAAACATCAGCCAACAAAGCTGGCCTCTCGCGCCCCCCTGTTCTTTCTTCTCCTTTACCTAACAAAATATACCCTTTAAAGTTCAGCTCTTCGGCCAAACTGACCAAAGCGGGTTCACAAACAATGCTGGCTCTTAATTTCGTCAAATCCCCTTCACTCATCTCCGGAAAATGGGTGAAGAGGTACTTGGAAACCGTTAGCTCCAAGACGGCATCGCCCAAAAACTCGAGCCGCTCATTATGTGCCGTCTGGTTTTTTTTGCGGTGTTCGTTGACGTAAGAAGAATGGGTGAAAGCTTGTTGCAACCATTTTTCATTTCGAAAAAAAATATTCAATCGCTGCTGAAGGTGTTGTAAGCTTTGCGGATGTCTCATGCTACTCCTCGTTTTCATACTTTTTCAAGATGATTGTCGCATTATGCCCGCCAAAACCTAAGGAATTGGATAGGGTGACATTCACTTCCGCTTGTCGGGCTTCGTTGGGAACATAGTCCAGATCGCAATCCGGATCAGGCGTTTCATAGTTGATCGTCGGCGGGAGCGTTTGACTCTCTAACGTCAGGGCACACACAATCGCTTCAATGGCTCCGGCGGCCCCCAGCAAATGACCTGTCATTGATTTGGTCGAACTGACTGCCAGCTTGTACGCATGGCTGCCGAAAACGGTCTTAATCGCCTGCGTTTCAAACTTATCATTGTACTGCGTAGATGTACCGTGAGCATTAATATAATCGACGGCTTCCGGCTCTATAGCAGCGGATCTCAAAGCCATGGTCATGGCCCGGGCAGCCCCCTCTCCTTCTGGTGCAGGACTTGTCAAATGGTAAGCATCACCCGTCAATCCATAACCGATCACTTCGGCAATAATCTTGGCTCCGCGCGCCAGCGCATGCTCCAACGATTCCAAGACGAGAACCCCCGCGCCTTCTCCCATGACAAAGCCGTCCCGATCAGCGTCAAACGGACGACTGGCCTGCTCAGGTTCATCATTACGTGTGGACAGGGCTTTCATCGCATTAAAACCCGCATAAGCGAGTGGCCGAATGGTTGCTTCCGTTCCTCCGGCAAGCATCACCTGAGCTTGTCCGCGCTTGACGATCTCATAAGCATCTCCGATCGCATGGGTTCCCGTTGCGCAAGCGCTAATGGCAGCGCTGTTAGGACCTTTTGCGCCTATTTCAATGGAAATGACCCCTGAAGCCATATTGGCAACCATCATCGGTATAAAGAAAGGACTAATTCTCCTGGGGCCTTTTTCCAATAAAATTTTATGCTGTTCTTCCCATGTTTGCAATCCGCCAATACCGGATCCGACATAAACGCCGATCTGCTCGGCATTCCGTTCGGTGATCTCCAGTTTTGCGTTTTTCAAAGCCTGCTTGGCCGCCGCAATACCGAACTGAACGAAACGATCAGTTTTCCTGACATCTTTACGATCCATGTAATCCAGCGGATTAAAATCTTTGACCTCGCCGCCGATTTTGGTGGCATATTCACTCGTATCAAAAGATTCCACTTTGGAAATTCCGGATTTGCCAGCAACTAAATTTTCCCAAAAAGTGGAAACATCCTGGCCTAACGAACTGATGACGCCGCAACCCGTTATGACCACTCGATTCTCCATACGTCTTTCACCTCTATGTAAACAGTTTCAGCTGATTTAAACCGGAAAAAGCGCGGTGCCCTGCCGCCTATTCTACACCGGCCCGTCCTGGGCTTCGGTCGGCTAAAACCACAACGTC
>CALBTX010000161.1 GCA_937967685.1 uncultured Bacillaceae bacterium | reverse complement strand
CAGCTCGAAGCGCGGGAATCGCCCTTTTATCCCCTACTTCATACATAAATCTGGCCGCACGCCAGCGGACGAGTTTATTTTCGTCCTTTAAAGCTTCGATCATGACGTCGATCGCCGCCGGATCCCCGATATCGGAAATGGCATCACCGGCAGTCCGACGTACGGCTACGGTCTCGTCTTGCAAAGCCTTGTACAGCAGCTGCAAAGCCTCTTTTCCTCCGATTTCACCCAGGTAGGCTGTCGCCAAACGTCGAATGGACATCTTCGGATCATCCAGCGCTTTTCGTAAAACTGGGATTTCTTCCTCTGTTAATTTCATGCGTTCTAACGCGGCATAACGGACTTTCCAGTCCGGGTGATCCAATTTTGGCAATACATCGTCTGCATGCTGCGTCTCATCTGTACTTTTATTTTCCTGTGCCGCATCTTCTTCAAAAGCCGCTTTGACGAGCTGTTCCAAACGTTCATCATCATAGGCGGCAGATAATTCTTCTGTCACCTGCTGGCCGATTTCATCCATGTCCCCGTAGCGAACATCTTGTTCAACCCATTTTCTCTCAAAAATATAATTATCGGAAGAAGATTGAGCACGCATGAGGGCATTCTGAAAGCGTTCGGGAAGTCCGAACCGGCGTTCTTCGGATCCGGCAATTAATTTAACTTGAACAGGAATGCCCTTGAACATTTGTACAAATACATTCACTTCCCCAAACGCTTCATCAGGGACAGGCTGATCGCCTGTTACCGATGCTGCCACCGAGCCGCCTTCTTCGGAATTGCTTGCTTCGGCAACGCCTAAAATGTCCTTCACGGCGGGCAGGATCACTTTCCAATCCGTTCTCGGGCTTCTTTCAATCGCCATAAAATCCATCACCTGATAAACACCTTTAATCCCTTCGACAGCCAACAGCTGTTGAATATAATCCGGAGCATTTTGTTTATTTTGCGCTGTATAATTTAAAGTTTTCCCTTCCGGCAAACTTTCGTCCAAATTTAATTTCATCGAATTGGGACTTGGTGTCGGTTCAATCGACACGATTTTCATCAGGCATTCTCCTTCCGACTCCATTTTTTGACCAATCTTAAATCAAATATAACAAAATCAAGGCGCACATGCCAATGAAGAGCGGATCCAGATGCCTTCTACTGATGATCAAAGATACACCTTTCATCCTATGTAAGTTTTTCCACCACATGTGGATGGTTTTAATAGATAAACAACTTCATTGAGTCTTTCATCCTATGTAAGTTTTTCCATACCCCCTTGAGCGGGTGATTTTCTGCGAAAACTACAATGAAAACTCTTAATCTATTAAGAATGGGAGGAAAATTGGATGAAAAAGCTGCTCATTATAGCCGTTATCGCCTCATTATTGCTCGGTTTTAGTCACAATACCGAGGCATCTGCCGCTCAGAACGGAGGAGTATATTATAAGGTTGTGCAAATTAATTCACCGGAAGAGGCGCAATCCATCTTAAATTCGTTGCAATCTGCTGGATCTCTCAATCCGACTGAGCTGCAAAATCTACTGAATCAATTGCTGCAGGGAAATCAGCAAATTCAACCCCCTTCAAACGGTCAAACGGAAAAACAACCGGCTGAAACACCTCAAGCTGGGCAAAAACAAGCCAATCAAGACGAACAACCTGCCGCTGAAACCTCCGCGCAATTGAGTGCAGAAGAACAACAAATGGTTAATTTAGTCAATGCCGAGCGACAAAAACAAGGATTGCCCGCTCTAAAGGTCAATATGGAATTGGTACAAGTTGCACGAGTCAAGGCACAAGATATGATTGATCATCAATATTTCGGGCACCATTCACCCACCTATGGTTCTCCGACAGACATGCTGAATGCTTTCGGTGTGAAGTACCGTACCGCAGGGGAGAACCTGGCCGGTAATCAAACAGTAGAACGTGCTCATCAATCCTTAATGAATTCAGACGGCCATCGGGCCAACATCTTAAATGGAAATTACACTGAAATAGGTATTGGCATCGTCAATGGCGGACCTTACGGCAAAATGTTCGTCCAATTGTTTAAAGGCTAAGACCGCGTTTTAATGAGAGGCAAGCAGGGCCGGGATACAAAAGAACCAGGCTCTGCTTGTTTTTTCACATGCCGAGTGCAATGCGCGCTGTTCTGGACATTCTCTCCTTCGTCCATGGCGGATCCCAAATGATATCGACTTCGACATTGTTCACTTCCTGGATATCTTCCAAAGCCTCTTTAACCAAAGAAACGATCATGCCTGCCAACGGACAGCCGACAGCGGTTAAGGTCATCGTCACCCGCGTATCGCCGTTTTTCTCTCTTTCAATGCCGTAAACCAAACCGAGGTTGACAATATCGATGCCAAGCTCCGGATCTTCCACCGTGGCTAAAGCACGAACAATCTTTTCTTTCAATTGGCCGTCGATTTCGCCTTCCGCTGTAATTTCATCCATCGTTTGCTCATCTAACATTTCTTCAGTCATCACATTTCACCACCTTTTAAAGCTACATTGATGCAACCTTTAGTTTATCTTGCTCAAGGATAAAAAATTCAAGCATAAGAACCGCGCTGCACACATACCCCCATCACGCAGACGAACGCACATATCCCCATCACGTCAATAAACACACATTCCCATCATGCTATCAAACACAATCTAATATGTTAACCAAAAATAAATATATGTTGACAAATATGCAGGCGATGATAGAATAAATGAGACAGCTGCAACAAAGGAGGAACGAATTCTTGCATCAAAGACCAAAATTTAAAAACGTTGACTTAACAATGGCAGCACTGTTTGCCGCACTCATGGCCGTTGGGGCTAATCTGGGATCGTTTCTGATCATTGGTGGCGTTCCGATCACTTTTCAGACATTCATCGCCACGCTTGCTGGCGCCTTGTTAGGAAGCAGGGTCGGGCCTCTGGCCATGATCGTCTATACCAGCCTTGGACTCATGGGGGTTCCCGTATTTGCCAAATTTGGCAGTGGCTTCGCTTATGTACTCAGCCCCACTTTTGGATTTGTCATCTCCTTCATCTTCATCGCTTACGTGATCGGCAAAATGATCGAACGCAAAACGAATCCAGGCTTCAGAACGTTCATGTTCGCTTCTTTTACAGGATTGTTTATCAATTACATATTCGGTACAAATTGGATGTATTTTGCATACAAGTTCTGGGCACAAGCCCCCGAACAATTCACCTATTGGATCGTCTGGTTGTGGATGCTGGTGCCGCTTGTGAAAGACATTTTGTTCTCTGTGCTGGCAGCGGTGATTTCCTCGAGAATTTATCGAACGATACACCTTTTTTTGTCACACCATCAGAAAACGGAAGAAACGCGGCTGTAAATGCCCGTCGATCATATCCAGGCAGCCGTCATCCTTCATCCTGTCAAGTACATGCCTGTGGAAAAAGAAAACTCAAAAATATGCTAATATAGGAAATAACAAAAGAAAAACTTGAGAACAACAGGATGAATGCACGATGATTAAAAAAATGCAACAGCTGATCGGTGAACGCATACTGAAAACAGCCCTCTCTGTTTTCCTGACTGCCTGGATCTGTCAATTGTTTAACTGGCCGTCCATTTTTGCCGTCATTGCCGCTATCGTGACTATTGAACCCAGCGTCAAGTCTTCGATTAAAAAAGGGATTATCCGCCTGCCCGCAGCCGTCATCGGGGCCGCCCTGGCCATGTTATTTGATTATTTATTGGGGCAGGTTCCCTTGACTTACGCCTTATCCGCCTTCCTGACCATTTACATTTGTTACCGCCTGAAATGGGACGACGCCATAGTCGTAGCCACCTTGACGGCTTTAGCCATGGTCGAAATGACCGAGGATCACTATTTGTCTGCATTTTTGACGCGCATCGGCACGACTTCAACCGGTATCATTGTTTCAACCTTAGTTAATTTTTTAGTCTGGCCGCCCAATTATCTAACCGCCATCAAGCAATCAAATGAACGGATTGTCCGCGACATGCAAGCCCTTTTCAACGAATGCCTGCACTATCAGTTAAACCAAACCGGAAGGCGGCAACGGTTGCAGTTGAGATTTGGTCATCTGTCTAAAGAGATTGATCGGACAACGAATATGATTAGCTATCAACGCGAGGAATATCAATACCGGCGTCATCAAATCAACGACATCAAGCAATTAAACAAACTGCAGCAACAGATGGATATTTTGCAAAACATTCTGTCCCATATCGGGGACATCCTGAACATCCATGCGCAGACAACACACATCCAAACTGAAGACAAACAAATATTACTCGCGTCATGGAGGAGAACTGCAGGCCTCTTCCCCCTCCATGACAATGCCGCTGAAGAGGGCGGACCCACGGAAGACAATCTGGATGAGCTTTATCACATTTTACACAAAAAAGCGGTTTCGAAAGGAACAAATTCATATCTGTCCAAGGCGGCATTCTTAGCTTTCGAACTGTTAACGATCCATGCGTTATTAAGAGAACTGAAGCAACTGGCTGAAAAAGAACATCGCTCAACAGCCGCAAAGGTTCAAGCCGATCACTCACATATACAATCCGGCCAGTAATATCCCTAGACTTTCCTCATAAATTTCATCGAATTGTGCCAGGGGCAAAGGATTCATCCCCATTCCCAATTCAACAGTAAATCCCGGACGACGCCAATCCTGAATAAACCAGTCTTTATATCCGGCATAACTTTCGATATACCGGACCGGTTCATATCCGCTTACCCTGTGAAATTCCTCGACAATGATGCGCGATTCCGGGGGTTCAAGTCCTTGATAACCCCAGTAAATCACCTCGCCTTGAGTATGAAAAGCGAGCACGCGCGCAAAATCTCCTTCTCGCGTCAGCTCAGCCATCGCCATCGCTTCCGGTTCAGTCAACGGAACTTCACCCGGATAGTCAGCCGGAGCCGGTGCTGTCGGTTTTGTTTGCGCCTCTTCTTCCCACAGGGCAGGAAACTGATTGTTTAAATCAACTCCGCGAATGTTCGCCTTCCAGTTCGAAAAATCCTCTCGGCCATCATTCAAGGCCAACACGTGTTCACGGTATCGACCAGCGCTCTCGGCCCCGTGGATGACCAGATTGACACCATCCGGATTGACCATCGGTACGAGCGATAACATTGTTTCCGCATATAAAGGTGCCGTTTGACGACCTCGAATCGCTTCCCGATTGGTTAAAGAACGCAAATATTCATCGAGAAAGGTCATCAACACCGGTGTCGTAATCCACTCTTGAGCATGAAAAGAACCATTGACATGAATCCTTTTGCTTCCCTTCCCTATGCGCAATTCCGGGATCTCTTTCCCCATGACAGATGCTCCAATCGTCCTTTTCCTCATAAATGGGTAAACATCCAGCAAACGATTGAGATCGTTGATCATCGTTTCGTAGTCGTAATATTTTTTTCCTTCGACAATGGACCATGTGACCCGAACAGGCATTTGAATGATTTGTCCCACTTGAAGCTGATTGGGGTTTACCTTAGGGTTGACAAGGAAAAGCATATCGACAGGAATGTCTTTTTCCAAAGCAATCTTCCAGTACGTATCCCCTGATTTGATGCGATAATCCGACGTCACATACCCGGGAATACGAATGGTCTGCCCGACAGACAACTTCGTCGGCTCAACACCGGGATTGGAATCCAAAATCAAGCGCAAAGGCACGTCAAACAGCTGACTATAGGCCCACAACGAATCACCCGAACGAACGTAAATTTCCACGTTCCATCCCCCATTCCTTAAACTGATGCCTATTTTTATAACTTATGAGGGACAAGCTCGGGATGGTGAATCCAAAAACGTTGTCAGCGATGAACGACACGTTCCAATGCATATGTTCCGGCCGGAAAACGAAACATAGAGAGAAAAAGGAGTCATTTCACATGAATCCTGACTTGGACGCGACGACGTTATCGGACATTGAAACGAAGCTGGCCGGCTGCCGCATTTCCGGTTTACATTTTCATTCGAACGATATCGAACCGGGCAATCTGTTCGTTGCCATACGCGGAACACATAGCGATGGGCATCAATATATCGAACAAGCGATTAAAAAAGGAGCCGCCGCTGTCATCGGGGAGAAGGACATTTCTGCCTTACCGGTTCCTTATATTCGGGTTGCTAACGCCCGCCGCGTTTTGGCGCTTCTGGCCTCTAAATTTTACAACTATCCGTCCAGAAAACATACCGTCATCGGTATTACGGGAACGAATGGAAAAACTTCAACCGCATATTTACTGCGACATATTATCCAGACATCCGGTACCCGCTGTTCCTTGTTCGGTACGGTGGAACACATCATTAACGGGCGAAAAATCCTTTCGAAAAACACGACACCTGATGCACTCAGCCTCCAAAAATGGATGAACGAAAGCAACGATCCTGTCGTCATTATGGAAGCTTCTTCACACGGTATTGATCAAGAACGTATTTACGGGATAGCGTTGGATTGTGCCGTCTTTACGAATCTGAGCCACGATCATTTGAACTATCATCGGCAGATGAACGATTATTTTGAAGTGAAATCATCGTTATTCAAGCAACTAAAAACATCGGGAACAGCCATCATCAATGGCGATGACGCGTGGGGAAAAAGCCTGTTGGAACGATTGCGGGCAGAGCACACGCCATTGAAAAGCTTCGGCGTGAGTGAATCATGTGATCTTCAACTGATTGATATTAAAGAACGTTGGCAGCCTCGATGTCAAATGAAGGAAGGTGGAAAAACATATTCGTTTCGTCTGCCTTTGCCTGGCAAGCATAACATCTACAATGCCATGGCGGCATACCTTGTCGCCCGCTGCCTGCATATTGATCCTCAAACAATCATCCATGCCTTGCAAACTTTTCCCGGCGTACCGGGAAGGGCCGAAAAATATATTCATCCGCACGGCGCGACGTTTATTATAGATTATGCGCACACGCCTCAAGGACTCGATCAATTTTTAGGATCCTTAAAACGCTGCGGCGCCAAACATTTAATTCATATTTTTGGATTCCGCGGAAATGGTGACCCGTCGAAACGGGAAAAGATGATTCACATCTCCAATAAGTACAGTGATGCCCTGATTTTAACAATGGATGATCTCGGACCAGTGAAAGCGGAGGAGATGACAGAACAGCTCAAACAATTATCACGTATCGGTGCCAAACGACATTGCACGATCATCGAAGACCGCACACTGGCCATTCAGCACGCCTGGCGGCAAGCAAAAGAAAAGGATTGGATCGTCGTTACCGGTAAGGGACCGGAAACGTACGAGCAATCCTTTACACTTCCCACCCGATCTGATCGGGAAACCATTTTGTATTTGTTGAATGAGGCGGACAAAAGTTCAAAGGCATCAATTAATCGATCGATTTCAAAGCCTGATCCAGATCAGCCAGAATATCATCCAGCGTTTCAATACCAACCGATAAACGGACCATTTCCGGAGAAACACCCGCCGCCCTTTGTTCCTCAGCAGACAGTTGCTGATGAGTTGTACTGGCCGGATGAATGATCAGCGATTTGGCATCGCCGATGTTCGCCAAATGAGAAAACATTTGTACATGTTGAATCACTTTTTCCCCGGCTTTGGCGCCGCCTTTGACCCCGAACGTCAAAATGGCGCCCTGACCATTCGGCAAATATTTTTGGGCCAGTTCATAATAAGGATCATTGTCCAATCCAGGATAATTCACCCATTCCACTTGAGAGTGCTCCTGTAGAAAGCGAGCCACCCCCAGGGCATTCTCACTGTGCCGTTCCATTCGCAAAGACAGTGTTTCCAACCCTTGAATAAACAGGAAAGCATTAAAAGGTGAAATGGCCGAACCCAAGTCCCTCAACAATTGGACGCGTGCTTTCGTAATATAGGCCAGGGGGCCTAAAGCTTCCGTATAAACCAAACCGTGATAGCTCGGATCCGGTTCTGTCAATCCCGGGAATTTGCCATTATCCCAGGTAAACCGGCCTGAATCAACAATGACGCCTCCGATTGAAGTGCCATGACCGCCGATGAACTTCGTTGCTGAGTGAACAACAATGTCCGCCCCATGTTCAATCGGTTTGCACAAATATGGTGTGGCCAACGTGTTGTCCACGATTAAGGGAACGCCTGCATCATGCGCAATTGTAGCGACAGCTTCAATATCGGCGACGTTCACTTTCGGATTGCCGATGCTTTCAATAAAAATCGCTTTCGTTTTGGGGGTGATCGCCTCTTTGAAAGATTCCAAACGGTCCACATCCGCCCAGCGAATCGTCACTCCGAGCTTGGGCAAAGTCGTGGAAAACAGATTGTATGTACCCCCATATAAAGAAGATGACGAAACAATTTCGTCTCCCGATCCAGCGATATTCAAAATCGCATAAGTAGTGGCCGCCTGACCGGAAGAAACCGCCAGTGCACCCACCCCTCCTTCCAACTTGGCAATCGTTTGTTCAAACGCATCTTGTGTCGGGTTCATGATTCGGGTATAAATGTTCCCTGTTTCCTTTAAACCAAATAAATTTGCGGCATGTTCCGTACTCTCAAACTGGTAAGATGTCGTCTGATAAATCGGTACCGCTCGCGCCCCTGTTGCCGGGTCCACCTGTTGTCCGCCGTGTAAAGCAATCGTTTCAAAACCTTGTTGACGTTCTTCGCTCATTGTTCAGCTCCCCTTCCTCCATTTAAACTTAAAAACGGCCATATAAAAAGGCCTCCTTAGATAAGAGGCCTGACGATGTGCAACGATCCCAAACGTCTACACCTCTTATCTTCCAAAACGAGAACGTTTTGCTGGATTTGGCACCTGTCGACCAACAGCCAAAAGACGTATGATCGATGGTTGCCGAGGGTTCATCGGGCCAGTCCCTCCGCCTCTCTTGATAAGAGTGATAAGTGAATATGAAACTGATTGAAATAATTATATCGTGTCTTGATGAAACTGTCAATTTAAAAATTTGCCTCTGTAATATTGTCTTAACCTTGCCGAAATCGCGACGTGATCACTCGTCTTCCAAATACCGCTCCATCACTGTGCGCACTTTAGGGATGACATAGCTGCTTCCGCCGTGATCCTGGACATTTTCAATCATCATCGTAATGAGTAATTCCGGATCATCAGCATCCATTCCTACAAACCAACCCAACTCTTTTCCTTTTTCATCCCGCGTGCTTTTCAGTTCGGCCGTACCTGTTTTTCCGGCAATGGTGAGCTGATCTATTTTCGCTTCCCTGGCCGTTCCACGGGGATGCTCAACCACTTGGATCAGATCTTCCATCAGACGTCGAGCCGTTTCGGGTGACATCGCATCTTCATGCCAAATACGAGGTTCTTGCGCTTTATCCAGTTCCAATACAGGTGCCAGGAGGTCTCCTTCATTGACCAATGAAGCGTAGATCAGGCCTAGATGCAATGGATTAACACTTACTTCTCCTTGACCATAGCCGGTATCGGCCAGTTGAACCTCATTACGGAATGAATCGTTATTGGCTAACTGAGATGCCTTGACAGGATATTCAAACGGTATTTCTTCACCAAACCCATAAGCATCAATTTCGTTAAAAAAGTTTTCTTCGCCGATGGCCAGCGCCGTCTGGGCAAAATAAATGTTATCCGAGTATATCAGGGCCTTGCTCAAATCAACCGGTTCGCCTGGATCCGAAACACGGGTAATCCTGTCCTCTTCATCCCACGATGAATCATCTGGACGCCAATGCAATCCAGTAATATTCCGCTCTTCATCCGGGTCAATACTTCCTGTTTCAATGCCGATGGCCGCTGTCACCGGTTTAAATGTGGATCCCGGTGAATAAGTTTGAGCAAAGCGAGCGAGCAACGGTTTTTCCGGATGTTCTTGCCATTGGGTCCATTGTTCATCGGAAACGCCCAGGATGAACAAATTCGGGTCATATGCCGGACGGCTGACTAAAGCTAAAACCTCTCCTGTTTGCGGGTGAATGGCTGTTGCCGTACCGGAGTCACCTTCAAGCTGGGCAAACAAAGACTGCTGTAATTCTATATCAATCGTGACATAAATGTCCTCACCCGGAACAGGTTCTTTCTGGGCGATGATCTCCTTTTCTTCACCCTCTTCGTCAACCGTGTAAATCTTGCCTCCATCCTCGCCTCTGAGACGTTCCTCAAAAATTTTTTCCAGCCCGGCCTTGCCAACTAAATCATTTTCGCTATAGCCCTCATCTTCTAATGCCTCCAGCTCTTCAGCCGAAATTTGGGCAATATAACCCGTTAAATGGCCGACCACTTCCCGATAAGGATAAACCCGCCCTTCGATGACTCTGTATGTCACCCCCGGGATTTCGGTCAGTTGCTCTACCCGTTCCCGATCTTCCACTGATAATGCCCGGACGGGGACGAATGTATCTGGTCCAACCCAGGACAAATTCAATTGTTTTTCCAAATATTCTACGGAGACATGCAATTCTTCTGACAGTCGAGCTAACGATTCCTCTTCTGTCCCTTCCAATTGTGCTGGATGCAATCCAATTTCAACAATTTCACCGTTAACGGCCATTTCATTGCCATTGCGGTCATATATTCCTCCCCGGGGCGCTTTTTCCGTACGAACCCGGACTTCATCTCCCTCTTCCAGCTGCGGAAATATCATCTGTTCATTCCAATGAACAGACCAAGTCTGCCCTTCTTCCTTTTCTTCCAAAACCATTCTGACCTGATACGGAAATTCTACATGTCCGGCCAGTGTTTCCATGGAGACGTGAATTGGAAATTCGATTTCGTTCTCTTCATTTGGTTCAATGTCTTCGGGATAGGCGACATCGATCTGCAGGTTGCTTAATTCAATGCCGGAATAAATATTCGTATGCCGTTCGACAAACTCTTCCTCACTCGTTTTCTCCTTGCTCTGAACAGATAGTAAATGGTACATCGCCTTGAAATCCTGTGCTTTCCATGCCGAAAGATATTCGTCAAAACGTTCTTGCGGATCTGGAAGTTCAGAACATCCGCCTAAGGTCAAAATAAGCGTGACCAAAACAGCCCAGCCCCAAATTTTTGGCTTGAACACGTTGCCCCTCTCCTTAAATACGAGACTTTCGTCCTGTTGATCCATCTTTTTGATCGTTCTTTCTATCTATTGATGATAGGCTTAAAGGTGCGAAGTTTCAAGAAAAAATAAACGGGGCAGCATGAATTGCCCCTAGTGAGAAGATGAAGAACGTCGACGCTGGTTTCCTCGACTTCGAAATGGCCCTCCCTTTTTCGCACTGCGAAATCTTGTTTTGGTACCAGGCTTTTTTTTGGTACGCAAAGGAGCTTCCGCGGTTAAACGTACCGGTGTTGTATTTGGTTCTTTCGTCAACAGTTTTAAGGCGGCCGAAAGAAGGGTGACAGAATCGGCCTCTTCCAATAAACCTTCTGCCAGCCTTTTGTACGGGCCAATTTCGTCCAGATCAGCCGTCCGCAGCAGTTTTTCCATGGCTATGCGCTGCTGGCCTTCTTTCGCTTCAGAAATTGTTGGGATTGGCTTGCGCACCATTTTTCTTTTCGTAATCTGCTCAATATTTTTCAATTGGCCCATCTCACGAGGGGTGACAAAAGTGGTCGCCAGCCCCGTTTTTCCTGCGCGTCCGGTTCGTCCTATGCGATGAACATAACTTTCGGGATCTTGGGGAATATCAAAGTTGTACACATGGCTGACACCTGTGATGTCCAGTCCCCGGGCAGCCACATCGGTCGCCACCAGAATGTCAATTGCTCCCTCTTTAAATTTTCTCATGACCGAATCCCTTCTTGCCTGGGTCAAATCGCCGTGAATCCCTTCTGCAGAGTAGCTGCGCTTGTTCAACGCCTCGCTCAATTCATCAACCCGGCGTTTTGTACGGCCAAAGATGATGGCTAAATCTGGGGACTGGATATCCAATAGATTGCAGAGCACGTCAAATTTTTTTCTTTCGGGCACTTCAATATAGTGCTGTTCAATATTCGGCACGGTGACTTCTTTGGCCTTCACTCGAACCATTTCCGGCTGCTGCATGAATTTGCGGGCCAAGGTGGCAATCGGTTCAGGCATTGTGGCTGAAAAAAGCAACGTCTGGCGATTCTCGGGCACTTCCTGCAAAATCGATTCGATATCTTCAATAAAGCCCATATTTAACATTTCGTCCGCCTCATCCAAAACAACCGTTTCGATATGGTTCAGGCGGACGGTTCTTCTGCGCATATGGTCTAATAAACGTCCGGGTGTCCCGACAATTATATGCGGTTTTTTCTTCAAACTTCTAATTTGACGGTTAATATCTTGCCCGCCGTAGATTGGCAATGTGCGTATATGTTTAAATTGGCCGATTTTGTTTAACTCCTCACCGACCTGAATGGCCAGTTCCCTTGTTGGAGTGATGACAATGCCTTGAATGTGTCCGTCATCAACAGTGACCTTTTCTATCAATGGAATGCCAAAAGCGGCCGTTTTACCCGTTCCGGTTTGAGCTTGACCTATGAGGTCCTTTCCTTGCAAAGCCAAAGGAATGGTCTGTTTTTGTATGGGGGTCGTTTCTTCAAATCCCATCAGATGAACAGCTTTCATCAGTGGTTCCGTCAAATTCAGTTCTTTAAATGTAGACAATTTCATTCATTCTCCTTCATAGCATGACTATGGGCTTTAGCCCATTAGCATGACTTGTGCTCTGTGAGTACA
>CALBTX010000160.1 GCA_937967685.1 uncultured Bacillaceae bacterium | reverse complement strand
GATCCTGCTGCTGAAGATCCGGCTGGCATGGAAGAAGATGCTGGAGTAGAAGATCCCGCTGCTGAAAATGGCACGGAAGAAGATCCTGCTGCTGAAGAAGGCGGCATGGAAGAAGACGCCGGAACTGATGCAGAAGGGGAAGACAGCTTGGAAGATGAAGACTGGGATGAAGATGCAGGTGCTGAAGAAGAAGAAGAACAATAATGACAGCACATCAAAAAAAGGTGACTTCCTTGGGAGTCACCTTTTTTATGTGGACGGCCGGTTCGGTCCGCTTAGTTTTTTGCTTTTAGCGGTCACTTCTTTCGCTTTATGTTCTTTCTTTTTTCTTTGTTCCACGGAATCATTCCGGTCAGCCTGCCGCGTTGCTTTTTCCATGCGGGTCACCTCTTTTCCTATGCATAGTTTAACCGAAATGGTGGAGGTTGACCCATCCAGTTAAATCTTAAAATCCAATTTGATGATTCCCGCTTCTTTGGCTGATATAATGGCGATGATGACCAATGGACCGACAATCAAGCCGATCACGCCTAAGAAAGACAATCCTAAATATAAACCGATCAACGTTGGCAAAGGAGGCAATCCGATCTGATCGCCCATCACTTTCGGTTCCACCGTTCGGCGAATGACAAGCAGGATCGCGGCTAAAATCCATAATTGAATGCCGATACTCGTATTTCCGGCGATCAGCTCAAAGGTTGCCCATGGGGCCAAAATGATGATCGAACCGATAATCGGGATGAGATCGATCAGCCAGATGATCACCGCCATCAGTAAAGCGTTGCGCGGGGCAATCAAGAGCAAACCGATATAGGAAACAATGAAAATAATCACGCTGACCAGAAATTGAGCTTTGAAAAACCCGGTAAAAAAACGAGTGGCACGCTGAAACATATACCGAACTTTCGTTGCGTTTTCTGCTTTGAAACGTGCGTAAAAACTTTGCACATACTTGGGCAAATCGAGGCTGATCAGGAATAAGGCAATGAGATAGATCAGAATGACAATGACGAGGTTCGGAATGCCTTGGACCCAGCCGACCAACAGCGGGATGGCCTGCTCGGCCAGCTCATTTCCTTTTTGCAAAAGACGATCCAACTGTTTCTCAAGCTCCATGATCAAACCGGGGGGAAGATCGGCGACCGCTTTATTGAACCGTTCCAAAAGGTCTTCGAAAAAGAAAGTCAATTCAGCGATATAATAAGGAAATCTTTCAAAAAATTTAATCGCTTCATTCACCAATTTAGTGATCGTTAAGTAAATCAGGGCACCGATTAAGCAGACGAACAGAAGGAAGACGAGGGTCACGGCAGGCAATCTTTTTTTCAGGTGTAAATATTTCTGGACGAGTCGGACGAGAGGCTCCAAGACGAGAGCAGTCAAAAATGCTAAAATTAAAGGCATGAAAACAGGAAGGTACAAGTACAGGACAATGCCAAGGACAATGAAAACAACGCCGAGCAAAATGCGTTTAGGTGTTAACCAGTGTTTCAAGATGACCCTCCTTTGCGGTCGTTTGCCCCTTTTTCATTATAGTATGGAAAACCACTCAGTGCTAGTCCTAAAATCGATTGCGAATCCGTTCTAAAATCAATGCCGGCAACAGGATTTGAGCTCGGCTCTGTCGAAATAAACGTTAGAACATCAATTATCGTTTCAAGACAACGATGCCCAAATCATTTCAGCAATAGGGAGGAAAACATATGGATTTAAAGTATGACGGAAAAACAGTATTGGTCACTGCCGCCAGTAAAGGGTTGGGCAAAGCGTCTGCTTTGGCCCTTGCTCAGGAGGGGGCACGGGTGATTCTCTCCAGCCGTTCCCAGGCGTCTCTGGAAAAAGCGGCTCAGGACATTCGCCAAGAAACAGGCCGGGACGTAGAGATCATACCGGCCGATGTGTCTGATGCAGATGATGTCCAACGTTTATTCAAAGAAGTCAGGCAACAGTCGGACAGTTTACATGGCCTCGTTTGCAATGCCGGCGGTCCTCCCGGAGGCGAGTTTATGGATTTCTCCGATGAAGATTGGCAAAAAGCATTTGAAACCAACTTATTAAGCGTCATTCGCCTCGTCCGCCATGCGGTTCCCTTAATGGAAAAAGAAGGGGGCCGAATCGTCAGCATCGCCTCTTCTTCGGTGAAGGTGCCCATTCCGGGGCTGATCTTGTCCAATACGATGAGAGCCGGCGTGCAAGGTTTGATGAAAACTTTGTCCATTGAATTGGCTGAAAAAGGCATTTTGGTAAATACAGTGGGCCCGGGAAGAATCGCCACTGACCGTTTATATGAATTAGACGAAGCGAAAGCGAAAAAATTGGGCAAACCATTGGAAGAGATTCAAAAGGAATCTTTGCAGAACATTCCCTTGGGTCGTTACGGAAAACCGGAAGAGTTCGGACAACTTGTGGCTTACTTACTCTCGCCGGCCAATACGTATTTAACAGGATCCACATACATGGTGGACGGCGGCATGGTCAAGGCTTTATAAAAGATAAGGCTTGATAAAGACAAGGTTTGATAAAGATATGGCTTTATAAAAAAGATGGATTCTTCCGCTTATTGCGTCCGGGGGGATTACGACTTACAATAAACAATAAGTTGCGAAACAATCACTTGCGATTATCATGTCAGGTGAAAAGGAGTGAGCACGATGAGTGAATGGGATGAAAAAGGGATCATCCGTATTGCCGACGATGTCGTCGCGGTGATCGCCAGTATTGCTACACTCGACACCGAAGGAATCACAGGCATGTCCGGGGGGATTGCCGAAGGCATTGCCCGGCGGGTGAGCGGAAGACAGGTGCACAAAGGGGTTCAAGTGGCAATTGACGACGAAGATGCTAAGATTGATTTGCGTGTCATCGTTCAATACGGACAAAAAATCGATCAAATTTGCCGGCAAGTTCAATACAACGTCAAGGAAGCCGTCGAAAACATGACCGGCCTGTCCGTCCAGGAAGTGAACGTTCGTGTGGAAGGCGTGGACTTCGAAAAAGGGAAGGAATTAGAGGCGCTGGCCGAGTGATCTGAAAAGCAGGTCTTTGTGCACGTGCAGTGACTCATCAACCTCTTTTGAACCTTCGGTTCAAAAGGGGTTTTTTGTTTCAATGCGTGCCCAGCAAGCCGTTAATTGCTAGTCGGTGCAAGTCCGACCTAGGAAAGAACCAAGTCGCCCAGTAGCTGACAGGCAACTGGTGGAGAAATCCTAAGGCCCGTGCCCTGTGACAAAGTAATCCCGCAAGGGATGCGAGCGACCTAGCAGGTTGTAACATAAAGTGAATCCTGCCGCCTCGTTAAAAGAAACCTCTAGTGGGACTAAACGCCACAAGCATGCAAGAATAGGGGAAGTCATTAGATTGACCCAGGGTAGGTTAATAAAGCTAGCCAGCTAACCGCATGCCAAAGAATGAAGAACATCGGAAAGCCGTATGAGGGAAAACCTCACGTACGGTTTGATGAGGAG
>CALBTX010000159.1 GCA_937967685.1 uncultured Bacillaceae bacterium | reverse complement strand
GCTGTGCGCACCATCATGCGATCATTGGTGACGGAATGCACGGTGAAATGATTCACTTTGGCATGCACTTAAAATGTGGACGACGGTCTTGTCGGAGGATACGATTCAAGCGCCTTGCCGATGATTTTTTCCAGTTGGCTGTAATGTTCCTTTTCAACCGGGATGATGGGGGGTCTCACATGCTGGCCGACCGGAAGACCCATAATCTCCATCCCCGCTTTAATCAATGAGACGGCATACCCTTTTTTCATTTTTCTAATGTGATGGATGGGCAGAATGACCTTTTGGTACAGTTCGTGCACAAGTTGACGGTGATTTCGTTTCAAAGCCTCGAAAAACATTCTGGATATGTGTGGAATATAATTTGAAATGGCCGACGAATAAGTGTCAAACCCTATCGCGTAATAAGCTGGCATCGTCACCTCGGCCAGAGGCATCCCGTTCATCCAGATGAGGCGATCGCCGAGCGCCTGTGTCAATTCAATATTGCGTTCAATGTTGCCATAGCCGTCTTTCAAACCGATCACTTGGGGATATTCGCTTAACCGCTGCACCGTCTCAGCGCTGAAAACGGCATGATCCCGCTGGTAGATGATTGCTTTCAAAGGGGTGCTTTCGATAATCGTCTTGAAATATTGAAACAAACCTTCCTGCTCCCCGTGAATTAAGTAAGGTGGGAGAATCAAATATCCGTCGGCCCCTTTCTGCTCGGAAATCGTCGCCAATTCAACGGCTGCGGAAATATTGCCGCCCACGCCTGTATAAACAGGGACCTGCCCTTTGACTTCTGCCACAGCGACCTCGATCATCGCTTCGTATTCACGGACAGCCAGCGATTGGAATTCACCTGCGCCCGCGCAAACAAAGATCGCTTCCAATCCTTCCCGTACTAAAAAGCGAATATTTTCAGCCAATGCTTGTTCATCCAGCTGACCCTGTTTGTTAAAAGGGGTGACCGGAAAGCCTAAAATACCCCGCGGCAGTTTCTCGTTCATGTTTGATTTGCCTCCTCCCACAAATCTTCCTTGATATATCCTCTTTCGTCGAAAATAATTTCCCTGGGATGCCCGACGACTTCCATCCTGTCATGCTGTTCCACCTCAGGAATGAGCGCCTCGGAAACCCAGATCCGTCCTAAGGCTAACGTGTTCTTGATCCAAACGAGGCGAGGTTGCTCCACATCCGCAGCGTAACACGTTTTTAAGGCAACGCGTATCGCATCCCGATCATTCGGCATGATCAACGGAATCTTGGCTGATGCCAACACTTTGGAAGTAATCACATTGGCGTACATATACTCCAAATTGATGCTGCGAAACACTTTTTCCGTAGTGACGTCAGCTACGCCAATCCCGCAGGCATTGCCCTTCGTTTCCGGTGTCAGGCCGAGGACAACCATTCTTTCAATATCCGGGGCGTTGAACGTCTGGGGCGCTTTTGAAGCCGCCCTTCCGGTGATATTCGGATCCATCCCGGAACCGCTAATATTTTTACCGATTTCAGACACGATCAGCACGTCAATCTTGGCTGGAAGCAACCTCGGCATGTACGCTTTCGCTTCCATTAACAATTGTTTTTCCCGGGCAATCAGTTGATCCGCGGGTATCGCTTCTATTTTTGCCGTCTGGTCATATGCGTTTTCCAAAACGGCCACACCGAATTTAATCGGCGTCTTCTGAATGTACATTTGCGCCATTTGAGGCAATAAACGGGGCATGTCGGCCAGAGGACGTTGATGCAGGGCAGTGGCTCCCGCATGACGCCCCAAGCCGATGGCCATCATTTTCAACAAACCGCTTTCATAGTCTCCTTTAAAACTTGTATGTGGTTTGACCCGATTGATAAAAATAATCGCGTCGGCCCGTGCGGCTTCCTGATCCAGATATACGGGCATCCCGCAATCTAAACGGCCGATTTGGGAGACATCCATGCTTGAAACAATGGGGACTTGCATACTTTCTTCAGTGATGCCGTATTCCGCCAATACCTGTTTCTGCCCTTCTCCCGTGGCACCACCGTGACTCCCCATCGCCGGAACGATAAACGGACGGGCGCCCCACTTCAGCAATTCACGAATGATAGCTGCTGTCATTCGTTTCAAATGGGCAATACCACGGCTACCCACGCCTACTGCCACCCGATCGCCGGGACGAATGGCATTGCGTATCTCTGGTTTGGACAGTTCGCTTTCCATGGCAGCCTGAATATCTTCGATAACGGGCGCTTCAAATTTCTGTTTGACCGGAACCATCCTGGGCAAGGGAGTATCAAGACCCCCTGAAACGACGAGGGCCATTTCATCACCTCCATTTCAGGATATGTGAGGCGCTGTTGACTAATTACACCTTTTATAAATGGGGTGCTGTTGACTTATTGCACCTCCACACCTTCCAACAACTCTTCATAATAGGCTTCAGTTTCCTGAATATAGGTCGTCGCTTCATCCGGGCTCATGTACGTTGGCGATACATAGAAATTTTCCGCCTCAGCCCGGTAATCTTCATTGTTTTCGACCACGTTTTGTACAGCTTGGCTAAACATATCGACAACTTCCTGCGGCGTCTCAGGCGGAAAGGCATAGAAGAAGAATTTTTCAAAGGAAATGTCCACGCCCTGATCTTTAAAGGTCGGTACATCAGGCATCAGATCAACCGTATCTGCCGCAAGGATTCCTAATGTTCTAAAATCTCCGGCATCAATATATTCTTTGGCCGATCCATACTGAATGGGAATGACATCAATATGCCCCCCTTGCAAGGCAGCCATCTTGTCAGCCGCACCCCCGACATCGACGATATTTAATTCAATCCCTGTTTCCTCCTGCAGGGCCAGCAACTGCAAGTGCGTAAATCCTCCGACTTCTGTGGCAATCGATATGCCTCCGGGGTTGGCTTTGGCAGCTTCAATCAAATCGTTCAAGTCTTCGTATTCGGATTGGGCATTGACGAAAAATCCATTCCCTTCATCCAACACGGCAATGCCGGCCAATGCAAAATCGGTTATCGTATAGTCGGCCAGTCCGAGGATACTGTTCAGCAACATGGAATTATGGAAGAACAGCACTTTTGATCCGTCGGGATCGGCATCAAACACTTCCTTCGTTCCTGTCGTTCCTCCCGCACCGCCAATATTCGTGACAACCATGTCTACTCCCAATTCATCGGGCAAATATTTGCCTAACGTTCTGGCGTTAAAATCGGTATCACCTCCTGCTCCGGCGGGAACGACCACTTCAATCGTATCCACGGGATATTCACCCCCACCGGAAGCGGTTGCCGCATCCTCACTGTTCTCCGCTCCTTCCCCACTTCCTTCTGATTCGTCTGCCGTCGCGTCATTCGGTTCGTTTGCTTGCTCATTGGCATTGTTTTCCTCTGGTGCACCCGTCTCTTCTTGACCACAGGCTGCAGCAAACAGGGCAAGAATGAGCAGTGCCAAACCAAACAGGGCCACGAATCTGAATGGCACTTTCTTTTTCATGAACTACCCCTCCATTTTTTTGATTTTTATTTTTAACAGGATAACACCTGTTATAAACGATCAGTTATGAAGCAATGGTCGTTTCGCTTTCCTTATTCTTCTTCACATTTCTTCTGATCGTCAGCATGACTGATCCGAGAGCGAACAGCAGAAAAATAGCGGCGATTGGGGACGTTAAAAATGGCATAAAATCGCCTTGTGTATACATCAGGCCTCTGCGCAAATTCGTTTCGGCAATGGGACCAAGAATGAACCCTAAAATGACGGGTGTGATCGGAAAATGAAATTTTAATAGGACAAAACCAAGTATGCCGAAAAAGATGAGTGCTCCGGCATCAAACAGACGGTTGTTCACCCCGAACGCACCGACAACGCACAGGACGAGAATGATCGGCAGTAAAAGGTGCTGGGGAACACTTAAAATTTTGACAAATATTCTCATGCCGAAATAGAGGAAGATCATCATAACCACATTGGCAACGATCAAAGCGGCGAAAATGACATAGACGACGGCGCCGTTTTGTTCAAAAAGCAGCGGACCAGGGTTTAGCCCGTGCAGAACAAGTCCACCGAGCAGCAGAGCGGTAACCGTGTCCCCGGGGATGCCCAGAGATAACAATGGAACAAGGGCGCCTCCAATGGCCGCATTATTCGCCGTTTCGGAGGCGACGATCCCGTCGCTGTAGCCTTTACCGAATTTCTCAGGATATTTCGACTGATTTTTAGCCGTGACATAGGAGATAATGTTGGCCGTTCCTCCGCCGATCCCGGGCAAAATACCGATGCCCACACCGATGAGGGCGGATCTCAAACCGTTCCAGCGTTGTTTAACAAATTCTGCAAGAGAAAAACCAAAACCTTTGATGGTATAATCCGGCGCATTCGTATGGTCAATGGACCGCATTTGACTTTGCGCTATTTTTAACACTTCTGAAATGGCAAACAAGCCAATCATGACCGGGAGCAATTCAAAGCCGGCATCCAGGCTGTCAAATCCGAAAGTAAATCTTGGGTAGGCGTCAATCGGTGCGGAACCGACTAATGCCAATCCGATGCCCAGCAGACCGCTCAACAAACCTTTAAGGATTGAATTTCCCGACAGGCTGGAAATCATCGTTAAAGCAAACATCGTCACGGCAAAATATTCAAACGGGCCGAATTTGACAGCCAATTGGGCCAATGGCGGAGAAACAAACATGAGGATGAGTATGCTAAACAATCCTCCAAGAAATGAAAAAACAATGGCTAAACCAAACGCTTTCCCCGCTTCCCCATTTTTGGCCATCGGATAGCCGTCAAAAGTCGTCGAAATATTTGATGGGGTACCGGGCAAATTTAACAAAATGGCCGGGATCAATCCTCCGGAAACTCCACCGATATATAAACCCATTAATAAGGCCATCCCGTCACTCGCTTCCATACCAAACGTAATCGGCAGGCAGATGGCGATCGCCATCGTTGCTGTCAGACCGGGAATCGAACCGAAAATAAGCCCCAAGGCCACTCCGGCAAGCACTAAAATCATGGTTTGCAAAGTAAAAACGGCCGAAAATCCGTCCTGGATCATCTCCAACATATGCAACCCCCCTTTCAACCGAAAATGCCGGCCGGAAGCATTAAGTTAAAACCGTATCGAAACACATAATAGACGGAAACTGAAACGGCAATAGACAACGTCAAAAATAACGGCAAATGGCGTTGAGACTTGCCAGCTAAAATGTAAAATTGCAGGACGAGGTAGACGGTGGTCATAATCAGAAAACCTATCTCGCGTATCAGTGCGATGTACAAGATCAGCAAAACGATTGTCGCCACGACAGGAAAAGAGCCATGGTTGAAAACAATGCTTTTTTTGGCCGTGTGCGGCTCTGATGTATGCTCTTTGGCTGCATGGTCAGCTTTGTTTTGTCTCGCATGGTTGATGCCATTGATAAGCAGCAGCAGACTTAACAGAAAAATGCCAATGGCCACCAGCCTGGGGACAAACTCAGATCCGATTTGGGATACAGTCAGTCTTTGAAAACTATAAGTTGCCGCATACATGATCACTGCAAAAACCATCAGGAAAATACCAGCATAGACATCCCCGTATTTTTTGATCATATGATCTGATCCCTCCTTACTTGGTTTGATAAAAACCATTCATTCGACATAGGCTGCTCCTTGGACCGCAACCGGCGAATTACTTTCCTTCGAACTCGACCAAAGCGGCAAGCAAAGCTTTAATATAACCGATCGAATAGGCCCAGCCGATACTCGAATGCCGCCAACCGATGTTGGAAAACTCCCAATTGACGTTGGCATCCAATTCATCTCCGTCGAGCAACGGAATATGATCCGGATTAATGCAGCCGTCATAACCGACTTTGCGCAATGCCAACAAAATTTTAAACATGTTCAGGTCACCGTCATCCAACAGCGCTTCTTCAAAGGCACCAGCGGTTGGCAGACTTCCCCTGACATTGCGGAAATGAACGAGGAAAATCCGTTCTTTGCGTCCATAATGATTGATTTCATCTAAGACAAGCGAACTTCCGCCTTCTTCAGCCCGGGTGCCCACACAATAGACGAATCCGACATTCCTGCTTGGAAAGGCATCGATGACCCGGTGAAACCCCAGTCCGCCCAACGGGGTATCATGATTGGGCGTATCCGAAGGATGGATGGCCAGCTTGATGTCATGCTCTTCCGCCACGGGAACGAGCCGCTTATATGCGGTACAAAACCGTTCCCACCACTTTTCATGCGCCTCAAGCGTCGGTGTTTCATGTTTTTCTTTCGTAAAACCCAAACTTTCCCCGCGAGCAAGCGCACCTCCGCGTTGGACGGCTCGATAATTGGTCGTTAAGTAAGGATAGGTATCTCTGGCAAATCTCTGTCGGACGATTGGGATGCCGGCTTCGGCAAACACTTTGATCGCCTGACAGCTGTTTTCCACTTCTTGTTCGCTTCCCGGTTCGTCGTCCATGAATTTTTCGGTGATATTCGGCAAGGTCACGCGGTTAATATCCAGTCCCCAGGATCTAATCCTCCGCTTTAAGTGCAGCAGTTTATCCAAGTCTGGATAGCCCTGTTCCTTGACCCCCGGAAATGACGACCCATTGCCAAAATCAATATAATCGACCCCCAGTTGACTCATTTGTTTCAAATCTTTGTCCGTTAAATCAAACGTATTCGTTGTAATCGATACTTTCATCATCTTGTCAGCCCCCCTTAACCTCAATGTCACTCGCTGGTTGATTCCCCGTCCGGTCCTGTAATTGGTGAACGGAAACTTCCCCCCAGCTCAAATCAGCTGCGCGCAGCCTTTCGATTCGATTCCTGTCCAAAGTCACCCCCAGTCCCGGTTGGCCACGATCCGGAACGATAAGGTAACCGTTTTCATATTGGACCGGATTGGTGACGACATCATCCGTATACAGCTCGGGCCCAGTCGGATCGGACACGTAATCCAGGTTGACCATCGCGCTGGCTAGATGCGCCATCGCTGTTGTCCCGATGGATAATTCTTGAGTGGTGCCCAACAGACAACTTTTGCCAGCCACTTCAGCCGCTGCAACGGCCTTCTTGGCCTGTGTCAGCCCGCCGATAAAACTGGGCGAAACGTTAAAAATATCGACCGAATCGTGTTTCAACATGTCATACTGCTGGCGGAAACTCCAGACGTGTTCACTGACGGGATGATCCACCCTGAGCCGAAATTGACGCAAACCTTCAAAATCATTGCGGTAGGCCGGGCTCTCGATCAAGTCATAATCATATCCGGACAGTCTTTTGACTGCTCTTAAGGCTTCTTTCCAATCCAACAGATGACTGAAATCCAGCGATTTAATGCGCACTTTGGAGCCGAATTCCTCACGCACCCCGGAAAGAAACGCTTCATCAGCATCCAAATTTTTGCCGACGTATAAGCGAAACACATCAAACCCTTCCCGATAACGCCGGCGGACAACATCTAAGTTTTGTTCGACTTCTTCCATAAAACGGTGCCTGAAAATGGGATAGCACACTTTAATGCGCTGGTGAATCCTCCCCCCGAGCAATTCAGACGCGGAGACGCCCAAGTATTTGCCGCACAGGTCATAAAGCGCTTGATCGACCCCGTTGCGGATAAAACTTCCTTTTTCGTAGTAGTACATCGCTTCCGGGAAATTGTCCATCAGCTCTTGATTGATCTGCGCTGTGTCAAACGGATTTTTGCCAATGAGTATTGTTTGCAACACTTGTTCCAAATCAGTCACATCAGGAGCATAGCGCGGCAAATGAGAAAAATCAGACATCTCCCCCACTCCGCTGATCCCTTCATCTGTGTCCAACTCGACCAGGACATGTTTGTTAATAAAACCCGTATGTCTCGGAACCCCGACAACCGTTAAGCATACATTTGTGATCTTCATTCATTCACTTCCTTTTGGTTGTTTTCAGTTTGATTTAAGTTTCATTTCCACGTTTTATTTAAGTTT
>CALBTX010000158.1 GCA_937967685.1 uncultured Bacillaceae bacterium | reverse complement strand
ATATTACCGCTTCGAGAATTGGGGGGCGCGACGGGCGGCTTTAAGGCCGTATTTCTTCCGTTCTTTCATGCGCGGATCCCTGGTTAGAAAACCCGCTTTTTTCAAAGTCGGCCTAAGGTCAGGATTCGCTTTAAGCAGCGCTCTGGCGATGCCGTGACGAATGGCTCCTGCTTGGCCTGTAAATCCTCCACCTGATACATTAACCAATACATCGTATTGGCCTTCGGTTTCCGTTAACTGCAGAGGTTGTTTGACGATGAGCTTTAATGTTTCCAATCCGAAATAATCATTGATGTCGCGTTTATTAATGATGATCTTGCCGTCTCCGGGGACTAAGCGTACGCGAGCCACGGAGACTTTACGGCGACCCGTTCCATAATACGTTAATTGTGCCAATTCGATTCCCTCCTTAAAAACAAATCAGATGTCCATCTCGTTTAACCGCGCCATTCGTATACTTCCGGCTGTTGAGCTTCGTGTGGATGTTCACTTCCGGCGTACACTTTCAATTTCTTCATTTGCTGACGACCCAGTTTCGTCTTGGGCAACATCCCTCTGACGGCAAGCTCTACCATACGCACGGGATGTTTGCGCTGCATTTCGGCCGCGGTCATTTCTTTTAATCCACCGGGATAACCGGAATGGCGGTAATATTTCTTGTTCATCATTTTCTTCCCGGTTAAGGTCACTTTATCTGCATTGACGACGATCACATAATCACCGGTATCCACATGCGGGGTATACTCAGGCTTATGTTTGCCGCGCAGCAAGGTCGCGACTTCCGTCGCCAAACGTCCCAACGTTTTTCCTTCTGCGTCGATCAAGTACCATTTATGATCAATTTCCTGAGGCTTTGCCATATAGGTGGTACGCATCATGTTCCCTCCTGTGCATATCTATCGTAAAACCAGCATTCAAAATCAATGCATTTCAAAAAATATCAACGGGGCTCAGTGGACTGATAAAAATACCAAAGTATATCATACAATACGAGATATTGTGAGTCAAGGAAAATTCAGCGGGAGAGGAGTTTTTCAATCTGTTCCGGATAAGTCACCTTCCACAGACACAAACCTTGAGCCGGTGCCGTCACACCAGCGAGTGAACGGTCCTTTTTTTCCAGCGCTGTTCGGATCGTCTCTGGATCTCTTTTTCCTTGGCCGACTTCAATCAATGTTCCGGCAATGATACGCATCATATGATACAAAAACCCGTTGCCGACACACTTGATGACAATTTCTGTGCCCTTGGGCATGACCTCCAGAGTATATACTGTGCGGGTTTTGTCCTGCACGTCACTCGGCGAACTGAAGGCGCTGAAATCATGTTGACCGATTAAAAGTTCTGCCGCTGATTGCATGCTTTCGATATCCAAATCATAGGCGATATGATGCGTGTACAGTCGGCGAAGCGGATCTCTCACCGTTTGATGATCGATGAAATAACGATATTCCTTTGTCACACTGTCATACCGGGCATGGAAGTCTTTTGGTACGGCTCTTGTTGTTTGGATGCGAATATCTTCAGGCAAACCGGCATTCAGTGCTTTCATCCATTGCTCTTCGCTGAGTTGCAGATGACTTTCAAAATGAAAAACCTGTCCCCGGGCATGTACACCCGCATCCGTTCGACCTGCCCCGGTAATGCGCATTCCTGTTCGATGCATCCGCTGCAGAACGTTTTCTATTTCTCCCTGAATCGTGCGCACCCGTGATTGAATTTGGAATCCGGAATAGGCCGTCCCGTCATAAGCGACGATACAGGCGTACTTCCTTTGCTTGATCATGATCAATCGCCCTCTTTTTCACCAACGTCTACAGCACAATTCCCAACTTCTACAGCACAATTCCCAACAGCATAATTTTTTACCAATTTCTACAACACAAGATGAAGACGAAAAGCAACAGCGAAGAAATCAATGCGCTCAGATCGGTCTTTTTGAAGACAAGCGCTCTCAGGTGTGTTCGGCCCTGGCCGCCCCGATAGGCTCTGGCCTCCATCGCTAAAGCTAAGTCGTCCGCTTTTTGAAATGCAGAAATAAATAACGGGACGAGGATGGAGATGATATTCAACACCCTTTTGGTGAACGAACCGGAAGAGAAGCTGCCTCCCCTGGCTTCCTGCGCTTTGATCAGCCTGTCCACTTCTTGCAGAAGCGTTGGAATAAAGCGCAAAGCAATGGATAACATTAAAGCGAATTCGTGCACTGGAAAGCGCACCCGATGTAATGGATACAGCAATTTTTCCAATCCATCCGTTAACGCCAGCGGTTGTGTCGTTAATGTTAATAGCGATGCCCCTAGAACAAGCAGCGCGATGCGTAAAGTCAAGGTCAGGCCTTGAAGCAACCCCTGTTCATGGACCGTGATCACGCCCCATTGCCAGAGAATGTCCCCTTCTTTAGTCAACCAGATATGCATGAGCAATGTAAATAATAAGAGCCACCAAACGGGTTTTAATCCCCGCCAAATGAAACGCACCGGTATTTTTGAAAGAATAAAAGCGAGCAGGATGAAGACAACCAATCCGACGTACGTCCAGAAATTGTTGGCCAGGAAAATCATCGCCATCCAGGCCACAGTCAAGACGATTTTCGTTCTGGGATCCAAGCGATGGATGAAAGACGTTCGCGGCACGTACTGACCAATGGCGATCATGCCCAACCTGCTCATGAATTCATTCCTCGCTGTTGACGAAGATTGCAGGCAACCTGCCTGAGAACGTCAGCCTTCTTGCAAGATTCCAATTGGATGGGAGGATTCAGCTTCCGGTTTAAACAGCTGACGAGTTCGATCCAGCGCGGAATATCCAGTCCCAGTTGTTGAAGCTGATCGGCATATTCGGTAAACAATGTCAACGGATCCAGCTGACATTTCAGTTTGCCTTCGTGCAGGACGATGACTTCATCGGTATACTCGGCGACGTCTTCCATTTGGTGTGTAATCAAAATGAGCGTCCGCTTGTCTTTCGCTTGCCATTCGGACAACATGTCCATTATTTTTTGCCGGCCGAGAGGATCGAGCCCTGCTGTTGGTTCATCCAGTATTAAGATGTTCGGCTGCATGGCCAGAATGCCGGCAATAGCCGCCCTCCTTTTTTGTCCACCGCTCAATGCAAACGGGGATTGCTGCCAATACCTCGGCTCAAGTCCGACATGCGTTAGCGCTTGCCGGACTCGATTTTCGACCATCTCATCCGGCCAGCCCAAATTTTTGGGTCCGTAGGCGACGTCTTTGAATACGGTCTCTTCAAACAGCTGCTGTTCTGGATATTGAAAAACCATGCCGACATGTTTATAGAGAGGAGGATGTTTTCGGCGATTACTGCCAATGGTGACATCACCGATTTGAACCGAGCCTTGTGTGGGCTTCAACAACCCGTTCATATGTTGAACAAGCGTGGATTTCCCTGCCCCCGTGCGGCCCACAAGAGCCACTCGATGACCGTAAGCGATATGCAAGTGAACGTTTTGCAGGACTTGATGCTCAAATGGCGTCCCCGGATGGTACGTATAGCTTAAGTGGCGGATATGAATGTCCATAATTCCTCAACCAACTCTCTTTCATTGTCCATCCGATCAGGGAGAAAGAGACCGTACTTGCGGAAGGTCTCTTTCGCTTCAATGATGAAAGGAGGCAGGAGTTGATATTGAGCCAGCATGGCCGCATCAGACAATATTTCCGCGGGTCTGCCGTCGGCGACAATCTTGCCTCGGTGCATGACGATGAAACGAGTGGACTGAAGCACCTCTTCCATATCGTGAGTGATATGGATGATCGTAAATCCTTCTTCATGCAACATGCGCATGATGTGTAAAATATCCCGCTTCCCGTCGGGATCTAACATAGAAGTCGGTTCGTCAAAGATCATCACCTCGGGTTCCATAGCCAAAATACCGGCAATGGCCACGCGCTGTTTCTCTCCGCCGGATAAATGATGAGGTTGTTTCAAGCGGTGCTCCCACATGCGCACTTTCCTCAAGGCTTGTTCCGCACGTTTGTGCATCTGATCACGAGCGATTCCCATATTTTCCATCCCGAAAGCGACATCATCCAGGACAGTTGTGGCCACCATCTGGTGATCCGGATTTTGAAAAACGAGCCCGACCCGACGGCGAATGTCCCACTTGTCTTGTTCATCTCGTGTATTCCACTTGCCGACAAAAACATTCCCCGCCTGTGGGAGCAAGAGACCGTTCATTAATTTTGCCAAGGTGGACTTTCCAGAGCCATTGGGTCCGGCAATGGTCACATATTCCCCTTGTTCAATGGTCAAGCTAAGCTGCCTGATGGCCTCTGGCTGACCATCCTCTGGCGGCGTCGTACCACCCTGGTACTGAAAGGACACGTGATCCAAACGTATCATGCCCGTCCTCCTCAAAACAAATTAATCGGTTAACGATTTGGAGTAAAACGATGGATAGACATACTGGCACAGGGAAAAAAGTCCTCTGCATACAAAAAAGAAAAGGGTTTGAATCAGAATCCGGCAGCAGATTCTGGTCCCCACCCTTTTTGGAGTGCCGTTCGTATTAAACAAGTTCTAAATAGACCATGGGTGCTCCATCTCCACGGCGAGGCCCCAGTTTTAAAATACGGGTATATCCTCCTTGGCGGTCTTCATATCGGGGAGCAATATCATCGAACAGCTTTTGAATGGCATCTTGTCCTTCTTCATTAGCCTGCTCAGGATAGACAAATGAGGCCACTTGACGACGAGCATGAAGGTCTCCACGTTTCGCCAAGGTAATCATTTTTTCAACCATTGAACGGACTTCTTTCGCTTTGGCCTCAGTCGTTTCGATGCGTTCGTGGATGATCAGGTTCGTCACTTGATTTCGCAGCAACGCTTTGCGCGGGGCCGTTTCGCGGCCTAATTTTCGTGCCATTGCAATTCCCCCTCTCTTGATAGTCGTCTAATATGAGTCGATTTATCGTCTCCTCAAAACGAGTTTCGAATTCTTCTCCACTCGTTCTCTTCTATCATTCTCTCTGATTACTCGTCTTTACGTAAGGAAAGTCCGAGTTCAGCCAGTTTTGATTGAACTTCTTCCAACGATTTTTTACCTAAATTGCGCACCTTCATCATATCTTCTTCGGTTTTTTGGGTTAACTCTTGAACGGTGTTTATACCGGCGCGCTTCAAACAGTTATAAGAGCGCACGGATAGGTCAAGCTCTTCGATGGTCATTTCCAACACTTTTTCTTTCTGGTCTTCCTCTTTTTCGACCATGATTTCCGCATCTTGGGCTTCATCTGTTAAGCCGATGAAAAGAGATAAGTGTTCGGAAAGAATCTTCGCCCCCAAACTAACCGCCTCTTCGGGACGAAGACTGCCATCCGTCCACAATTCTATCGTCAACTGGTCGAAGTTCGTCACCTGACCAACCCGTGTATTATTCACTTCGAAATTCACTCTGGACACGGGAGAGTAGATAGAGTCCATGGCGATGACCCCAATGGGGTGATCCTCTCTCTTATTACCTTCTGCCGGTTGATAACCACGGCCTCGGCCCGCCATAATATTCATATGAAGTCTGGCACCTTCTGAGAGCGTTGCGATATGGAGGTCCGGATTGAGAATTTCAACGTCACTGTCATGACGAATATCTGCCGCAGTAACGGTACCTTCTCCCTCGACATCAATTTCGAGATTTTTTTCTTCATCGGAATGAATCTTTAATGCGAGCTGTTTCAAGTTCAATATGATTTCTGTCGTATCTTCAATGACACCTTCAATCGTAGAAAATTCGTGCAAAACCCCGTCGATTTGAACAGCCCTGGGCGCCGCCCCGGGGAGAGAAGAAAGAAGCACACGACGCAGAGAGTTCCCCAAAGTGGTTCCGTACCCTCTCTCCAAAGGTTCTACAACAAACTTTCCGTAGGTGCCATCATCCGTTGTCTCCACGATTTCAATCCTCGGCTTTTCAATTTCAATCATCCAACGAACCCTCCTTCAAAGCGCCAAATCGTACACTCCGGCTTGACACACCATTTTTCTATTATGGCATAAAAACAGGAAATTTATACCACTTGAACACTTGCCAAGCGTTACAGCAGCAAGGTTCAAGACGTTTCACCGCCCATCCCCCGGCGGCATTATACACGGCGACGTTTAGGTGGACGGCATCCGTTGTGAGGTATGGGTGTCACATCTAAAATCGTATTCACTTCAAGTCCGGCTGCTTGGAGCGAACGAATGGCAGCTTCACGACCTGCACCCGGGCCTTTGACCATGACATCCACTTCTTTCATCCCTTGTTCCATCGCTTCTTTTGCCGCAGCTTCGGCAGCCATTTGAGCCGCAAACGGCGTGCTCTTACGAGAACCTTTAAAACCGACATTCCCGGCACTTGCCCAGGCCAAAGCATTCCCGTGTGGATCTGTGATCGTCACAATCGTGTTGTTAAAGGTCGATTTAATATGGGCCACACCTGATGGAACATTTTTTTTGACTCGACGTTTTTTTGTGCGAGCTTGCGTTTTTGCCATTTTGCTTTCCCTCCTTTTGATCACCGCAAACGGGCAAACTTTAGATGTTTCTTAGATCCAAATCGGTGGATCTCAATCGGTTTCACCCATGAACGGTGTCATCCGTTACTTTTTAACGGTGTCCGTTACTTTTT
>CALBTX010000157.1 GCA_937967685.1 uncultured Bacillaceae bacterium | reverse complement strand
GCCGAAGTTGAATTAATGCAAGTTGAATGGACGCTACATATGACGGAAGTTGAATGGAAGCTATATTACAGGGTTTGAGGGACGCTATATTACAGAAGGAAAAAACGCCGCATACTAAGATTGCTTCACAACTTCCGCCAGGATCTCATATGAACGGAGACGAGCCTCGTGATCATAAATTTGGGTGTTGACAATGATCTCATTGGCCTTCGTTTCAGCGACAAAGCGAAGCAACTGCTCTTTCACCTTATCCGGTCCACCGATAATGGCGGCATTCGTCCTTTGCGACAAAGCGATCTTTTCATATTCGCTGCACATCTCCTCTATATTGTCGACCGGCGGCTGAAGGGGAGCCGGAGTATTCCGGATTAAATTCAGAAACTGCAATTGCATCGATGTTGCCAGTCTCAAAGCTTCTTCATCACTATCAGCGGCAATGACGTTAAGGCCAAGCATGGCGTAAGGTGCAGACAAGTCGTCTGAAGGTTGGAAATGACGGCGATATAAATCAAGGGCAGGTAAGGTGTTTTCAGCGGCAAAATGGCTGGCAAAAGAAAAAGGCAACCCAAGCCTGGCTGCAAGCCGGGCACTGAAACCGCTGGAACCGAGCAGCCAGATCGGTATGTCCAATCCTTCTCCAGGGAAAGCCCGCACCCGTTTGCCTGTGCTGTCTGGTTCAAAATACCCGCGCAGTTCAGCCAACAATTCCGGAAATTCATCGCCGCTACTTAAGTTATTCCTTCTTAAAGCATACATTGTCACTTGATCTGTACCGGGGGCTCTTCCTAAACCGAGGTCAATCCGACCGGGATAGAGGGATTCCAATGTGCCGAATTGTTCAGCGATGACGAGTGGCGCATGGTTGGGAAGCATGACTCCGCCTGATCCCACCCGAATTTTGGATGTCCCTGAGGCAACATAGCCGATTAAAACCGATGTGGCCGAACTGCCAATGCCCGGCATATTATGATGTTCGGCAAGCCAGTATCTGTGATAGCCAAGCTGTTCGGCATGACGAGCCAAATCTAACGTGTTGCGGAAAGCATCTGCCGCCGTACCACCTTCAACAATCGGTGCCAGATCGAGCACGGAAAAAGGAATATGACTTAGTTTAAGGCTGGACATATCTCCCACTTCTCTCTTTATCATCTTGGTAAGTCTATTTTACCAATCTCCGCCCATCACCTCAAAATGTTTGGACACATTTTTAAGCGGATTTAAGCGGAAAGAAACGGCTCGGTACCTACTTAACCGCTTAAATCAATCTTTTTTTGTTCTCCCTTGAATTTCTGACCGAAAAAACGATGATTGGTCACCAGAAGGACACCGCCGACAATGAGTACGGCCCCCGTCAATTGCACAAGAGAGTAAGTTTCCCCAACAAAAAAGGCAAAAATAGCGGAATAGACAACGATGAGATGTAAAAAATTGGCTGCAAGGCTCGGGCCCACTCGCATGACACCTTCATTCCAACAAATAAAAGAGACGACGGTCGGAAAAACGGAGAGATAAAGGGTTCCCAACCATTGCGCCGCTGACAGTCGCTGCCATTCAAAAGAACGCGTCATGCTTTCCCAAAACGAAATGGGCATTAAAATAAGCACACCCAAACATATCGTGACGAAAAAAGTCGCCTTTTTAGGGAGGAGAGGCCCGTACTTTTTCATAAGTATCGAATAAACGGCCCAGGAAATGACGGCGAGAATGACGAATAAATCCCCGGTATTAAATGAGAGGGCTAACAAATGGTTCAACTGTCCCCGGGAGATCACCCATACGACACCTGCAAAAGAAAGGAGCACGCCGGCGTACTGCACTTTCACCAATTTTTCATTCAGAAATAGAACGGATAAAAGGACGATGAGCAACGGCGCCGTGGAATTGACTAACGACGCATTGATCGATGTCGTATACTGCAAAGCAACGTAAAGCAAAGAATTAAAACCGGCAATTCCCGTCAAAGCCATCAACAACAATATTTTCCAATGGTTGAGCAATGTTCTCCTGTGTCGTTGACATTCCTGCCAGGCGAAAGGGAGAACAATCAGACCGGCGATCATCCAGCGCAAACACGATAAATGAAAGGGAGGGATAACCTGTACCAATGTTCTTCCCAAAACAAAATTACTCCCCCAAAACAAAGTGGCCATGGACAACAAAAGATACGGATGACCACTTAATCCTTGCACCGCTGATTTGAGTCGCCGCATGATGACCATTCCCCCATCCGACCCATTTTCCTCCCATCTTATCACAAATTGACGCTGTCTTGGATAAAAACGATTCGCGT
>CALBTX010000156.1 GCA_937967685.1 uncultured Bacillaceae bacterium | reverse complement strand
AGACAAAAGCAGGTTCAGGTGACAGAAAATGAGCAAGTAGACCAAGAGCAAAAGAAAACCGCTGGACAGCAAAAAAAGGAAGAACCGCAAGCAAGCGAAGCATCAGAAGAAAAAGCCCCTTTGAACAAGACATCGGCTAAGATGGTCTCCAACAGGGCATCGGATAAGGATATCTCAAACAAGGCATCAGATAAAGATGTCTCCAACAAATCATCAGATAAAGATGTCTCCAACAAATCATCAGAAAAAGATGTCTCAGACAAGTCAGTAGATAAGGACGTCTCCAACAAGGTGCGAGATGAAAAAGAGACTTCAGACGCTGAAAAAAAGTCCGGTCAAGCCGCAGCGTCCGTTGATAATGAAGGCGAAAAGGAAAACAAGAAGACGGCTGGTGGAGATGAAGCGCCTGCCGGCGGGAGACCGGAGAAACCTGCAGCAGCTCGAAAGAGACCTGCCGGTGCAGCCGCAAAGCGTCCTGCCGGTGCGGCCAGAAAGCGTCCTGCAGCGAAAGCCAAAGAGGAAGAAAAGCCGAAAGGCCCCTCCAAAAACCAACCTTATTTGGATAAATACGTCAAAGTCTTGAAAGACAATATCGGCGAAGAAGTGCTCGAAGATGCCTATATCAATGATTTGGCCAAAGAGATTCCGACGATCATTGTCAAAAAAGAACGTTGGTATGAGGTGGCTGAATTTTTAAAGCATAACGAGCAGCTGACTTTTGATTACTTATCCGCATTGCACGGGACGGACTTTGAAACACATATGGAAGTTTACTATGAATTTTATTCTTTTAAAGAAAATCAGTCCATTGCCGTCAAAGTCAAACTAGATCGGGATCAGCCAGAGATCGCCTCGGTGACGCCGATCTGGGCCGGAGCCGATTGGCCGGAAAGAGAAGCGTATGATCTGTTGGGCATCCGCTTTGAAGGCCACCCGAATCTGACGCGCATTTTGCTGACCGATGACTGGGTCGGTCATCCGTTACGCAAAGATTATGAACAACACGATGAGGAGGTGTAGAGGACATGATTCGAACGGAAGAGATGATATTAAATGTCGGTCCTCAGCACCCGAGTACGCATGGTGTCTTCCGTGTCGTCGTAAAAATTGACGGTGAGACGATCGTCGAGGCCAAACCGGTGATCGGCTATTTGCACCGGGGGACGGAAAAACTGGCCGAGGATCTCAATTATACGCAAATCATTCCTTATACGGATCGGATGGATTATTTGTCGGCGATGACGGGCAACTACGTCATTTGTCATGCCGTGGAAACGATGATGGGTCTGGAAATCCCCGAACGTGCCGAGTATTTGCGGGTGATGGCCATGGAGCTGGGCCGTGTGGCCAGCCATTTGGTCTGGTTTGGCACCTATTTGCTCGACCTGGGGGCGATGAGCCCGTTTCTGTATGCTTTCAGGGAACGGGAAATGATCATTAACATGATTAACGAATTGTGCGGGGCCAGGCTGACATTCAATTATATGCGTGTAGGCGGTGTGAAGTGGGATGCCCCCGATGGCTGGGTCGACAAGGTGAAAGAGTTCATTCCTTATATGCGCGAGCAATTGGAAGGCTACCACGAACTTGTTTCCGGCAATGAAATCTTTCTCAACCGGGTCAAAGGTGTGGGCAAATACGATGCAGAAACGGCCGTCAACTACTCTTTAAGCGGGGCCAACCTGCGCTGTACGGGTGTGAAAAGGGATTTGCGCAAAGATGAGCCGTATTCCATCTATGACCGTTTCGATTTTGATGTACCGACCGAGACCGAAGGGGATGCTTACGCCCGTTATCTGGTGCGCATGGAAGAAATCCGGCAGTCGCTGCGCATTCTTGAGCAATGTGTTGAACAGTTCCCCGAAGGCGGGGAAATCCTGGGGAAAGTGCCCCGGAACATCCGTCCTCCCGAAGGGGAGACGTCCGTGCGTATTGAATCACCGCGCGGTGAAATAGGCTGCTATATTTACAGCAAGAAAAAACCTCAGCCGTACCGTCTGAAGTTTCGCCGCCCTTCGTTTTACAACTTGCAAATCTTGCCGAAATTGTTGGAAGGGGAAAATATCGCTAACCTGGTCACCATTTTGGGTGGCATTGACATCGTTCTCGGGGAGGTGGATGGGTAATGATGGCATCACTGTTAACCTCCGCTCCTTCTTTGCTCAATTTCCTCATTTTTTTCGTCCTGAGTGCTTTACTGTTGGGTGCCGTCCTGGGTTTTGTCACCTATGCCATCTTGGCCGAACGTAAAGTGCTGGGATTTATGCAGCTGCGTGTCGGGCCGAACCAATACGGCGGTCGATTTGGACTGCTGCAAACAGTGGCCGATGTGTTTAAATTGCTGATCAAGGAAGATGTCATCCCGGCGAAAGCAGACAAACCTTTGTTTAAAATCGCACCGATGATCGCTTTCGTCCCTTCATTTGCCGTTTTGGCCGCCATTCCTTTTACAGACCGGTTTTATTTTACGGATATGGGTGTGGGGCTCTTATACTTTTTATCGCTGACCAGCATCACGACATTGGGGATATTGGCCGGAGGCTGGGCATCGAACAACAAATATTCCTTGCTGGGTGCCATGCGTTCAGCCGCTCAAATGATCTCCTATGAAGTGCCGCTCGTCATGTCTGTCATCGGGGTTATCTTATTCAGCGGAAGTTTGAACCTGCTCAACATTGTTGAAGCGCAAAGCACCGTTTGGTTTATCGTCCTCCAGCCTTTAGGATTTGTCATTTTCCTGGTGGCCGCGGTGGCTGAATTGAATCGCGTGCCGTTTGACTTGCCGGAGGCGGAGTCGGAGCTTGTCGCCGGTTATTTTACGGAATACAGCGGCTTTCGGTGGGCATTCTTTATGCTGGCCGAATACGTGTACATTTTTGCCACTGCTGCGCTGACGACCGTTCTGTTCTTCGGCGGATGGCTGCCTCCGCTGCAATGGGTACCGGGGCTCGGCTTTTTGGCTTACATCCCGGGTCCGGTTTGGTTCGTGATGAAATTTTCCGCGGTCGTCTTTTTCTTCATTTGGTTAAGAGGCACCCTCCCCCGGGTCCGCAGTGACCAACTGATGGAATTCGGCTGGAAAGTTCTCTTGCCTTTGTCCTTAGCGAACATTTTTCTTTCGGCCTTCGTCTTTGAATTATTCTTCAAATAAGGAAGTGATACCATGTTGGGGTTAGCGAAAGGCTTGGCATATACGTTAAAGCAGCTGGGCAAAGAAGGGGTCACCTCCAACTATCCGGAAGAACCGGTGGAGATGCCCGACCGCTTTCGGGGCATCCAACGCTTTTATCCGGAAAAATGTATTGTCTGCAATCAATGTGCAGCGATCTGTCCGACGGATTGCATTCAGTTAACAGGGAAACCTCATCCAGATCCAAACAATAAGAAAAAAATTATCGATACGTACGATATTAATTTCGAAATCTGTATTCTCTGTGATCTGTGCACTGAAGTATGTCCCACAGAGGCCGTTGTCATGTCCAACAACTTTGAATTGTCTTCATACAGTCGAGATGAACTGTTTAAGGACATGGATTGGCTGCATGAGAATACGAAGAACGTCAGAGAGGTGAACCGACCGTGAACGGCGAACTGCTCATTTTCCTCATTCTGGCCGTCACCTCGATCGGCGGGGGCATTCTCATGCTCAATTTGACCAAAGTCGTGCACATGGTCATGGCCCTGGCTTTCACTTTTTTGAGCATCGCCGGATTCTTCTTTATGTTGGAGGCGGAGTTTATCGCCGTTGCTCAAATATTGATCTACGGCGGTGCAGTGACGATCATGATGCTCTTTGGCATCATGCTGACCCGCCACAATGATCAGGACGAAAGCCGGAAAAGAGGGTTGAAATGGATCGCGGCCATCGGTGTTGTTGCTTTTTTCGTCCTGATCGTTTTGGCCATTGATGGGATTAATTGGATGCCGGAGGAAACGGCTTTCGTGGAGAACAATACGGCTCAAATCGGCTTATATTTGTTCGGACATTACGTTATTCCGTTTGAATTGACGTCCATCGTCCTCTTGGTCGGTTTGGTCGGTGCGATCATTTTAGCTAGAAGAGACCGCAAATTGAACAAAGAAGGTGAAGCCCATGACTAGCGTGCCTTTGAACGCTTATCTCATCGTTGCCGCCATATTATTTTGCATCGGTTTATACGGCGCATTGACCAAAAGGAACGCTGTCATTGTCCTGCTCAGTATCGAGTTGATGCTCAATGCGGTGAATATCAATTTTATCGCTTTTGCCAGATTCGGGTTGTATCCGGGAATGATCGGCCAAGTGTTCACCGTGTTTACAATTTCCATCGCCGCAGTGGGCGCAGCCGTTGGGATCGCCATTCTCATCGCCTTATACCGCAACCGGGGTACGGTCAATATTGACGAGATGGACTTACTGAAAAGGTAGAAAGGGGGAGGATCATAGATGATTGAAAATGCCTGGTTAATTCCTCTCTTTCCACTGGTCGCTTTTATTCTGCTGATCGCTTTCGGGCGCAGGCTGAAGGAAAGCTCGGCATGGTTGGGCATTCTCTTTACGCTGGGGGCTTTTTTGCTCTCCGTGATGACGTTGTTTGAGAGGCTTCGTCTGGACCATTCAGCTTCGGTCGTCGTCGACTGGCTGCAAATCGGTGATCATCTGATTACGATGGGCTATGAGATCACGCCGTTGAATGCGTTAATGCTATTCATCGTCTCTTTGGTCAGTTTGCTCGTACATATTTACTCGCGGGGATATATGGACGGGGATGACCGCATTTCCGTTTTTTATGCTTATTTGGCTTTGTTTACGTTTTCGATGCTCGGGTTGGTCATTGCGCCCAACTTGCTGCAAGTGTATATTTTCTGGGAACTTGTCGGCGTCTGTTCTTTTTTGCTCGTCGGTTTCTATTTTTACAAACCGGAAGCCAAAAGAGCGGCCCGCAAAGCGTTTATTATGACCCGCATCGGCGATGTCGGCCTATTTGTGGCCATGAGTCTCCTGTTTTGGCAAGTTGGCAGTTTTGAATTGGCCGCCATTTTTACGGCGGTTGAAAACAATGAATTATCCGCCGGGCTGATCACTTTGACCGCCATTTTGATTTTTGTGGCTGCCATCGGCAAGTCCGGTCAATTTCCGCTGCATACGTGGCTGCCTGACGCCATGGAAGGGCCGACGCCGGTGAGTGCCTTGATTCATGCAGCAACGATGGTTGCCGCCGGAGTCTATTTGGTGGCGGTGATGTTTCCGCTGTTCGAAGCTTCGCCCGCGGCTATGAATACCGTGGCTTATGTCGGCGGGTTTACGGCCATATTTGCCGCTTCGATCGCTTTGGTGCAAAACGACATTAAAAGGGTGCTCGCCTATTCAACCGTCAGCCAATTAGGATACATGATGCTCGCTTTAGGTGCAGCCGGCTATGTCGCCGGAACTTTCCACCTCATGACCCATGCTTTTTTCAAAGCGCTGCTGTTCCTGGCTGCCGGCAGTGTCATTCATGCGCTGCATAAACAAAACATTCAAGAGATGGGCGGGCTGTCCGCACGGATGAAATGGACCGCCGCTTTGTTTTTTGTCGGCTGTTTGTCCATCGCCGGCATCCCTCCGTTTTCGGGATTCTTTTCCAAGGAGGAAATTTTGCTGACCGTGTGGCAGGATGGTCGTGCGGGGCTGTTTATTGTCGCCGTCTTCACCGCTTTCCTGACCGCTTTTTACATGTTCCGCCTGTTTTTCCTCGTCTTCAGCGGGGAATCGAGGAGCCGGGACATGAATCAGGTCAAAGAGTCGCCGTCGGTGATGATGTTCCCCATGCTGATACTTGGCATTTTGGCGGTCGGTTCCGGTTTTGTGCATACGCATTGGTTCGGCACATTTTTGGGCGATTGGTTGATCAGCGGGCCGGCTTCGACGTACGGCGCCCAAGCACACAGTGAAACATGGATACTCATCCTTGCTCTAGTTGTTTCCCTCCTGGGGATCGGCTTGGCCTATCTCATGTACGCCAAGCGTACGTGGGATCACCGCGCGCTGGCCGAGCGCTTGCCTTTGGCATACCGGGTGTTGTACAACAAATATTACGTGGATGAAGCTTACCGCTATACGTTTGTCAGCGGTTTAAGAGGCCTGGGTATTTTCTTGAACTTTTTTGATCGTTACGTTGTCGAAGGCGTCCTGCGGCTCATACACGGCATTATGACCGGTATCGGGACTGTCGGAGCGAAAATTCAAAACGGCCAGGTGCAAGTATACGGCATCACGATGGTTTGCGGCCTGGTGATCTTGATCATCGGATTTATCATGGCAGGGGGGTATTTAAGATGATCGACGCTTATTTGTTAACGCTGCTTGTCTTTTCCCCTCTGTTGGGAATCATCGCTTTACTTTTTGTCCAGAGGGAACAAGCGAATGTGCTCAAAACAATCGGCATTGTGGCGACATTGCTTCCCTTCGTCTTGTCGCTCGTTCTGTTTATCACGTTTGATTTTGGCGAACAAGGATTTCAATTTGTTCACCAAATGCCCTGGATTGAGTTTGTCATCGCTGAAGATCTGGCGCTGGACATTCACTATGAGCTCGGTGCTGACGGGCTATCCGTCGCCCTGATTTTGCTGACGACAATTGTGACGACGTTGGCTGCGCTGGCTTCGCTCTATATCAAACAACGTTTAAAAGAATACTTTATACTTTTCTTGATCCTGGAAATAGGCATGCTCGGCGTATTCACGGCTAAAAATTTGCTGCTGTTCTTTATTTTCTTTGAGCTGACGGTCATTCCTCTGTTTTTTTTAATTGCCATCGCTGGTTACATACACCGGGAGAAGGCGGCCATCAGCTTCTTGATCTATAACGGCATCGGTTCGGCCGTGATGTTGATCGCTTTTGCCGTCATGTTTATGTACACTGGAACGGTGCATATCGATGCGTTGGCCGAGGCTTTCGCTCATCCTGACTGGTCCACCGCTTTTAAAACGGGCTTGTTTCTGGCCTTGCTGTTTGCTTTCGGGGTGAAACTGCCGATTTTCCCCCTGCATTCCTGGATGCTGAAAGTACACGTCCAAGCTCATCCGGCGGTGGTGATGATTCACTCCGGGATCCTGCTTAAGTTGGGTGCGTACGGGTTAATTCGTCTTGGTTTGGGCATTTTTCCCGAACAGGTTGCCCAGCTCTCATTCCTCATAGCCATCCTGGGCGTGCTCAACATCTTGTATGGGGCGGTTCTGGCCTTTGTCCAGGAAGACTTGAAAATGGTCATGGCCTACTCCAGTGTTTCTCATATGGGCATCGTATTACTGGGCATCGCCGCCCTGAACGACAGCGGATTGCAGGGGGCGATCTTCCAGACGATTTCCCACGGATTGATTTCAGCCTTGCTCTTCTTCATCATCGGCATGATTTACGAACGTACGCAGACGAGCATGATCGCCGATCTGGGCGGGCTGGCCAAAAGCATGCCCATCACCTCAGGCGTGTTTCTCGCCGCCGCATTGGCCAACCTCGGCTTGCCCGGCATGAGTGGTTTTATCAGTGAATTCATGTCCTTCTTGGGGCTGTTCGGCGCTTATCCGTGGGTGGCTGCCGTCGGTGTTTTGGGGATCATTTTGACCGCGGTCTACTTGCTGCGTGCCATTTTGAATACGACATTCGGTCCGGCGAAAGAAAAATGGTCTGAGCTGATTGACGCCAAAGGTTTCGAAGTGTTGCCGCTGGCCGTTCTGCTGGGGTTGATCATTCTTATCGGTGTTTATCCGAGCATATTGGGGGACACCATTCACGGATCGGTCGACTATATTGTGCAGAGCCTGACGGCTAGGACGGGAGGGTAGAATCAATGGATATAGAAACGTTACTCAGTTATCCATGGCGGATTATGATGCCCGAATTTACGATCCTCGGGATTGTCACCATCGTTTCTTTGCTGGACTTGTTCATGAGGGAAAAAATCGACCGCAAGATCCTGGCCTACATTTCTTTAGGCGGTATCGGGGTTGCGCTATGTTTTCTCTTCGTCAACATCGGGCAGCCGGTGCAGGAAATTTTGTTTGAAACGTATCGTCTGGACGGCTTTGCCAATGCGTTCAAGTTTCTTTTTCTCGTCGGAGCTGCGGTCATTTTTATCCTCTCTTTGGATTACGTCAACGGCAAGGATGTCCCGTATGAAGGAGAATTTTATTACTTGATTTTGACGGCCGTCCTGGGAGCGATGATCCTCGCATCCTCCGCGGACATGATCACGCTGTTCGTCGGACTGGAGCTGCTTTCCATTTCATCGTACATTCTTGTTGGGGCGCGCAAGTATCATCGCCGGGCCAACGAGTCGGCCTTGAAATACGTCATTTCCGGGACGATTGCCACAGCGGTGATGTTGTACGGCATGTCCTTTATTTACGGATTGACGGGGACAACGAACTTGTTTGAAATCTCCGAAAGGCTGTTTGTCGCCTTTCACGAACAGGGCCAGTCATTCTTGATTTATTTTGCTTTCTTTGTGACACTGATCGGCATGGCCTTTAAAATCTCTGTCGTGCCCTTTCATATGTGGGCGCCGGATGTGTATGAAGGTGCGGCCACTCCGGTGACGGCCTTTCTGTCCGTCGTGTCCAAAGCCGCCGGGTTTGCGCTGATCTTGCGCTTCTTCATGGTCGCCTTCATCCCGCTGATTACCGATATCGAACCGGACACAGGCATGTGGATTTCGCTGCTTAACGACTGGGCCTTCTTTATCGCCATCATCGCCGCCGCTTCGATGATCATCGGCAATATTATGGCGCTCAGACAAACGAATGTGAAACGCATGTTTGCCTACTCCAGCATTGCCCAAGCGGGATATATCCTCGTTCCGTTTGCGGTGGCCGGAGAGCTGTTTTTCCGCATCCCGCATTTGTTTTTCGAGAACGCGTTCTTTTATCTGCTCGCTTACTTGTTTATGAATTTGGGCGCTTTCGCCATGATCCAGCTCGTGACTCAAGAAGAACAATCCGAAGATATTAAAGCATTTTCGGGATTATACCGCCGTGCGCCGTACAAAACGGTGGCCATGATCTTCTTTTTGCTCTCCTTGGCCGGCATCCCTCTGACCGCCGGTTTTATCGGCAAATTCTACATCTTTATGGGTTCCATTGAAGGGGGAAATATTTGGCTGGCCACGGTGATGATGATCACCAGCGTCATTTCTTATTACTACTATTTCGGTTTGATGCGCCAAATGTTTTTACGGCCTGCCGCAGACCGTGCCAAACCTTTGAAAACTCCGTTGGGGACGGGCATCGTTCTCGTTTTCTGTCTGGCGGGGACGATCTTGTTGGGCATCGTGCCCCAAATCGCCTTTGATTTTATCCATCTGAACTTTGACGGTTTGGACATATTTTACCCGGCTGAATAGGAAGGCATGATCCGATTTGGCCCTAATTCCTCGGGGAGGGAGTTAGGGCTTTTTTCCCTGACATATTCGCGCATTGTTGCCGAACTTCGAATGTGGGGGTGGAAAAATGATTGACATGCCCGGATTTTTAGGCGTACAAGCCGTGATCAACATGATTCTGTCCATTGTGTTCATCACGGTCAGCTGGTGGGCCTTGCAGGTTTTCAAGTTCGATCTGTTCATTCACCACACCCAAAGCACCCAAGCGAAAATTTTGCATCTTTTGTTTGCTGTTGCCTTAGGTTCATTGGTCGCCCGTTTTTTCATCGAGTACATCGAATGGGCCAACTGGCTTAAATTTTTATTTTGACATCGAACAAAGACATTTTTTTGCAAGTATGCCTCTCACCTAAGTGGAGAGAATGGAAATAAGAGCATTGAACGTCATTCATTTGCTTAGGGGGAGAGGAAGATGAAGTTGTTCGGTCAAAAATCGTTCTTTTTGGGGATGGCTGCCCTCATTGGCATTTGTACCCTTCCATTTACACATTCTTTGGCGGATCAGCGTATGATGTCTGTAGAAACAACGAGTGTCTCCATTGCAGAACCTACCCTGAACTTATATCAACTGGGGAAAGAACAGGGTTTGAAAGGGGTGGAATGGACCGTTTTTTGGCGAGGGACTCTGCCTGAATCCGAGGTCGAGGCATGGGTGCAACAATTAGGGGAGGATTTTCGAGCGACAGACGCACTGACCGATCCGTCAAGGCCTGTGAACGCCCAAACAAACGCACACCCGCAAGTTCAAGTCTGGGTCAAAGAGACAGACAGCTCCACTCATCAACTGCAAATTTATGACAACCCCCGAAAAAAGAACAGTACAGCGAATTTTATTTACGTCTGGAAAGGGCAGCACCTGCATCCAGACTGGCAGAATGAGTATAAGGACATTGAATCATCCATGTTCCCTCACGTTGATCATTTCCCTGAAAGTTTCTCTTGTCTGGAAGGGATTGCCGATGGTAAACTGTTTTCTAACGTGTCCCTTGACTCATGGATCACTGATGAGTTGAAAGGAGAAGTGACACATCGGGTATCTGAAAAACAATACGTGAGTTTAAACGGGTACATTCCAAACTGGGACCAACGTTCCCTTTCTGCAGGAGACCAAATAATCAATATCCAAATGTCTGCAAGATATAATGCACTGGATGGTCAGACCCGAGTTACACTAGGATATCCGCTGATTTTAACCGAACATTAAATGAGATCGAACAGATAAGCAAAAGCGGAGGGGAAAACACATTGGAAAAATTGGTGATCCGTGGTGGTAAACGTTTGGCTGGAAAGATTCGTATCAGCGGAGCAAAAAATGCGGTCCTACCCGTTATCGCCGCCTCCATTTTGGGGGAAGAGGGAGGAAGTGTCATTGACGACGTTCCCGCTTTAGTGGATGTTTTTACCATCACGCAAGTATTAAAAAGTTTGAATGTCAACGTTCGTTACGACAAAGGAAAATTATGGATAAACGCTGAACAAGAATTGGGAACGGAAGCCCCTTATGAATATGTGCGCAAAATGAGAGCTTCTGTGCTCGTCATGGGACCACTGCTTGCCCGGAAAGGAAGAGCGAAAGTCGCCTTGCCGGGAGGTTGTGCGATCGGCTCCAGGCCGATTGATCAGCATTTAAAAGGATTCGAAGCGCTCGGAGCGACAATCGATATTGGCAACGGATATGTCGAAGCGAGTGTCGCTGATCGTCTGAAAGGCAGTCATATCTACTTGGATATCCCCAGTGTCGGCGCCACGGAGAACATCATGATGGCTGCCACCCTAGCCGAGGGAACCACATGGATCGAAAATGCAGCGGAAGAACCGGAAATCGTTGATTTGGCCAAATATTTGAACGCCATGGGGGCGCGGATCGAAGGGGCCGGCACGAGCTGCATTAAAATCGAAGGTGTCCCGCACTTGTCCGGCGCCAGTCATTCGATCATGCCCGATCGGATTGAAGCCGGCACCTATATGATCGGCGCAGCGTTAACCCGCGGTCATCTGTTCGTTGAAGGCGCCTTGTCCGAACATTTACATCCACTCATTTCCAAGTTGAGAGAAATGGGTGCGGAAGTGCTTGAGCAAAAAGACGGCATTCATGTCAATGCCCAAGACGGCGAACTGCACTGCGTTGATTTGAAGACGATGCCCCACCCGGGATTCCCCACAGATTTACAGCCGCAAATGATGGCTTTACTTTTAACGGCCAAAGGATCTTGCGTCGTGACGGAGACCATTTTTGAAAATCGGTTTATGCACGTCGAAGAATTTAAACGGATGAATGCCAATATTAAAATTGAAGGTCGTTCAGCCATTTTGAATGGAGAAACGAAATTTCAGGGAGCCAAAGTGAGCGCCACCGATCTTCGGGCCGGAGCCGCCCTGATTTTAGCCGGCCTAGTGGCTGAAGGTTTCACCGAAATTTCCGAGCTGCAACATATCGACAGGGGCTATGAGAACATTCAAAGCAAATTGAATGCGGTTGGCGCAGACATTACCCGGGTCAACGCAGACGGTGAAGAAATTACGCAGCAAAGCATCCCGGCGTTAAACTTGAACGTGTCCCAAGCCTCCTTTGCTTGAAAGGCTCAACATATTTTTTGCGGATATATCGTGATGGATAACAGCCTTGGTCTCTCAACGACCAAGGTTTTT
>CALBTX010000155.1 GCA_937967685.1 uncultured Bacillaceae bacterium | reverse complement strand
CATCTATGATTGAAACATACATCTATGATTGAAACATACGTCTATGATTGAAACATACGTCTATGATTGTAACACATTTTTCGCCAAACTAAAATGGATCGGCGATGTGAAAAAACTTGTACGCCGTCTGCTCCGTCCAGGCATAAGAGTCCCGATAAGACCAATAACGCATGCGGCTGTTTGTCGTATGCGCGTTCACCAACGGTTCACCCTGTTCATCTTTGGCAACGACAATCGTATTATGCTCCCAACGGCCGTCCCCGTCAAAATCGTAAGCGATGATATCGCCCGGCTGCAATTCACTGGCCGTGGCCACCTCTGTCGCTCTCAAACCGGAAGGACTGGAAGCTAAAAACCAGCGCAATGAATGGGCCACCGACCAGCTGAAACTCCATTGGGGATCGTCACCAAAACGATACCACCAGCCTTTGTCCCTGTCAGCGGCATATTTCATCGGGGCCCCTCCGGCCCACAGGCATTGGGAAACGTAGTTCGTGCAGTCGACATCGAAAGAGATGAACTGCGGGTTGTAGTCATCCCACCACCGTTCGGCGTATTGCACGGCTTTGCGGCGGTCATAACTTCCTCGAGCATTGTTTTCACCGACAACCCTTTTTTTTCGAACGGGATGACCCGCCGGATGGGCCACCTCCTGGTGATCGTCGCAAAAATCATCTGCCGTCAACCTTTTCTCCGGGATCAACCGGTCTTCAAGAATCCACCAGCCCCGGTCTTCTTTCAGCAGACAGCGACGCCGTTCCACCCAGGCCTGCTCATATGCCGCATTGCGCTGCTTCATCGTCCAGCAGTTCAATGCATGATAGTCAACTTCAATATAAGGGTCTTCTTCGCGCACCTGTCCAATGGCGATGCGGCTGTCCGCTTGCTGAATCCGGATCCCTCTTTCCTGCCATTCCCCGGCCACTCTGCGCCAGCGCTCCAACTCTCTCTGATCCACTTCCTCCGTCATGCCGGCCACAGCTTCCGGAAAATTCGGGTCCAAAAATTGCCGATTCCGCTCGGTACAAAAAAAACGAAAAACTTCTCTCCAATGTTCCACCGCTGGTTCCCCCTCCTCTTATCACACTGCCTGTGTCTGATCGCACTCGCCGTTTCTGAATGCACTCATTGTTTCTTATTGCACTTCCTCTTTCTGACTGCACTTTTTATTTCACTTCCTGTTTCGCTTTCCTCTCATTGCAGTATATGAGCACCTCTCCCCCTTTTTATGACTGTATTTTCAAGGGTCAAACATGCCTGAACAAAAGTTTGTCACCTGAAATTCATCTCCCGCTTTCACTCCGTTTAAGAAGAGGGGGATTTCTTTCGGACGGATGTTAAAACAAGAATAGTGTCCGTTTGACAAAAGTAGTGCTTTTTCATCGAAGGAAACGACAGGAACAAAAGAGAAAGGGATAGGCAAACGAGAGTAAGTATATCGATGATTGGGAGGTAACAAAATGCAACCGACTTATGTGAATGAAGCGATGAAAACAATCAGTGCCAGACTTCCGCATGATGACGTTGAATTGTTTCAGTTGATCTGTGAAGAATATCAACTCACTCAAAGTGAGGCCATTCGTTGTTTGATACAAGCTTTTATCCGGCAAATATTCGATGCAGAAGATCAACAGCTGGACAGCGGTTCCACCGGTCGACAAAAAACGTTAGTTCACGACTTTGAACATTTTCAAAAACAGCAGGAGATCAACCAATTTTATGAGAGCTTCCAAAAAATCAGCCGGGAAAAAAGAGAGAAGCCGCAATTGTTAATCAATATGTCATAGTTGACCAATAGTAATCGTTCATCGGTATGTAATGGTTAACCAATATGTAATAAATAAACGCTCCCCTGACAGACAATGAGGAGCGTTTTCCGGCTCATGATTCGTCCAGCGCTTTCTTGCCCGCTTCCAACACTTCGATAATGCGGTCAACATCGTAAACACTGCCCCGCCATGTTCCCCCGCTGACAGACTGCAAGGCCGCCCAGAGCCGCGTATCGTCGGGCAGATCAGGGTCCGGTTGCAGCCCGGGATGGGGGTCACGTGCCTCGAGAATGGCCGCGCCTTCTTCCGGCGTGAACGTTTCATCACCTTGGCCGATAAAATTGATGCTTCCTTCAAGCCGATTGCGGTCCACAACAATTTCAAGCGTGTCACCGTCGCGCAGTTTGCCGATGGGCCCTCCGGCCAACGCTTCCGGACCGACGTGACCGAAACAGGCGCCGGTGGACACACCCGAGAAGCGGGCATCAGTGATCAGGGAAACATATTTGCCGAAGGAAAGGTGTTTTAAGGCTGACGTCAACTGGTATGTTTCCTCCATCCCCGAACCCGAAGGACCGCGACCGATGACAACCATGATATCCCCGGCTTTAATTTCGCCCGATTTAATCGCTTTGATCGCATCTTTCTCCGTCGTAAACACTTTCGCTTTACCCGTGTGCCGGTAAACGCCGTCTTCATCAACGACGCTCGGGTCGATCGCCGTGGACTTGATCACCGAGCCTTCGGGGGCGATATTTCCGGTAGGAAACGTGACGGTGGACGTTAATCCGCGGGACTTGGCCTGCTCTGGACTCATGATGACTTCATCCGGCCGGACGCCGTCGGCCTCCTGCAAACGTCGGCGCATTTTCATCCGTCTCTCCGATGACTCCCACCAGTCAAGGACCGTTCCCAACGTTTCCCCGGTGACGGTCATGACGCTTTCATCCAGTACACCGAGCGGACGCAGATGAAGCATCACTTCCGGCACCCCGCCGGCCAAAAAGGCTCTCACTGTCGGATGATAAGTCGGCCCGTTGGGCAAAACACTGACCAACCGGGGCACTTCGCGATTGATTGCGTTCCAATCATCAACGGTCGGTATTCGGCACTTGGCCGCATGCGCAATCGCCGGGATATGCAGGAGCAAGTTCGTTGATCCGCCAAAGGCGGCATGAATGACCATCGCATTGCGAATGGCTGCATCCGTCAAAATATCTTTCATCCGCAGTCCTTTCGATTCCATCGTCATGACGGCACGGGCGGATTGGCGGGCCAGCTCCTCCCATACCGGCTGGCCGGATGGTGCCAAAGCGGAATGCGGAACGGCGATGCCTAACGCTTCGGCCACAACTTGCGAAGTGGCCGCCGTCCCCAGAAACTGACAACCTCCGCCCGGCGTGGCGCAGGCGCGGCAACCGAGATCAGCCGCATCCTGTAAGGAAAGTTCATTGCGGGCAAATCGGGCACCAATCGTTTGCACTTTACCGGCGTCTTCTCCATCGGTCGGAGGCAATGTGACTCCGCCGGGCACGATAATGCAGGGCAAATCGTGCATCGCCGACAAAGCGATCATCATCGCCGGCAAGCCCTTGTCACATGTGGCCACACCGATCACCGCCTTGCGGGTCGGCAGGGAGCGGATTAAACGTCTGAAAACCAGCGCCGCATCATTGCGATACGGAAAAGAGTCATACATGCCTGTCGTTCCTTGTGAACGGCCGTCACACGGATCGCTGACAAAACCGGCAAAGGGAATGCCCCCCTGTTCCGAAATTTCTTTGGCCGCCGCCTGCATCAGCAGGCCCACTTCCCAATGACCGGTATGGTAGCCGAGGGCGACAGGGGTGCCATCTTCGTTGCGAATGCCGCCCTGAGTGCTTAAGATTAAAACCTGTTTCCCTTTCAAACGGCTGGCTTCCCAACCCATTCCGACATTTTGGGACAGGCCGAAAATATGGCCGCTGGGCGCATTGAGCAACATATCTTCGGTTAAAGGCAGCGATCCTGAAGGACCCGGTGCATGTGTCTCCACTTTGTACAGATCATCCTCTTTGTGTCCTAAAATATATTTCAATGATTCACTCATCGTTTTCCTTCTCCTTTCGGGGGGCGTTCTGACCAAGCATTGGCCTAGGGACGGACATGACCTCGTCCATCTCATTTCATTCTAACATTGAACGCGCCTTGATCAAATGAAAATCCGACCTCGTCCCTTTCGTTTGTACTCGAGAGACTCAGTCGGATCCTTATCGTTCAAATCAAACTTGCCTATGCGGTTTAACTAAATGCAGTTCAAGCAAAATCAGTTTATCCAAATGCGTTCATCCATATTTTGTTAATAAGCGTCAAGGTGTACTTTGATCAGATCATGAACAGTTCATGTTTTGGATTCAGGCTTTCATGCTCATGAACGGTGAGCGTCCGACAGCTTCTGTTCGGCAAGCTGAATCTGCTGTTCCACTTGTTCCGGCGCGGTTCCTCCCACACTTTTTCTGGCGCCGACGACACGCTCCGGTTGCAGCACTTCAAAAATATCTTCTTCAAACAGCGGGCTGAACTGCTTGTATTCGTCCAGCGTCAAGTCCAGCAAATATTTTTGATGTTCAATGGCATAGAGCACGGTTTTGCCGATCACTTCGTGCGCTTCTCTGAAGGGCATGCCCTTGGTGACGAGATAGTCCGCCATATCGGTCGCATTGGAATAGTCTTCCCGCACCGCCCGTTTCATATTGTCCGCTCGCACCTGCATCGTTTCGATCATCGGAGCCAACAGGCGCAACGCGCCGTCCAACGTAGTCACCGTATCAAACATGCCTTCTTTGTCTTCCTGCAAATCCTTGTTGTAGGCCAGGGGCAAACCTTTCAATACAGTCAACAGACCGATTAAATGTCCAAAAATCCTGCCGGGTTTGGCGCGCAACAGTTCGGCGACATCCGGATTTTTTTTCTGGGGCATAATGCTTGAACCCGTACAGAACGAGTCATCCAGTTCGACAAACTGAAATTCCTGGCTGGACCATATGACAAGTTCTTCTGACAGCCGGGACATATGCATGGCCAGGATGGAAGCATCCGAGAGAAATTCGAGAATGAAATCCCGGTTGCTGACCGCATCCATACTGTTGGGATAAACACCCGCAAAATTTAACAATTCCGCCACTCTTTCCCGATCGATGGGAAAAGTCGTGCCGGCCAGGGCACCCGCTCCGAGCGGCAAAAGATCCACCCGTTTCAAACTGTCCCGGAGACGTTCCTTATCCCGTTCAAACATCCAAAAATAAGCGAGGAGATGATGGGCCAACGAAACGGGCTGCGCCCGTTGCAAATGGGTGTAGCCGGGCAGGATGGTGCGCACATGCTCTTTCGCTTGTTTAAGCAGCGCCTCTTGAACTTTTTCAAGCAGGCGGATGACCTCGTTCGTTTTTCTTTTCAAATACAGATGCATATCGGTCGCCACTTGATCGTTGCGGCTCCGGCCCGTATGCAGCTTGCCCCCGACCGGGCCGATCTCTTCGATCAGCATCCTTTCAATATTCATATGAATATCTTCATCACTGACGGAGAAATCGACATCACCGTTACGTATTTTTTGCCGGACTTTATCCAAGCCCGCTTTGATTTGCGCGGCATCTTCTTTGGAAATAATGCCGCATTCACCAAGCATTTGCACATGGGCCAGACTGCCCTCAATATCTTCTTCAGCCAGCGTCTGATCGTAGGCAATGGAAGCTGTATATTCCTCGACGAGTTGGTTCGTCTCTTTCGTAAAACGTCCACCCCACAGTTTGGACATGCGTGCGTACCCTCCTGTTTACCCTGCTGCCTCTCGAGATCACTGAAAGACTTTCTCTTTTTCCTGCTTCGTTTCCTCGGTTGTATCTTCCCTGGTTGCATCTAATGCGGCTTCTTCATTCAGAACAGCGCTCGACTCGTTTTTTGACCGATGAACTTGGGCATACACTTTCGTCGATAAACCGTAAATTTTGATAAATCCTTCAGCCGCCGCATGATCAAACATATCCTGTTTGGAATATGTGGCCAATTGTTGATTGTACAGGCTGACATCGGATTTTCTGCCGACGACCGTATGATGCCCTTTGTGCAGTTTGACCCGGATTTTTCCTGTGACCGTTTGTTGTGTTTCCTCGATGAAAGCTTGCAAGGCGTTTCTGAGCGGCGAAAACCATAATCCCTCATAGAGCAGTTTAATCATTTGTTGTTCAATGTGCACTTTATATTGCGCGACTTCCCGCGGCAGGGTTAAACATTCAAGTTCTTTATGCGCATTGATCAAAATCAGCGCGCCGGGGCTTTCATACACTTCCCGGGATTTGATGCCCACCATCCGGTTTTCGACATGGTCGATTCGGCCCACACCGTGTTTGCCACCGATTTCATTTAACTTTTGAATCAAGGCGGCCAGAGGCATGGGTTCCCCGTTCAGTGCCGTCGGCACCCCTTTCTCAAAACCTATTTCGATATACTCCGGCTCATCCGGCGTTTCGGAAATCGGTTTGGTCCAGGCAAACGCTTCTTCCGGGGCTTCCGCCCACGTATCTTCCAAAACGCCCGCCTCACAGGCCCGGCCCCAAATATTGGCGTCAATGGAGAAAGGTTTTTCCACTTTCACGGGGACGGGAATCCCTTTGGCCTGGGCATATTCAATTTGCTCATCACGGTTCATACCCCATTCCCGGACGGGAGCGATCACCTTTAAATCCGGATTTAACGCCTGAATGGACACTTCAAAGCGCACCTGGTCATTCCCTTTCCCCGTGCAGCCGTGGGCAACCGCGATGGCCCCCTCCTGTTCGGCCACTTCCACGAGCAGCTTGGAGATCAGCGGACGGGAAAGCGCCGAATGAAGAGGATACTTTCCTTCATACAAGGCGTTCGCCTTTAAAGCCGGTAAAATAAATTCGTTTGCGAGCATATCTTTGGCATCGATCACAATCGACTTAATCGCGCCCATGTCCAATGCTTTTTGCTTGATTTCTTCCAGGTTTTTTCCCTCTCCGACATCCAGTCCGAGCGTGATGACATCGTATCCGTATTTTTCCTGAATCCATTTCACACAAATGGAGGTATCCAACCCTCCGGAATAAGCTAAAACGACCTTTTCCTTAGCCATCATTTCCCTCTCCTTTATTTCGGTCATTATAAGCAACGCTTGCGCTCACCGTTCCAAGAACCCTAAATAATGAATTAATATATATGATAACGTATGTTTATACATTTTTCATTATAAAAATGAAATTTTTTGCGATTTTTTCTCTAATATGCCGGCATGATCAATGGGCCGGCCAGCTAGCTGCCGCTCAGCAGCGCTTTTAACAGCGCTTTTTGGGCGTGCAGCCGATTTTCCGCTTCGTCAAAAACGACGGAATGGGAGCCGTCAATGATGTCTGCCGTCACTTCTTCCCCGCGGTGAGCGGGCAGGCAGTGCAGGAAAAGAAAATCGGGCGCGGCATGTCGGCAAAGTTCGGCATTGATTTGATAAGCGGAAAAATCCCGCCGGCGTCGGGCCTGTTCTTCTTCCTGACCCATGCTGGCCCACACATCGGTGACAACGATGTCGGCGGCTTGAATCGCGTGCACGGGGTCATGGGTTATCTCCACCTGCGTTCCCTGTTCAGCGGCCAGTTGAATGCATGGCCGGGTAATGCTTTCGTTCGGTTCATAACCTTCCGGCGTGGCCACAAAAATGTCCATGCCCACTTTCACCGCCCCTTCCACCAAAGAATGAGCCATGTTATTGCCGTCGCCGATGAAACATAACTTCAGTCCATTCAGTTTCCCTTTATGTTCGTAAATGGTTAAAAGATCGGCCAACACCTGGACGGGATGATGCGTATCCGTTAAACCGTTAATCACCGGAACGGTGGCATGTTCGGCAAACGTCTCCAATTTATCATGGCCAAACGTGCGGATCATCATGCCGTCCACATAACGGGAGAGCACTTTAGCCGTATCGGCGACAGACTCTCCCCGGCCCAATTGAATGTCCTGGGCGCTTAAAAAGATCGCCTGTCCCCCCAGCTGCATCATGCCGACTTCAAAGGAGACACGGGTGCGCGTCGATGATTTTTCAAAAATCATGCCCAGCACTTTACCCTGCAAGTAATGATGCGTTTCACCGTTTTGGTGCATCTGTTTCAATCGTAAAGCTTCCTGCAACACATATTCAATTTCCACTGTGCTAAAGTCTCCGAGCGTTAAAAAATCGCGTCCTGCCAAAGAGCTGTCTGTCACTGCATGACACCTACTTCTTTTTTGAATTGCGTATATTCCGTCATCGAACCGATCCCCCACTGTAAATGCTGTGGCAAAGAAAGCGCCATTTCGACCGTATCCAAGCAGGTGAAGCACGGAATTTGATGGCGTCGGGCCAAGGCCCGCAGCTGAAAGCCGAATCTTTCCTTGACTCGGCCCTGATTGGCAATATTGACCAGTGCCGCCACGCGGCCCTGTTTCAGTCGTTCGTCAATCAGGCGCAAATCTTTGGCGATCGTTTCCGTTTCTATGCCGTGTTCCTGCAAATATTGAGCCGTCCCCGGCGTGGCTAAAATGTGAAACGAACGCGCCCTGAGCTGGCGGATGGTGGACAGGCTCGCCTCTTTCTCCCGTCCGGAAATGGAACAGAGAATATACGTTTTGTCATGTTGGGGAAACAAAGGGTTTTCTTCCCCTAAAAACAACGCTTTGGCCAGCGCTTCTTCACTCGTTGTTCCCAGTCCCAAAATTTCACCGGTGGACTTCATTTCCGGGCCCAAGGCGTCATCAACATCATTCAACTTCGCATTGGAAAAAACGGGGGCTTTGACCGCATAAAAATTCGGTTCAGGCAAAAGACCGCCCCCGGCATGCATGTCGGACAGTTTGTCACCCAATTGTAAATAAGCGGCCCACTCCACAAGCGGCATTTGCGTCACTTTGCTCATGATCGGCACCGTTCGGGAGGCGCGCGGATTGACTTCCAGGACATGGACCTTGCCGTCATTAATGACAAACTGAATATTCATTAATCCGACGATGCGCATCTCTTGAGCAATGCGCCGGGCATAGTCGACAAGCGTTGACTGTGTCGCTTCGTTTAAGTTTAACGGAGGAAAAATCGTCACGCTGTCTCCCGAATGAACGCCCGCCTTTTCGATATGTTCCAAAATGCCGGGAATCAAAATGTGCTGACCGTCACTCAGTACGTCCACTTCACATTCCAGTCCGGGAAGGTATTTGTCGACCAGCAGGGGCCACATGCGCTGATCGTCGTCCAGCTCCAACTCCCGAACATAAGCCTCCAATTCATCCTCCCGATAGAAAACAAACATCGCCTGCCCGCCAATGACATAGGAAGGCCGGACGAGCACGGGAAAACCTAAATCTTGGGCGGCGCCTTTCAATTCATGCGCATGGTGAACGGTTTTGCCTTCAATATGAGGAATGTTCAGCTTGTGCAACAATTGATAAAATAAATCGCGATCCTCCAGCGCATCTATGGCCTCAAGGGACGTGCCGAGCAACGGCACACCTTCTTCAGCCAGAGCCTGGGCAACGTTGATTGCCGTCTGCCCGCCGAACTGAATGAGCACCCCTTCCACCTGTTCTTTGTCGATGACATGCAAAATGTCCTCGACTGCCAGAGGTTCAAAATACAGTTTATCGGCGACGGCATAATCCGTGCTTACCGTCTCCGGGTTGTTATTGATGACAATCGCTTCATATCCTTTTTTCTTCAGAGCGAGGGCGGCGTGTACCGAACAATAATCAAATTCGATGCCCTGACCGATGCGGATGGGCCCCGAGCCGATGACAAGCACCTTTTTGGCCGCACTCACACCCACCTCGTCTTCCCCGCGCCACGTGGAATAATAGTAGGGGGTCTCGGCCTCGAATTCTCCCGCGCACGTATCTACCGATTTAAACCCCGGTTTTAAACCGCATGATTTTCGCCGCTGGCGCACCTCTCGTTCGGACACACCGTACAGGTCGGCCAGGTAGGCGTCCGCCATATTGTATTGTTTGGCTTTTTTGAGCAGCGCATCGGGAACGTCCGGCCAAGTGTACGCTTCGAGCTCTTTTTCCACAGCCACAAGCCCTTTGATTTTCTCCAAAAACCACAGATCGATCATTGTGAATTGCCAAATCTCTTCCGTGGATAAACCCCTGCGGTAGCCTTCGGCAATGGCGAACAGCCGCAAATCGGTTGCCTGCCGCAAATGGTCAATGATGTCGTCCTGCGTAGCCTGTTGCAAGCGGGGATGTTTCAAGCCGGCCACTTTCATTTCCAAGGAGCGCAATCCTTTGTTCAACGCCCCTTCAAACGAGCGGTCAATGGCCATCACTTCACCCGTCGCTTTCATTTGTGTGCCCAAAGTGCGGTCCGCTTCAGGAAATTTATCGAACGGAAAACGGGGAAGCTTGACGACGACATAATCGATGGCCGGTTCAAACGAGGCGTACGTATGTCCCGTCACCGGATTCAGCACTTCGTCCAGATGATAGCCGGCCGCACATTTGGCCGCCATGCGCGCGATCGGATAACCCGTCGCCTTGGAGGCCAAGGCGGAAGAACGGCTGACTCTCGGGTTCACCTCAATAATGTAATACTGGTTGGAATGTGGATCCAGGGCAAATTGAATGTTGCACCCGCCGATCACCCCTAGGGCGCGAATCACCTTCAGGGAGGCATTTCTCAACATCTGATATTCCGTATTCGTCAGCGTTTGCGCCGGGGCAACAACGATTGAATCTCCGGTATGCACACCGACGGGATCCATATTTTCCATGCTGCAGACGGTGATGCACGTGTCGTTCGCATCGCGCATCACTTCAAACTCGATTTCTTTCCATCCTTTAATGCTTTTTTCAAGAAGCACCTGATGAATCGGGCTCAAACGCAAACCCTTTTTTAGCAAAGCTTCCAGTTCCTCATCATTCTCGGCAAACCCGCCGCCGGCACCGCCCAACGTATAGGCGGGACGGATAATGACCGGATAACCGATTTCACGCGCAAATTGGAACCCTTCTTCGACGTTATGCACGATTTGAGAATCGGGAACCGGTTCACCGATATCCATCATCAGCTGACGAAATTGTTCCCGATCCTCTCCTTTCTGGATGGCTTCCACCGGGCTTCCCAAAAGCTGCACGTCGTACTTGGCCAATATGTTCTGTTCATGCAGTTGAACCGTCAAATTTAACCCGGTTTGGCCGCCCAGCGTGCCGATCAGACCGTCCGGGCGTTCCTTGCGAATGATTTTCTCAATGCTCTCAACGGTGAGCGGCTCAATATAGACCCGATCGGCCACCGCGTCATCCGTCATGATCGTCGCCGGATTGCTGTTGACCAAAACAACTTCAATGCCTTCATCTCTCAAAGCGAGACATGCTTGCGTACCGGCATAATCGAATTCGGCCGCTTGCCCGATGACAATCGGACCCGAACCGATCACCAACACTTTCTTGATGTCTTTACGTAATGGCATAGTCCATGTCTCCCGTATGCGTGATTTCCTCTATAAATTGCTGAAAAATGTGGGCGGTATCCCCCGGTCCGGGATGGGCCTCGGGATGAAACTGGATCGATTGCAATGGCAAGCGTTTATGTTTCAACCCTTCCACCGTGCCGTCGTTCACATTGCGGTATGTGACTTGAAACGTGTCGCTGTCGATGCTGTCTTGGACGACGACATATCCGTGGTTTTGTGAAGTCAGCATCACTTTTCCCGTCTGTATTTCTTTGACGGGATGATTTCCCCCGCGATGGCCGTATTTCAGCTTTTCTGTCCGGGCGCCGTGCGCCAAAGCAAGCAGCTGGTGCCCCAAACATATGCCCAGCGAAGGAAACGATGCACTGATCTTTTTGATCTCCTCTAAATAGGGTTCGAGGGCCAGCGGATCGCCGGGTCCGTTGCTGAAAATCACGCCGTCCGGCTGCAAGCGCCGAATGTCTGCACAGGGGGTCGCATAAGGGACAACGGTCACTCGACAGCCGGCCTTGAGCAACGAGTGCAACATCGACTTTTTATGGCCGTAATCGATCAAGACAACATGAGGATGACTCTGTGAATGACTCCGATGACTCAAACCGTCTGCATACTCATCAACGTTTGCATACGTTTGGATCTTTTTGGTCGATACCCGATTGACCCAATAAATCGAATCTTGGGCGGGGAGCTGGCGCGTTTCCCAAAAAGAGGCACGGTTAGCCTGCGCCGGGTCAGCTATTTGCTCGGCACTGAGAATCGTTCCTTTCACGGTGCCCTTGCGGCGTATGACCTTGACCAATGCCCTCGTGTCCACTTCACTCAAGCAAACGACTCCCGCTTTTAACAATTGATCTCGTATATCTTCGGAAGCCAAGTAATGGCTGGGACGGGTGCACAGCTCACCGACAATCATGCCCGCAAGCTGTATGGCGTCACTTTCTCCGTCAAAACCGTTCCAGCCGTAATTCCCGATCAGCGGATAGGCAAAGGTTACAATTTGTCCCGCATAAGAAGGATCGGTCATGATTTCCTGATAACCGGTCATACTCGTATTAAAAACGACTTCGCCGACAGCTTCCCGATCAGCGCCGATCAGTCGACCTTCAAACACCTCTCCGGATTCCAACAGCAGGTAGCCTTTGGACATGATCCAACTCCCCTTTCTTCATTCATTTGTTTGCAGACGAGTAAATACGCGCTGTAAAACAGCAATGAGTTCATCGATCTCTGCGTAAGTTGCCGTCAGAGGAGGAAGAATGCGCACGACATCGGCACCGGCCGGCAGCAATAACAGCTTTTCCTTCCTGGCTTCCTCTATGACTTGCCCGGCCTTGTCGGTGACAATGCCTTGTAAAAATCCTTTGCCGCGCACTTCTTTAATCTCGGAGAATGTTGCGCTCAATTCAGCCAAATGCCTTTCTAAATACGCCGCTTTGTCTCCGAGTTGATCTAAAACCCCGCCGTCAACGAGCTGTTCCACGGTGGCTTTTCCCGCTGTAGCGGCTAATGGATTGCCGCCAAAAGTGCTTCCGTGACTGCCCGAATCAAAACTTTCAGCGATTTGGCGTTTGGCCAAAACGGCGCCGATTGGGAAACCGGAACCCAGCCCTTTGGCCAAAGTGATGACGTCCGGTTCAATCCCGTATTGTTCGTAAGCAAACAACGTTCCGGTGCGGCCCATACCGGTTTGAATTTCATCAACCATCAACAGCAGATCGTGATGGCGACACCGTCGGGCCAGTTCGTTCACCCATTCCGGATCGGCCGGGACGACGCCGCCCTCTCCTTGAACAAGTTCCAGCAATACGGCAATCGTCCTCTCTCCGACAACCTCTTCCAACGCCGCAAAATCGTTATAAGGTAAAAAGCGAAAACCGGCTAATAAGGGGAAAAAACCTTCTTTCACTTTATCTTGACCCGTCGCCGTCAAGGTCGCCATCGTGCGTCCGTGAAAAGATTGGCGGAAGGTGACGATTTCAAAGGCGTCTGCACCTTTCTGCCGATAAGCATGACGTCTGGCCAATTTAATCGCCGCTTCATTCGCTTCCGCCCCGCTGTTACAGAAAAACACTTCATCGCCACAGCTGTGCTCGACAAGCAGCTTAGCGAGCTGCTCCTGAACGGGAATATGGTACAGGTTGGAACAGTGCCACAGCGTGGCCAGCTGCTCCTCAATTTGTTCCTTGACCACATCGGGAACATGTCCGAGATTACAGACGGCGATCCCGGAAGTAAAGTCCAAATAACGCGTGCCCCGGTCATCCCATACGTAACTGCCTTTCCCTTTGACGATCGTCAGCGGAAAACGTTTATACGTCTGCATGACAGCGGAAGGATAGCGCCCCGTATCAGCGGCTGTATGTTGCTCAGACATGAAGGGCACCTTCCTTCACCGCGGCCTCATCGAGCACGACTTTCGTGCCGACGGCTTTGCCTTCACAAAATGAAAGCAGTTGATTTTCGGCCATGCCGTTGATGATGACCGCTTCAGCGACATCTTCGTTCAAGGCTTCGAGCGCGGCCTGTACCTTCGGAATCATCCCTCCGGTAATGACCTGCTCCTCGATCAGTTGTTGGGCATGCTCCTTCGTCAACTCGGGCAAAACCGTATCGGCATCATTCGGATCCGTATAAATGCCTTGTATGTCGCTGACAAAACAGAGTTTCGCCCCGAGTGCCCGAGCAACGGCCGATGCGGCCGTATCGGCGTTAATATTATATCTTTGGCCGCTGGCATCAATGCCCAGCGGAGAAAGAACGGGGATGCCGCCTTTGGCGCTGATTTGCTGCAGCCATTCGTGATGAACCTGCTCTACGTCCCCGACAAATCCTAACCGCCCTGTTTCGGACACCGGCTTCGCTTGTAATATCGGTCCGTCCACACCGCTGATGCCGACCGCCTTTCCGCCGGCCTGTGTGAGCTTGCGAACGATATGTTTATTGACCGAACCGCTCAACACCATTTCAACGACGTCCAACACGTCCTCGGTGGTCACTCGCAAACCATCGACAAACTGAACAGGGATCTCCAGCTTTTTCAACAGCGAAGAAATGAGCGGTCCTCCCCCGTGAACGATCACTGGCTGCCACTCTCCGCTCTCCCGCAGCTGAACAATATTTTGGTAAAACGATTCCGGCAGCTGTTCCAAGACACTGCCTCCGCATTTAATGACCAAAGGTTGCACGTTGATCCCCCTCACGTCCGATATGAAGCATTGATTCTGACATACTCATATGTTAAATCACATCCCCACGCCGTTGCCGTGCTGTTTCCTTGATGAACATCGACCAATATTTGCACATTTTCCCGTTCCAAATACGCTTTCGCTTCATCTTCACTGAAAGGGACGGGCAAACCGTTTTCGACGACCTTGATCGGGCCGAGGGAGATGGTCACCTTCTCGGGATCGATGTGTTCCCCGCTGTAGCCGACGGCGCAAATAATGCGTCCCCAATTGGCATCTTCCCCGAAAATCGCTGTCTTGACCAGATTGGAACCGACCACCGCTTTGCCAATGGCACGGGCAGCCGCTTCAGTGGATGCTCCCCTGACGACGACTTCCACCAATTTGGTCGCCCCTTCTCCATCCCGGGCAATTTGTTTGGCCAGCTCCCGGCAAACGATCTCCAGTCCTTTGACAAACACGGTCCAATCCGGATGATCAGGGGTCAGAGGATCATTGCCGGCCAAACCGTTGGCCATGACGAGCACCATGTCATTCGTGCTTGTATCACCGTCGACCGTAATCATGTTGAACGTTTTGTCGGTCACTTCTTTCAAGACTTGAGATAAGTAATCAGGCTCAAGCTCAGCGTCGGTCGTGATAAAACCGAGCATCGTCGCCATATTCGGCTCGATCATGCCCGAACCTTTCGCCGCACCGCCGATCGTCACCTTTTTGCCGCCGATATCCATTTGTACGCCGATATGTTTGGTACACGTATCTGTCGTTAAAATCGCCTGTTCAAAATTTTCCACACGCATTTGCTCAGCATCGGTATTTATGGATCCAATGCCGTCTCTGACGATATCCATCGGTAAAAATTCCCCAATCACGCCTGTTGAAACGACCGCTGCATGATGCTCCTTAACACCCAGCTTAGCAGCGAACATGCTGCGCATATGATAAGCGTCTTGCAGACCTTGTTCTCCGGTACACGCATTGGCATTCGCCGAATTGACCAGAACGGCCTGCAATTTTTGTTCCACGGCCACGCTTTCCCGGGTGACGGTCAGTGGAGCGGCTTGCACAAGATTGGTCGTGTACACCCCGGCAGCATGTGCAGGCACTTGCGAATAAATCCAGCCTAAATCCAGTCTTTTACGTTTGAGTCCACAGTGCAGTCCGCCAGCCTGAAACCCTTGCGGTGCAGTGACGCTGGCATCCCTTAACACCGTAATCTGCTCCATTCCGCTCTCCGTTTGCTTATCTTGGACACCTACAGGTGTCTGTTGCTCTTCGCTCACTTTTTTCCCTCTCTTCCTTATGGATAAACCGGTGTAACCGCAAGCCCGGCGGTGACATCCCAGCCGTGCAGCATGTTCATATTTTGTATCGCTTGGCCGGAAGCGCCTTTGACAACATTATCAATGACGGAAACGATCGTCAGGCGTCCGGTTCGCGGATCAGACAGGAAGCCAAGGTCACAATAATTGGACCCGTAAACTTCCTTTGTCGAGGGCCAGTTTCCTTCCGGCCTGATGCGCACGAACGGATCATCCTGATAAAAGTCACGATAAAATCGAATCACTTCTTGCGTCGATTTAGGCGCCTTGAGCTGCACATAAACCGTACACATGATTCCCCTGGTCATCGGCAGTAAATGGGTGGAGAACGTGATCCGGGCGCTTTCGCCCGAAACGTCGGCCAAGACTTGCTCAATTTCCGGCGTATGCTGGTGAACCCCCAGCTTGTAAGCTTTCACATTTTCATTCGTTTCCGAAAAATGGGTGTTCATTGATAAGCCGCGTCCGGCTCCCGAGACGCCCGTTTTACCGTCAATAATGATCGAACCGTCCTCAATCCAACCGTGTTGCACAACGGGCACGAGCGCGAGCAGTGCGGCCGTCGGATAACAGCCCGGATTGGCAATGAATGAAGCCTGCTTGATCTGATCGGCGTAAATCTCACTCAGCCCATATATGACCTGTTCTAAATAATGAGGATCAGCCGCTGATTTGTGATACCATTGTTCGTAAAGGGCAGGCGATTTCAGGCGGAAGTCACCGGATAAATCAATGCACTTGATGTTCGCTTCAATCAGCTGGGGCAGCAATTGGCTGCTCACCCCCGACGGCGTGGCCAAAAAAACGAGATCCGCTTCTTCTGTCAGGCGCTCCACCTGAAAATCTTCCAATCGATCTAAATCGGAAGAAATGATACCGGCCAAGTGGGGATATATATGCGTCAACTGTTCCCCGGACTGTGAACCTGAAATGATGGAGGATAGTTTGGCGTACGGATGATGTTGAAGCAAGCGGATCAGCTCCAACCCGCTGTATCCCGTCGCTCCAACAATACTTACATTCATGCTTCTCACTCCCATTTGGATTTGGCTCTTATCTCACGACAGATCAACCGCAGAGACAATATATTTTTTCTTCAAGCACATTTTTCAACCGATACGTTATTATATTGTATGATTATACTTTTAATTGAATTTATATGCAACAGTTTTTATAAAAATAAATGATTTTTTCCAAACAAAAAAGCATGCGCCTCATACCGGCACATGTTGTAATTGGATATTCTTTTTCATGCTTTCTTCCGATCGCAAAGATGAAGCGCACCTTCCAAGGCCAGCAGCTTCCGTTTCTTTTCTAAACCGGAAGCATAGCCGATCAAGGCGCCGTTGGAGCCGATCACCCGGTGGCAGGGAACAATGATCGAAATAGTGTTGCAGTGATTGGCCGATCCGACGGCTCGAACCGCTTTCGGACTGCCGATGGCTTGAGCCACTTCCTTATAAGAACGAACTTCGCCGTAGGGGATATCCATTAAGGCGCTCCAAACCATTTTCTGAAAAGCGGTGCCGATCAGCTGCAGTTCACAGTCAAATGCCTTCCGCTTTCCTGCAAAATATTGTTCCAACTGTGCTTTGACATCAGCCAAGGCCTGATCGTCACGGGCGATCCTGTTGTTTAAGAAATGCTTTTGCGCCCAACTGCGCAATCGTTTCAGTCCTGTTTCTTCTCGGCCGAAATCGATTCGACAGAGTCCCTTTTTTGTCCGAGCCAAAGTGAGCCACCCGACGGAGGAATGCAATGTAGAAAAATAAATGGTAGACGTTAGCTTCATGGAGAATGCCCCCTCTTCCCCTCATTTTTCGTTCAGTCTTTTGCTTGCCTCGTCAATTTCCCAGATGACGTCCTCATCTGCTTCCTTTGCTTTGGCTCTCTCCAATGCCAGTCTGGCTTCCTCCCCGCCTATTTTGCCTAAAGCCCATGCCGCCGTACCCCGAATGGATGGTCGAGGATCTTTTTCCAGAAGCTCTGCCAGCAAGGGAACAGCCGATTGATCTTTAAAATGGGCGAGGGCGATCAAAGCATTGCGTTGTATCGGTTTTTTCCCTCTCCAGGAGGCAGCGGTATGACCGAACGTTTCCTTAAATTGACGTTTGCTCATTGTTAAAAGCGGTTTTAAGAGAGGTTTGGCCACTTCCGGATCCGGTTGCATCCGGGGATGATGGGTAAAATTTTTCCTGTGGTTCATCGGGCAAACGGATTGACACGTATCACAACCGTACAGGCGATTACCGATCTTTTCTCTGTATTCTATGGGTATCAAGTTTTTCACTTGCGTTAAATAGGCGATGCATTTGTTGGCGTTCAGCTGTCCTCCCTGTACCAGAGCGCCTGTCGGGCAGGCGTCCAAACACTTTGTGCATGTGCCACATGATTCAGTCAAGGGTTCATCCGGTTCAAAAGGGATGGAGGTAAGCATTTCACCCAAATAAACGTATGAGCCGAACTCCGGGGTGATGAGGGCCGTATTCTTTCCGCTCCAGCCGATTCCGGCCCGTTCGGCCACCGCCCTGTCGGACAATGCACCGGTATCGACCATCGACTCCAGGCGCACGTCATGCACTCTGCTTTTCAAAAAGTCGGCCAGCTGCTGCAATTTATCGTTTAAAATGTGATGATAGTCCTCTCCCCAGGAAGCGCGACACATGATTCCCCTATAGGCTCCCTTCGACGACTTGGGCGGGTTGTTCATCTTTGATGGATAAGCGAGAGCAATGGCGATGATCGATCGGGCCTCGGGGAGAATCTTTGTCGGTGTCGTTCTCTTTTCCAGATCAGGTTCCTCAAATCCCGATTCATACCCTAATTGACGATGTTTTTCCAGCCGCCGCTTCAGCTCAGCAAATGGATCAGCCGATGCAAAACCGATTTTATCGATTCCTATGCTTTTACTGAAACGGATGACATCTTCTTTTAATCGGTTGACATCATCCCTCGTCCATTCTGTCACAGACCGGGTTGGATTTGAGTGAACGGGTGCACTGCCCATCGGTTCTCACCTCTCTTTCAGCACCAACAAAGGCACGGTCTGTCCCGAGTCTTTTCAGGACGTTATTTTGGTATGGCCGCTACGGCCAACTGATCACAGCGATTGTTCCATTTGTTATCTGCGTGTCCCTTTACTTTTATGAATGCCACTTGGTGTGTATGCGTCAAAGACAGCAACTGTGTCCATAAATCTTTGTTTTCCACGGGCTGTCCTTGACTGTTTTTCCAGCCGTTTTGCTGCCATTTTTCATACCATTTCTGCTGGAAACAGTTGACCATGTATGCCGAATCACTGTATAACTTCACCTTACACGGTTCTTTCAGTGCTTTCAAGGCTTCAATTGCTGCCGTTAGTTCCATTCTTTGGTTGGTCGTGTGTGCATGTCCGCCGCTCAATTCTTTCATATGCTCCCCATAAATTAATACCGCCGCCCAACCGCCTGGTCCGGGATTCCCGGAGCAAGCCCCGTCCGTATATATATCAACCTCTTTCATCATTGATGCCCCCTAGACATATAAGATGGTGCCCGCTGGACAAATACGATGGTGCCCCTGGCAAATATGATGGTAAGCCGCTTCGACCAGCAAACAATCTTTAATCACCTATTTTATCATCTTCTCCCCCTGGAACAAACAAAAAACCATCAGCGGGTCAATGCCCCTGATGGTTCCAGCTTTTTTCCGTTCGTTAAAATGGCTTAATGCACTTCCCTTAACTGAGCAATCGGGACCACTTTTTCATCTTCCGGATTGTCACGTGTATACACCCGGGCCGTCCCTTCGCTTTCGTTAACATGTTGAATCCACACGGGAACATCTTGGTACAACACTGTAATTTCCTCGGGTGCGTCAACAATTTGTTGTGCCCTGGCTGCGTTCACTTTTTTTGCTCCTTTCCGTGAGTCTGCGTTTGCCTGTCTTTATCCGTCATTCCCGAAAAAAGGCATTCATTTTTTAAACACGGCATCTCCATGCACTTCTTAGTTTGACCACCTGTAAGGTGTTTATACGTCTCTGCAGAAGTTTATCGACTCCGTAGATGTTACACATATCCGCAGATGTTTATAGGTCTCCGTAGATGTTTATACATATTCGCAGATGTTTAAGGTTTCCGCAGAAAAGAGACTGAAAGTGCCGCACCTTTTATGCCGGCGGCCAATGATTTGAACCCCACTTGGAATACCTTCTGGCAATATGGCGTCGGACAGACCTTTTCGCCTTGATATTTCGGCGAACTCTCAACACGGCAAAAAATACAACTAAGACAAGAGGTGCCAGCCAAAAATTTTTAGCCAGTTGAACAAATGATCCCTGTTCAAGACCATCTGCTTTGACACGCTCAATATAAGCATCCGAAAAGACGTAAGAGACGCTTTGGCTTAAGACGAGATCAGCTTGTCCAATCGGTTCACCATCTTCATGCAATATAAACTCACCTATTTTCGATCCTTTAGGCAATGGTGGATGGTATGGCGTCAATTGCACCGTTTGAATGCGTTCCTCCCACTCGGGTTGGGCGTTTTTTTCTAAGGTGACATACAAATCATCTTTTAGTTCGGCAGCATATTCTTCGCCATGAAATAAAACGGGTACGGGATCACCCGCGGATTTCACCTTCACCGTCTCGTAATTGGCGAATCCATAATCGAGTAAGGCTTGCGCCTCGCTCCACAATTGATCCCTCGTATCAGCTTTCAGTAATACAACGATCAGTTCCGTATCTCCTCTTTGGGCAGAACCGACAAACGTTTGCCGGGCTTCACTCGTGTACCCGGTCTTGATGCCCGTCATTCCAGCATATTCCCATAACAGTTTATTTGTATTGATTAACTTGGATTGCCAGTCTTCACCGTGCCAAGGCAGTTCTTTCGTCTGTACAATTTGACGAAACTGGGGATTTTTTAAAGCTTCCTGTGCAATGAGGGCCATATCCAGAGCTGTCGTATAATGTGCATCATCATGCAATCCATTTGGGTTGACAAAATGCGTATCGGTCGCTCCCCATTCTTTTGCTTTTTCATTCATCATTTCCGCAAAATGTTCGACACTGCCGCCAATATGTTCAGCAATGGCAATCGCCGCATCATTTCCAGAGTTTAACATGATGCCATACAGTAAATCCTTTAAAGGTTTCTTTTCCCCTTCAGCCAAATAGATGCGGCTGCCCTCAACGTGCCGGGCGATTTCGGAAGTTGTCACCACATCCTGCATATCTTGGCTTTCCAAGGCGATTAAAGCGGTGATAATTTTCGTAATGCTCGCTGGATAAAATGTTTGTTGTTCATTTTTTGAAAATAAAACTTTGCCAGTTTTTGCATCCATTAAAACAATGCCGTCCGCTGTAAAAGGATAATCATTGATATCATTGCGGAAATGCTCATCGGAAATTGTATGGGCTTTCACTTTCATTTGGCAAAAAACAGTGGAAATGATCAAAATCAGACACAAAAAGCTCAATAACGAAACGCAGCGAATTTTAAATCGGTTCATTCGGTAAACAACCCCGCTCATCAATTAAGATAAAAAAGATAAGTCCTAAAAAGAAAGTTCAATTCAAACAGTCCAATTCTATTGATGCAAAACGGATG
>CALBTX010000154.1 GCA_937967685.1 uncultured Bacillaceae bacterium | reverse complement strand
CCGTCGGCAGATTGTGGTTTAACATTTTTATAATGACGAAGGGGGAAATCAACGTTGAAGAAAAGCCGTAAGTTTCTTTTAGTATTGATCAGTTTAATGGCCCTGTTGGCATTAGCCGCATGTGGCGGTGGTGATAACGGCGGTGAAAACGCTGACAACGGTGCGACGAATAATGAAGGAGCTAACGAGACGAATGATACTGGCGAAGAAGATGCGGCAAATTCCGGAAGCGGTGATGCCAGAACGCTGCGCATCAGCCTCGGACTGAACGATAAAACGCCGTTGTATGAAGCGGCAGTGCATTTCAAAGAATTGGTTGAAGAACAGACGGACGAATTAACAGTGGAAGTTTATCACTCCGCACAAATCGGAGATGACCGTGTGGCCACGGAAATGTTGCAACTGGGTGATTTGGAAATCACCATTCCGTCCACCTCTCCGCTGGTCAACTTCCTGCCGGAGTATGGGGTATTCGATTTGCCGTTTATGATTCCGAACGAGGAAGTGGCCGATGCTGTCCTCGATGGCCCATTCGGTGACAAAATGTTGGACATGCTTGAAGAGCAAGATCTCATCGGCTTGGCCTGGTGGGAAAACGGTTTCCGCAACTTGACCAACAGTGTCCGTCCTGTTGCCACGGTAGAAGATGTGGAAGGCTTGGTCATCCGTACGATGGAGAATGAAATCCATTTGGATGCCTGGTCCGAATTGGGGGCCAATCCGACACCGATGTCCTTTGCCGAATTGTTCACTGCCATGCAACAGGGCACGGTGGACGGACAGGAAAACCCCTATCCGACGATTGATCTTGAAGGTTATGCCGAAGTGCAGGACTATGTTTCCAGCACCAATCATGTGTACACGCCTTTCGTTTTCTTATTCAGTAAGCCGATTTGGGAAGAGTTAACCGAAGAACAACAGCAAATCATTCAGGAAGCAGCCCTTGAAGCCGGTAAATACGACCGTGAAATTAACCGTGAACAAAATCAGGCCAGCCTGGAAAACTTGAAAGAGTCCATGGAATTCACGGAAATTACGCCTGAGGAGCGACAAAGATTCCAAGACGGCGTTCAACCGGTGATTGAAAAACATGCAGAAACCATCGGCCCAGAGATTGTCGAGGAGTTTAGGGCTGAAATTGAAAAAGCATCTTCTAATTAAATCCCGACTGCAGGGAACAATAAAACCGTTAAAGCAAAAGATTTTGACAACTTGAAATGGGTCAGAGGAGAAAGAAGCTAGCGGGGCAACGGTGTTGTTGACCCCCTAGCTCTTTCTCTTGTCCCTAGCTCTTTCTCTCGTCCCTAACTCTTTTTCTTGCTTTCTTTCATCTGAAAAAATCCATCGGGATACAGATATACGCATAAATTAAAGACAATACATAGATTATCGTTACATAGATTACCGTTCGAACATAGGCCAATGGATGAACATCAACCAACAGACGAAATGGAGTGGTCTGCTGATGCGTATTACGGATATTCAAACCGCCGTCATAGAGGCGAATTATGATTGGACGATCATTAAAGTCAGCACAGATGAAAAAATCGTCGGTTACGGCGAGGCTTTTTTTGCACCGGGGCTGACGGCTGTCATTCATGAGCTGAAAGCCGTTTTAATCGGAGAAGATCCAAGAAACGTGGATCGTTTGTTTCGGCGCATGCGTACGGCGACGATCGCCGGGGGACTCACCGGGATGGTCCTGCATGCAATTACAGGCATTGAAACGGCATTGCTGGACATCGTTGGTAAAAAACTCAACGTCCCGGTTTATCAGCTGTTAGGCGGAAAATACCGGGACAAGATTCGCATTTATGCGGATTGTCATGCCGGAGAAGGATTGGAAAGTCTCTCGCCCGTATTATTGACGCGTACGCCTTCCTGGGACGAATCTTCGGACGGTGAAGAAGAGGAACAGGAATTAAGCATGAAGTATCACGGGGGAAAACGCTCGGAAGCGGGTCAGATCAAACCGGAAAATTACGCCGAACAGGCCAGGAAAATGGCGGACAAAGGGTTTACCGCTCTCAAATTCGATGTCGATGTGCCCACGCCTTATTCAAAAGACGATTACAACCGCTCTTTGACACGGCAAGAAATCGACTTCATGGCCAGTCTCGTCGCCGCTGTCCGCGATGCCGTTGGAAAGGAAATAGATGTGGCCATCGATTGCCACTGGAATTACAATGTGAACGACGTGCTTAAACTGGCCCGTGCCTGTGAACCGTATGATTTATTGTGGTTGGAAGATCCGACCCCGCCGGAAAACATCGATGCCTTACGCTGGGTGACTCATGCCACACAAGTGCCGATCGCTTCAGGTGAAAATCATTATTTGCGCTATCAGTTTGATGACATTCTTCAAAAACAAGCCGTGAATATTCTTGCGCCTGATTTTCAAAAAGTAGGTGGGCTGCTCGAAGCACGCAGAATTGCTGACATGGCAGACATGCATAATGTCGCCCTTGCTCCGCACAATATCAGCAGTCCGATCGGAACGATGGCGGCTGCTCACGTCTGTGCAGCCATTCCAAACTTTCTCGTCCTGGAATGGCATTCAGCCAGCGTGCCTTTCTGGGAAGATCTGGCCAAAAACCGCGATCAACCGTTGATTGAAGCAGGGTATTTGACAGTGACCGAGCATCCGGGTCTCGGCATCGAGCTTGACGAAGATGTGGCCTATCAATATCGGAAAGCCGGCGAAACATTTTTTGAATAAATACGGAGAGGTCCTGGCGATAGAAAACGTCTTTGGACGCTTGGGAGCCGGGTGATGGATGTCACATTCGCGCCGTGGCTGTGTCCCCCGGTACGGTTGAATCCCCGTGGATCGGAAAGATTTTAAGCGACAACCCCGATCCGGAAGGGACGCGAAAGGATTAACCAACCAGGTGCCTGGTTAGCAGGATGCCTGGTAAACAGGGGATTGATAAAGAAGAGGAGATGTATACCCGTGAAAATAACAAAGTTTGAAACGTTTATCGTCCCGCCCCGCTGGTTATTTTTAAAAATTGAAACTGATGAAGGCATTGTTGGCTGGGGTGAACCGGTTGTCGAAGGACGAGCTCACACCGTTCAGGTTGCGGTGGATGAACTCAGTGATTATTTACTTGGGAAGGATCCGTTGAGAATCGAAGATCATTGGCAAATGATGTACCGAGCGGGTTTTTACCGCGGTGGTCCTGTTTTAATGAGTGCCATTGCCGGCATTGACCAGGCCTTATGGGATATAAAAGGGAAGTATTATCAGGCACCCGTTCACCAGTTGCTCGGGGGGCCCTGCCGGGATAAAGTCCGGGTTTATGCTTGGATTGGCGGAGATCGGCCCAGCGATGTCGGTCAAGCGGCCAAAGAAGCACGACAGGCCGGTTTTTCGGCGATCAAAATGAATGCCACCGAAGAATTGCAAATGATTGACTCCCATGAAAAAGTGGACCAAGTGCTCGAACGCGTGGCCGCTATTCGGGAGGCAGCCGGTCCGTATTTCGGTATCGGCATTGATTTTCACGGCAGAGTCCATAAGCCGATGGCTAAAATTTTGGCCAAGGAGTTGGAAGCATACCGCCCCATGTTTATCGAGGAACCGGTATTGCCCGAAAATAATGAAGCTTTGCGGGACATTGCCCGGCATTCCAACATTCCGATAGCCACCGGTGAAAGGATGTTCACCCGCTGGGACTTTAAATCGCTCTTGGCGGACGGTTATGTCGATATTGTTCAGCCTGATTTGTCCCATGCCGGCGGCATTACGGAAGTGAAGAAAATTCTGTCCATGGCCGAAGCGTATGACGTTGCCGCCGCCCCGCACTGTCCATTGGGACCGATCGCCTTGGCCTCCAGTCTGCAAGTGGACGCCACGGCTTACAACGTTTTTATTCAGGAGCAAAGCTTGGGCATTCATTACAATGTGGGCACCGATCTGTTGGATTATCTCGCCGATCGCACAGTGTTTGACTATCAAGACGGTTATGTGCATATTCCCCAGAATCCAGGTTTGGGCATCGAAATGAATGAAGAACATGTGCGCAAAATGGCTGAGGAAGGTCATCGCTGGAGAAGCCCCGTCTGGCGCCATGAGGATGGATCGATCGCTGAATGGTGACAATCACCGCATGGTAGAACGATTCGTCAGCTTTCCTTGTGCTGACTTCAGATGAGCATTATGTTATACTAAATCCGGAAGATTTCCGAACAAGGTTTGATGATGACGAACAAGGAGGAAGAAGATGAATATCGTACGTTTTTTCAATGAACAACAAGAAGCCGTACTCGGTGTCTGGGAAGGAGATAAAATTTATGAAATCACCAGCCTGGACCCCGAGCATTTTCAAGATCTATTATCCTTGGTGGAAAAAGCAAAAAAAGAGGGCAAAAAACCTTCTGAACTGATCGAGTCAAGCAATTATCAGCAATCTTCCAAGGTGTATGACTATGACAATGTCAAACTGTTAACGCCGATCGAAGCGCCGGAAGTATGGGCCTGTGGGGTTACATATGCAGACAGCCGCCGAGCCAGAAACTTGGAACTGCAAGACAAAGCTGAAGGCCACTTAACCATTTATGATAAAGTATATGATGCCGATCGCCCGGAGATTTTCTTCAAATCGACGGCAGCGAGAACGACTGCTCCGAATGACGCGCTGTGTATTCGCAGTGATTCCAACTGGCAAATTCCCGAACCGGAAGTCGGTTTGGTCATTAACAGTTCCGGAGAAATCATCGGCTTTACGGCCGGGAACGATATGAGCAGCCGGGACATCGAAGGAGAAAATGCGCTTTACTTGCCACAGGCCAAAATTTGGAGAAACTCCTGTTCTTTCGGCCCGTCCATCCGCCTGGCCGAAACGGTGGAGGACCCGTATCAACTGCAAATCATTTGCCGTATTTTCCGCAACGATGAGAAAGTTTTTGAAGGAACGGCAAGCACCTCACAGTTAAAAAGAAAGTTTGAGACACTGATCGAATATTTATTAAGGGATAACTTAATCTTTGACGGAACAGTCTTACTGACCGGAACGTGTATCGTACCGCCGGACGATTTCACTTTGGCCGAGGGAGACCGAATTGAAATTGAAGTGTCCGGGGTGGGCACGCTGGTCAATCCGGTGGAACGTACAAGCACGAACATTGCAAAATGAATCGGAATGTATCATAATTTATCGTGTGAGTAGGGAACAGCCTTTCAATGTTCACCAAACTTTGACTGATGACGAAGCATACGAAACATACTTGGAAAAAGGAGTGTAGATCGCATGGCACAAGAATATTTGAACTACATCAATGGAGAATGGAAAAAGTCCCGTTCAGGTGAAACGATGGACAGCATTAATCCGGCACACATCAACGAAGTGGTGGGCAAAATTCAATCCTCCACGGTAGAAGATGTGGATGAAGCGGTGGCAGCCGCCAAGGCGGCTCAGAGCGCCTGGGGTAAAATGGCTGGTGTTCAACGGGGCAACATCCTCTATAAAGCGGCTGACATCCTGGAAAGACGACTTGATGAAATCGCCGAAACGATGACGCGGGAAATGGGCAAAACGTTCCCTGAATCAAAAGGGGAAACGATGCGCGGCGTTCATTTGCTGCGTTATTATGCCGGGGAAGGATTGCGCAAAAAAGGCGATGTCATTCCTTCCATGGACGGAAAAACGATGATTTATACAAAGAGAACGCCCTTAGGGCCTGTCGCCCTGATCACGCCCTGGAACTTTCCGGTGGCTATTCCGATTTGGAAAATGGCTCCGGCGCTCATTTACGGGAATACGGTTGTCTTAAAAGCGGCCAGCGACACGGGGGTGACCGCAGCCAAAATCGTCGAAGTGTTTGAAGAAGCAGGGATCCCCAAAGGAGTGCTGAACTATGTGACCGGAAGAGGTTCCGTCGTCGGACAAAGATTGATGGAACATCCTGACATTCGCGGTATTTCCTTTACCGGATCCAATGCGACAGGGAAAAGAATTGCCCAGGTCGCGGCCAGCCGCGGAGCGAAATACCAGTTGGAAATGGGCGGTAAAAACCCGGCCATTGTCGATGAAGACTGCGACTTGGATCTGGCTGTCGAACATGTGGTCAACGGCGCCATGAAATCGACGGGTCAAAAGTGTACGGCGACTGACCGGGCGATCATTTTACGACCTGTTTATGAAGAATTTAAGCAAAAAC
>CALBTX010000153.1 GCA_937967685.1 uncultured Bacillaceae bacterium | reverse complement strand
CCCAGCCCCCAGAACACGACTTGTTTGACCCAGCGGTTCGGCGTTTTCCTGGGGGCCATTTGTTCATAACAAATTCGAAAAAACAATGAACTTCGGATATAACAGCCAAAGGACATGAGGATGAGACCGTAAATATCAAAACGGTCAATAAACCCGAGGGTCAAAATGCGCACCGTTTCCAAAGCCGGGTAGTTGAAGTTGTCTGTTTGCCCCATTCCGAAGATCATCACCGTGCCAGTCATCGTCGACAGCATCGTGAAACAAATGCCCACGGCGCCGAATATCCAAAACTTCAAAAATCGTTCCCGATGCAAATTTTTTAACGGCAGGAAAAGCAAGAAAAGCAATTCAATCCATACACTGATCAGTACGGCGGTTCCCCAAAGAACGGGCGCCCAGCCGTATTCTAAAAAGGGCAAAAGGTTGTTGGCATCTTTTTCGGACATATCAATGAAAGAGATGGAATGTCCCGTCAGCAGGGCAAAGAGGCCAATGAACATGCCGGTCAAGGCGATGATTTTCGTTCCTTTTCTGGCTGCGTATAAGCAAAATAAGAGAAACCAGATGACGAGCGCCCATACTGGCGTTTCCGGCAAAAAAGCGATGTGAATCATGTCGGCCAGCGCCGCCGCTGACAGTGCGCTTAAAAAAAGAAAATAAATGACCAAGAGCAGGACGAGCCCTTTCCCTAACAACTTGCCTAAAAGATGTTCGGCCAGCACGGAAAAACGATGCTCGGGATATTTTCTGCGCAGCTGATGGATGCAGAGCACGAGTGCCAGCCCAATGGGGAAAGAAAGGAGAGCGGATATCCAACTGTCTCGGCCTGTCACGTCATACATTAACGGTAAAATGATCACATGCCCCATGATCGGCACAGTGGTTAAGATCAGAAAAAACGATTCCCAACGATTTAACAAGTTCTGTTCTTTTAACATGTTTCTCCCTCCGATGATCCTTCATACTGATGATCCTTCATACTGATGGTCCTTCATATATTTAATCTCTTTTAGTCTCCCGAGAAGAAGAATGGCAGAAACTGTGGCTTGTCATAAATGCCTCCTTCCGTATTATTGATCAATCCTCTGTGGTTAATCGAACAGTTGACATCCAGCTTGACAAGGGCATTGGCAAAAATGTCGTCCCATTCGTCTTTAATCACATGCCACTGTTTCGGATATTTGCGATGAACATGATTACCGAAGTCGAGGACATCCACTTTCAGTTCCTGCAGTTTCTTGATGCTCTTCTCCATTTTTTCCTTTCCGTTCTCCATCAAAACTTGCTCCATCTCTCGAATTTGATTGTCGTTGACCGAAATGTCATTCGGCACTTCGCTTAACTCACCCTGAACGTCAATGTTTATGTTTACGGTTAACTGTTTGCCCTGCAATGTGGGGACGATTTTGACTTTTTCCCCGCGGCCTTCAATGGACACTTTCTGTCCCTGCTTCAGTTCCGTTGTTATCGCACCGACGCCCCCTTCTCCGCGCAAGTAGAGCAGTCCTTTCGTTTCGGACACATTTAACCGACCGACCATTCGATTGTTTTTGATCAATGCCACGCCGTTCACTTCGGTGATCACTTCTTCATCGCTTTGATTGGTGCGGATGATCGGAATATACGTTGTTGGGACGGGACCGCTGAGCATTTCGAAGACCCTTTTGATCTCCATCGGCTGAAACTGGCTGGTAAATCCCGTCGCTTCCATACTTTCAGCCATTTCGACCGATGTCAGATCTTCCGTAACGGTGGAAGTGGCCAATATATCTTTGGGGGATTCGGATGTGATTAATAAAAGGCTGTTTAAACGGGGCATTTGGTCTCTTCTTAACGTATCCAGCACATCGGTAAAATTGTCACGGGCCAATTGCTCGCTGACGACCCATATATTTGTATGTGTGAAATATAAGCGTCTTTTTGATTTGCGAATCAAGTTGCGCACACATTCGAAAAACGTTTGGCCTTCAATGGATAGAACCATGCCTTCGTTTTGGCTCTCTCCGGCGGTTGAACCGCCGGAGCTTTTGAGGACTTCCACGCTCAGTTCAAATCCTTGTTCCGTCTTGTCGAAACCGGCACCCATCACCATGATCACTTCATTCAATTCAATGCTGTTCCAACATCCGCATAACAGGAGTGAGCAGCAGACAACGGTGACAAACGCCTTTTTGATCATGGCTGTTCCTCCTTATGATCAATGGGCAATCGTTTGATCCGTTCCTTTTTTAAGTTGGGGATGCTTTGCGGTCTATTTCTCAGCCAGTGTGCGGGCAAGCGGATAAACGTATCCCCCCAATCCCGAAGATGTAAGGGAGCAATCGGTGCTAAATAGGGGACGCCGAAAGATTTCAGGGACAGCATATGGGTCAGCAATCCCAACAAAGCGATGAGTAAGCCGTATGCGCCTAATAAACTGGCCGGAATGAGTAAGGCGATGCGCAAAATGGCCATGACGTCGGCAATGCGGGTAATGGCAAATGAAGCGATGGTTGAAAAAGCGACGACGATGATGGTAGGCGCTCCGACCAAACCGGCTGAAACGGACACGTCTCCCAATATTAAGGCGCCGACAATACTGACCGCCTGTCCGATCGGTCTGGGCATGCGTATCCCGGCCTCCCGGACGACTTCAAACAAAATAATCATAATGAATGTTTCCATCGGCACCGGGAAAGGGACAATCTCTCGGGTTGCCGTCATACTGACGATGAGCTCCGATGGAATGGTTTCTTTGTGAAAATTAAGGGCTGCAATAAATAAAGCCGGAAAAGTAATGCTCAGGACAAAGGCGGTAATGCGTAAAAAACGAACAAAAGAGGCGTAATAGGGACGGGAGCTGTAATCTTCGACGCTTTGAAACGATTCCATGAAAATATACGGAGCGACGAGGGCGATCGGATCTCCGTCAACGAAAATGATAAAGCGGCCTTCCAAAAGCTGAGCGGCAGCTCTGTCTGGCCGCTCTGTATTCGAGATGGTCGGAAAGATGGAATAAGGGTGATCATCGATGTACTGCTCCACATCGCCGGAACTGTTAATACTATCGACATGAATCTGTTGTAAACGTTGGCGGGCTTGATCGATCATTTCCGGCTGGGTGATTCCGGAAACATAACCGAGCACGACTTTTGTTTTAGTTAACCTCCCCAGCTCAAAAAATTCAAAGCGCAGGGAAGGGTGGCGTATCCTGCGGCGAATCAACGCCATATTCTCATAAATGGACTCAATAAATCCGATGCGAGGGCCTCTGACGGCCGCTTCGGAAGCCGGTTCTTCCAGACCCCGGTTTTCCGCACCCGGAACGTTGATTAACAACGCCGTTTGTATGCCGTTGACGATTAAAACGGCCCGGTAATCACCTAATATTGCTTCAATACATCGATTCAGATCGGTCTCTTCTTGGATATCACTATGATTGATCCGCGCTTTGAGCTCGGCTAAGACTGGCTGATCTGCACCAGGCTGATCGGCATATT
>CALBTX010000152.1 GCA_937967685.1 uncultured Bacillaceae bacterium | reverse complement strand
AAAAATCCTATTTAGTAAAAATCCTATTTACATCATAGGCAAACTGAGCTTTTTAAGCAAACTTGATCGCCAAAATAAAAAAATTATGTTATCATCACCTTAGAAAAAGGATCGTGAAAAAGGATCGTGCTTTTTATTAGATTTTTCAGCTGTCACATACTATAATTGTATTAGAAAGGAGTGTGTCTCAATGTCTCAAGAAACACAATCATTAAACGATCAAGTGCAGGAAGTTTTAGACAAACTGCGTCCATTCCTACAACGTGACGGAGGAGACTGTGAGCTCGTCGATGTTGAAGACGGTGTCGTCAAACTAAGACTGCTCGGCGCCTGTGGAAGTTGCCCCGCTTCAACGATGACATTGAAAGCAGGGATTGAACGCGCGCTGATGGAAGAAATTCCGGAAGTTCGGGAAGTTGAACAAGTGATGTAAGATGAGTCTTAAGCGAACTCCTTCTGTGTACTGCACAGAAGGTTTTTTTATGTGCATAAGAACATCTTGAATCAGTCACCATATAAAAATGACTGCATTCTGACCCTTAATACTGACTTCTAACTAAGTTGGTGAAACCAAGATGAAAAAACTTCAGGAAGCGGCCATCGCCCACTTGTCCAAACGGGGTGTCACCAAACGCGATATCGCCGAACTTGTTTATGTTTTACAAGAGCAATACATTGCTGATTTAACATTGGACATGTGTCTTAAAAGTGTAGAAAAAGTTTTGGCCAAAAGGGATGTGCAAAATGCCATTCTCACCGGCATCGCGCTGGATCAACTGGCCGAGCAAAATCAACTGGAAGAACCGTTGCAGTCCATCATTCGACAGGACAGCGGTCTGTATGGCGTCGATGAGGTGCTCGCTTTGGCCATCATTAACGTTTACGGCAGTATCGGCTTAACCAACTACGGGTACATTGACAAAACAAAACCGGGCATCTTAGCCAACTTGGACCGCAAAACAAGCGGATCGTGCCACACATTTCTGGACGATATCGTCGGAGCGATCGCCGCAGCGGCATCGAGCAGACTCGCACATGCCCAAGGTCAGGACAATATGGAAGATGAAGATGATTGATGCTGCCAATCTAAAAGCGTATTCCACACGTACGTTGGCTGGACCTTTTTTTGAGCCAGTTCCTCTATAGATGTATAGCCGGTCAAGACGATGGCAGAATCGACACCTGCCCGAATGCCGGCCAAAATATCCGTATCATAATTATCGCCAACGATGATCACTTCGTTTTTGGCAAGGCCTTTTTCTTTCAAAATGACTTCCAGCATCAGCGGTTCGGGTTTGCCGATAAACAGGGGACGGCACCTGGCCGTTTCGCTGACGACCGAGACGAAAGAACCGTTGCCAGGCAACAATCCTTTTTCCGTCGGCAGGGCCTGATCACTGTTGGTGGCGATCAATTGGGCCCCCTGCCGGACAGCGATGACCGCTTTGGCCAGTTTCTCATATGTCAGCTGGCGATCAAGCCCCATGACGACGTAATCACACAGAGACAATTTTTCTTCGTCTTCCACAAGCCGGCAGCCGGCATTTTCCAGTGCCGTCCTTAAGGCCTCTTCGCCAATCATGTACACATCAGGCGCTTTTGTCTGCTGTGTCAGGTAACGGGCTGTGATCATAGCGGAAGTATAAATGTGTTCCTTTTGCACGTTGATGCCGAATGAAGCCAAGTGCTCGACAACCATTTCCGGAGTTTTGGTGGAATTGTTAGTGACAAAGACGAATTCTTGTCCTGCCTGGCGGAGCTGCTCAATAAAAATCGGGGCTTCGTCAATTTTTTCCTCTCCCCTGTACATGGTCCCGTCCAAATCCAACATCCATAAAGCATACGATCTCAATGGTCCCCATCCTTTCCTTCCGAGCCGAAGGCGTTGACCGGCCCCAGATGTTCTTTTAAGTATGTGCGGATTCTTTCAGGGAATGTTTCCACGGCTTGTGCGGCTTGCTGGTATTGTCTCCAGATCTGCTGCATATCCACTTGCGTATACGCCTGGACCAGCACCTTGCGACAGGAAATGAGTTCAACCAACTTGTCCGCTTCTTCAGACAGAAGCACCTGCTCATCTTCCAGAACACGGACAATATCTTCATAGCTACCCGGATCTTTCATAATAAATCCGTCAATCATCTGATTGCCCACATCCAAGATGGCATCGATCAAGACATGGATGGCCCGTTCACAGGCGAGACGTGCCATTTGGGACTCGGGACGATCCATTTCCCGCAGAAAATGGACGAGCTGTTCTATGTACACGAGACGATCCTCAAGCAGTTTCCGATCGACAAAATACACCGTCTTCTCCTCCCGTCACTGTTGTCTGAATCTGTAGGTCATGTCCAGCAGTACTCAATGTCCTCTCCAGGAGCACTCATTAATGTCATCTCCAGCAGCATTCAGAATGGCTGACCGCGATTCAGTCGCTGTTTTTTCGATTGGCTTTCTTACCTTTGCGAATCGTAATGACAAAAGTCAAAACAATGGCCAGCAATGTCATCATGGCAATGCCCATTTCCATTTTCAGCTTCACCTCTTTTAGTCCTCTCAAAAGTATTCTATACTAAATTCGACCGGGAAAAAAGGAACAGCCGGGGATGAAGCCACCCGTACGGCTTGTAAGCAGAGGAGGAAAAACTTTGAACGACGAAATGTTGTTGTACGATGAAACCGAGGAGACGCAAACGAGATACGTCGGATTTGTTGGTGAAACCCATCGCTTCGACCTGGCCATCACGCAAACGGACCGTTTTTTTGGGAAAAGCTTGGTGGTGGATATTCAAAAAGGGATTGCGGCCATCATCGGGCCCGACGATTTAAAAGAGGAGGGCTATCTGGAACATACCTTCGGCATCAGTGAAGAAGAAGCGCAAGAATTGCATCTGTTTCTTTCGGGCGTGATCCTTTAATAAGGCATCATTATTTAAAAGGAGTGCCCTTAAAGGGAGCATCCCTTAAAAGTTAGGTAAACAGATCATCCTTCTTCATTTTTTTAACAACAAAATAAGCACAGCCGAAATTGCAGTACTCGTAAATGTATTCATCCAAAGCGCTGATCTTTCCATCAAACGCCGGTTTAACCTTGCGGTTGGCATCATCATAAAAGCCCCGCAGCCGAAGCTGACTGTAACCCCAGTCACCGACAATATAATCGTATTTGTGCAGGACTTCGCTGTATCTTTCCCGGAAAGCTTCCTGGTCCCATCCATCTCTAAAGTTTTTCACAAGTTGATAGTAGTATCCATGTACTTGAACGACGTCCATGGCTGAATCACCTCTGTTGGATAATACTATAAGTGCTTTTAGCTGTGTTGTAAAGGAAATATTTGATAATCACATTTTTCCGGGGAATGGGCAATCTACTAGCAGGAGGTGGATTGCCATGTTCAAAAAACATTTATTGATCATCTTCTGTGCCTTTGTCCTTTTATTCGCAGGTTGCGCGCCGGAAGACGGCGGCGCGGACCAGGGTTCAGGCATGAACGGTAACATGAACAACGGCACGCATGAGGGCCAGGGAATCAATCCTGACGGGGGAGCCAACGAAGGGATTGTTCAAGGAAAAGGCCACCGGTCGTTATATACGGATCAGTCTCGAAACGGAAATGACACCCGCAGCGCTCCTTTTTTCAACCGGGACGGCAAGAACGGAAACAATCGGTTTCAAAATCGGAGTTATAAAGGGGATGACCACAACGGAGAGCAAGCGCTGTTTGGCTTTGTCGAACATGCCGACGATGATCCCGATGTCATCTATCAAGGTTACGGAGCACAAACATACATTGACCGACAGCTGTTGGCCGATACGATTTCACAAGTGGTTGTCGGCATGCCAGATGTTGAAACCGCCAGCGTTTTTGTCGGGGATGAAGACTGCATCATCGGTTTCAGCGGATCCGGAAACCGAGATGACTTAGCGCGCAATGTCGAGTTGTCAGGACAAAGCGTCACTCCGAGATGGTTTAAAGTATATGCCACGGATGACCCCCAAATTATCGATTCGTTACGAGACATTGCCCAGACATACTCGGGCGGCAACAGCGATATAGCGCAAATCAATGCCGAACTTGACCGAATTATTCAACATTTGGGCGGCCCTAAGGAATCGTGGGAACAACCGGGGGCTGCCCAAGATCAAACGGAGGCAAACGGCCCGAGTAACCGATCGAATGCAAGACAAGGAAACGGCACAGATCAAAGCATGAATGATCAGCATGAGAATGAAAGGGAATAAAGACTAAAACATAAGCCCTCCGCTGTGCACGGAGGGCTCATTTTTTCCATCAGGTTCATGACTCTTAGGCCGAACGGGCAGAAAAGTTATTCGACCGTCATGCTTGACTGTTCAATGCTTCCGCTTCATGTTTTTGGGCCGATTGAACTTGAGCATGGGCATGGTAAGATGAGCGAACAAGCGGTCCGGATTCAACATGGCTGAAACCGCGCTTCAGCCCTTCTTCCTTCAACTTGGCAAAATCATCAGGATGCCAATATTTTTGTACTTTCAAATGACCTTTGGTCGGCTGCAAATACTGTCCTATGGTGAGGATATCGACATCATGAGCCCGCAGATCATCCATCGCCTCCAAGATTTCGTCCCACGCTTCGCCGACCCCGATCATAATACTCGATTTCGTCGGGACGGAAGGCTGCATTTTTTTGGCTCGTTTTAACAGCGTTAAACTGCGGTCGTATTTTGCTCTGGCCCTCACCCGATCCGACAATCGGCGCACCGTTTCGATATTATGGTTTAGAATGTCCGGTTTGGCTTCCATGACGATGCGCAAAGCTTCTTCACTGCCCATAAAATCGGGAATGAGTGTTTCCACACTGCATAAGGGCAGCCTTTTACGCACCGCTTTAATCGTCTCGGCAAAAATCGTCGCCCCTCCGTCTTTCAAATCGTCCCGGGCGACCGATGTAATCACGCAATGTTTTAACCCCATTTGCTCCGCCGCGTCAGCCACCCGTTCAGGTTCGGCCCAATCCAGCTCGGTGGGCAAGCCCGTTTTCACGGCACAAAAACGGCAGGCCCGGGTACAAATATCTCCCAGGATCATAAACGTTGCCGTCTTATGAACCGCCCAGCATTCATAAATGTTCGGACATCTGGCTTCCTCGCAGACGGTATGTAGCTGTTTGGCGCGCATCATCGATTTCAGTTCATGATAATTTTCATTCGTCCTTAACTTGATTTTTAACCATTCCGGTTTTCTTTCCGTGCCTTCTTCTGCCAAGGACTACACCCCGTTTCGTTTTGAGTTCTACTCCCATTATAACCATACTTGCTGACGATGAACAAATTCTTTACATAGTTTCCACTCTCAAACATAAACTACACCTGTATATTGAAAAGTGCTTCGGGGTGTTTAAATGTGAGAATCATTTTATGTCTTTTTTCAACCATTTTGACGCTCGTCATGCTCACTGAAGCCGTCCAAGCGGAAACCGAAACAGACAAAGAAGACATCTTCGCCGAACGAATGACTTTATACGAAAGATACGAAGCGTTGACGATGGTTCCCTGGTATTACCTGGCTGCGGTTGATCAATATGAACGAAATATCGCCAATGTCCGCGACGACATACGTGAACCCGAAGGCACCATCGCCATACAATTTCCCAAAAGTTGGTGGGCGGGAGAATTAAACCCGAATCCGAACGATCGCTTTCCGGATACGATTCAATTTTTTGGCGGATTCGGCATGGATGGCGATGGGGACGGTTATGCCGAAGCGGACAACGATGATGATGTATTGTACGCGATGAGCCAGTGGCTCAGCCGTTATGGTGTCACTGAAGACGATTTTCGCATCGCCCTCTGGGAATATTACGGGCGAGATCTAACGGTGCAGGTCATTCATTCCATCGCCGACATTTACCGTCATTTCGGAACGCTCGATCTGGATAAAAACGCCTTTCCTCTCGCCCTGGAATACAACTACAGCTACCGTAGTACGTGGGGAGACAGGCGGGGATGGGGAGGCCGGCGCATCCACGAAGGAACGGATCTTTTCGCCGATTACGGCACGCCGGTGAAGTCCACAACGTACGGCAAAATTGAAGTGATGGGCTGGAATCGGTATGGGGGATGGCGAATAGGCATTCGCGACATTCATAACAATTATCATTATTACGCTCATCTATCCCGTTTTGCCGATGATGTCAAAGCAGGACAAATCGTTGAACCAGGCACGATCATCGGTTATGTGGGCAGCACCGGTTACGGCAAGGAGGGAACAAGCGGCAAGTTTCCCCCTCATCTTCATTACGGCATTTACAAGGACAACGGACGCACCGAGTGGTCCTATGATCCTTATCCTTCCTTGCGCCTATGGGAAAAGGAAGAAAAACAACGCCAGAAGAACGCTTAACGATGTTATTCGTCTACCCGGGGCAAAGAAATGTTGGGCAACGGCGTGCGTTGTTCCCCATCTTCCCCGCTTTGAAAATAGTAATCGGGAATTTCTCCAGGCAGGATATCAACGGAAACCGGCAGCTCCGTTTTGACAAGCGCTTCATCCGATGAAAAGGGAATGACGATGCGCACATCCGCTTCAATGCTCAGCATGGTGACGATGGCGACGGTATTGATCCCGGCTTCTTTCAAATCAACATAAATGTCCGCTTTAGCCGCCCCCATCGGCTGAAGCGTGATGGGAATATCCGGTCCCAATTGAGCGAGGATGTTGCTGTTCAAAGCCTGACCCAAAGGTAACTGTATCGGTTCCTTATACAGTTCCATCAAAATTTGATTCGCCCGTTCGGTCACTAACGTGACAATTTTGGCCTGCTTGGCCGAATCCAGCGAGATGAGCTGAATATCGCCCTCTGAACTTTTTTCGATCGTATGCAGGTGGCCGATTTCGTCCATCTCTTCATTGATTTTTTTCGAAATGGCGTCATTGATCGCCAACGTGGCAATCTGTTTCACATACGTTCTGGCAATTTCTTTTAAAGCAGGTTCCAAATTTTTTTCAACCAATAAAAAGCCAATCACTGACATTAACGTCAATAAAATAAGGATGATGAGCATCACATGTCGCTTTTTCAAAGGGCCTCCTTTTTTTAATCGAAACCGCCTGCTCATTCGGGACACCCCCTTGTTCATGTGTATGCACAACGGCTTGTCCAGCTGGACAATTATTTTTTTTTGAAAAAATGCAGTTCACCTCTAGACATTTTCAAGCTCTTATGTATACTAAAAGTTGTATTAGGTAAAAAAATTAATCCCAGTTAAACAAAATGTCCCTTGTAAAACTTTTCACTTTTTGGCCTTAAGGCACATAAATTATGGTATGCACGCCCAAAAGCGGCTTTTTATTTCAGTTATAAGTTGACTTAAGGAAACTTCATTGTCCTATATCAAATTTATACATACATTTTCAAAAGGAGAGTAGAAACCGTGAACATACTGAAAAGAATGAACGCTTATGTGTTGTTGTTGGCCTTGATTTTATGTCTTGCCGCTTGCGGTTCCGCGGAGCAGGGAGCAGGCTCATCTTCAGCGGAGGAAGAAGCAGAAACAGAAGGGGAAAAAATCAATGTGGTCACCACCATTGCCCAAATTGGAGAACCGCTGTCAGTGATCGGCGGTGACCTTGTCCATGTTCAAAGCTTAATGGGTCCCGCCGTAGACCCCCACCTGTACAATGCCAGTCAGAGTGATATGGCCAAGATTGAAGAAGCGGATCTCATCTTTTACAACGGTCTGAACCTGGAGGCCAACATGGTGGACATATTTGATGCCCTGGCCCAATCCAAACCGGTTGTCGCCATCGGGGAAACCGTTCCCGAAGAATCTTTGTTGACGGATGAAGAAGGGGCCATTGATCCGCATATTTGGTTTGATATTGATCTGTGGAAACAAGCGCTGGAAGCAGCGGTAGAAGAATTGTCCGCCTATTCGCCCGAAGATGCCGAAACATTCGCAGCAAACAAAGAACAATATTTCGCCCGATTAGAAGAGGTAAAAGAAGATGCGCAAAAACTGGCTGACATTCCGAAAGAGAAAAGAATCCTCGTCACCGCCCACGATGCTTTCGGATACTTTGGAAACATGCACGATATGCGAGTCGTCGGACTCCAAGGATTGAGCACCGATGGAGAAATTGGCGTCTCCGATATACAGGAAACGATTGAACTGATTAAACAATACGAAGTACCGGCCATCTTTATCGAAACAAGCATTAATGAAAGCACGATACAGGCCGTCATTGAAGGAGCCGCCAGCGAAGGGGTGGACGTTAAGCTGGGCGGAGAACTCTTCTCCGATGCGATGGGTGAACCCGGCACTGAAGAGGGGACGTACGCAGGCATGTACCGCCATAACGTGCAGACGATATATGAAGCTTTATACGAAGGAGCTGATTAACGTTGGTTGAACCGGTCGTAGAAGTGAAAAATTTGGCCGCTTCTTACCGCAAAAACATTGTTCTGAGAGACGTCAATTTCTGCGTGCAGGCCGGGACGCTGACGGGGATCATCGGTCCGAACGGCGCAGGCAAATCAACCCTGTTGAAAACGATGTTAACCCTCCATCCGGCATTGCAAGGAAGTGTCAAGTTTTTCGGCTTACCCTTCAAAAAGGCCCAAAAAAGAATCGGCTATGTCCCCCAGCGCGGTTCTGTCGATTGGGATTTCCCGACAGACGTGCTGGACGTCGTCACGATGGGTTTGTATGGACAAATCGGCTGGCTGAGGCGGCCCAAACGTTTGCACAGGGAGAAAGCATATTCGGCCCTGACCCAAACGGGCATGGCCGAATATGCCGAGCGGCAAATCAATCAGCTCTCGGGAGGGCAGCAGCAGCGCGTATTTCTGGCCCGCGCCTTGGTTCAGGATGCCGATCTGTACTTTATGGATGAACCGCTGGCAGGGGTTGATGCGGCAACAGAGCGGGCGATCATGAATATCCTCCAGCAATTAAAGGCTTCGGGTAAAACGGTGATGGTTGTCCATCATGATTTGCAAACGGTGAAAGATTATTTTGACCATGTGCTGCTGTTAAACCGTACTGTCATCCGCCATGGTCAAACAGATCAGGTGTTCACCAAAGAACACCTCGCTCAAACATACGGGGGAACGATGCGCTGGATGAGAGAGGGGGAGTCTCATGTGGTCTTCGCTCATGATGAGTAATGTGCAGTGGGTGCTGATCAGCACGATGATCCTCGGCGTTGCCGCAGGAACAATCGGCTGTATCGCTTATTGGAAAAAACAAAGCTTAATGAGCGACGCCCTGGCCCACGCCGCTTTACCCGGGGTCGTCATCGCCTTTCTCGTCCTCGGCGAAAAAAACTTGTTTGTGCTCATGATCGGCGCGGCAGGGACCGCTTTGGCCGGCGCTTTCTTCATCCAGTGGATCCGCTCTTCGACGCGAATCACTGCGGATACGGCCATGGGCATGATCTTGTCCGTCTTTTACGGGCTGGGAATCATGCTGCTGGCGATCGCCAACCGGACGGCAAGCGGCAATCAAAGCGGATTGGACAGTTTTATTTTCGGTCAAGCAGCGGCCATGGTCCGATCCGACGTGATGACGATGCTCAGCCTGGCTGTCGCCGTGATTTTGATCGTTCTTATTCTGTTTAAAGAATGGAAGATTTACCTTTTTGACCCTCAATTTGCCCAAGGGTCGGGTCTGTCGCTGAGGGGCATGGACGTGATCTATACGACCGTTCTGGTGACGACGATCGTCATCGGCATTCAAGCCGTCGGGGTCATCCTGATTGCCGCTCTTCTGATCATTCCGTCCGTCAGCGCGCGGTACTGGACGCAATCGTTTAGAACGATGGTTTTATTGTCCGCCGCATTTGGAGGCGTCTCCGGCGCCGCAGGGACGCTCATCAGTACGCTGGGCAGCGGCTGGCCAACGGGACCGTTCATCGTCGTCACGGCCGCCTCTCTGTTTGTTCTGTCGCTCATTTTCGGCAAGGAAAAAGGGATCTTCATTCAATATTGGCAACATAAAGCCCGTCAAAAAATGCTCAGTCAACAGCAAGCGGACCGCCAGCTCGGTCCAAACAGAGTGGAGGAGGGAATTCAATGACTTATGCGGGATGGATTATGATTACGGCTTCATTGGTCGGGCTGTCCTGTGGTTTGATCGGGGTCTTTCTCATCCTCAGAAAAATGGCGATGATGGCTGACGCCATCAGCCATACGGTCTTGTTGGGGATTGTCAGTGCCTATCTTGTGACACAAGAATTAAGCGGTCCGCACATGCTGCTCGGGGCTATCCTGGCCGGACTGCTGACGGCCTTTCTCGTTCAATGGTTGCAATCACTGCAAATTGAACATCATGCAGCGATGGGCATTGTTTTTACAACGCTGTTTGCCATCGGGGTCATTTTAATATCCACTGCCGTCGGCAAAAATGCCCATCTTGATGTTCAGCACGCCCTGATGGGAGAGATCACCTTTATTCCGTTCAAGATGATTTCTCTTCCTCTGATCGGTGATATTCCGGAAGCGACCGCCATGCTGGCCTTTGCTTGCCTCATCGTCCTCTTCGCTGTCATCATCTTTTATAAGGAATGGAAAATCACTTCTTTTGATCCCGGGCTTGCGGCCAGTTTAGGCCTTCCCGTTTTACTGCTGCATTATGTATTCATGAGCCTCGTTTCCGTGACAACCGTCGCTTCCTTTGATGCCGTCGGAGCGATTATGGTCGTGGCCATGTTGATCACGCCCGCCGCTTCTGCCTACCTCTGGACCGACCGTTTGTTAGTTATGCTCATTTTAAGCAGTTCATTCGGGGTCATTTCAGCCATCGTCGGCTATGTCATTGCCGCCTGGATCGACACATCCATCTCCGGCTCGATGGCCTTTGCCACCGGACTGGTCTTTCTGATCAGTTTTTTACTGTCTCCCAAGCACGGCCTCATCGCGGGATACGTCCGACCGGCTAAACCAATCGAACAGTAAAGTTTACCACCCGGAACATATCCGATCCGCAACAGCGCCTGGATGGGAGAGATGAATTTTACAAAAACAACAACCCGATGCTAATCGGAATAAAGGACCACAAAAGCGCCATCACACAGAAACCGATAATATCTTTAACCTTTAAACCGGCGATCGCCAACAAAGGCAGGGTCCAAAACGGCTGAACCATATTCGTCCAGGCATCACCCCAGGCGACCGCCATCGCTGTCTTGGCTGTATCCACGCCAAGTTCCATTGCCGCGGGGATCATGATCGGTCCTTGAACCGCCCACTGGCCTCCGCCTGAAGGAACGAAAAAGTTAACAACTCCGGCGCTTAAAAATGTGAAAAACGGATAGGTCAATTCGTTGGAAATACTGACAAACCATAAGGACAATTGTTCGGACAGACCTGAGGCGACCATCATGCCCATGATGCCTGCATAAAACGGAAATTGGATGATAATGCCTCCGGCGTTTTTGACGCCTTCGGCCACACTGTTCAAAAAGCGACGCGGCGTTTTATGAAACAGAATCCCCAAAAAGAGAAAGGTAAAGTTGACTATATTGATGTTTAAGTCCAGTCCGTTTTGCACAAAAAAGTAAATGATGAATACTAAACCTAACAAGCCGATGAGCATGGAGATCAGCACGCTGTTTTCCAAACGATCGGCCGGCGTCCGTTTTTCCGGCATCTCGGTTTGGATGACCGGATCGGTCGTGGCCGCCTGATCGTCATCGAATAGAGTGGGATCGATTCTCGGGGTTCCTGCTGTCGCCTTTAACAAAAACCGATTCAAAAATGGCAGCGTAATGACTAAAACAAGGACAATAAATAGATTAAAACTCGTAAAAATCGTCTCACTCACGGGAATAATGCCTGTCATCTCCTCCAGAAAATGCCCCTCCGTGGCCAATGTCAAAGGGACTGATCCAGATAAACCCCCATGCCATACTAAATAGCCGCTGTAAGCACTGGCTACTAGCAGGCGGTAATCGACGTCAGGGACCACCCGGATGACATGTCTGGAGAGAAGCGCGCCGATGACCAGGCCGAAACCGTAATTAATAAAACAAGCGATGGAGGCCACAAAAGTGACGAGCATAACCGCTTGAACGGGTGTGCGGGCCAGCCGGGCAAGACTCAATAAAATCGACTTAAAAAAAGGACTATTGGCCAGGACGTAGCCGGTGACGACGATGAGTGACATTTGCATGGCAAAAGCAAGCAACTCCCAGAAGCCCTCTCCCCAGTACTGAACCATTTGCATCGGGGAACTATCGGTCATGACGACGCCCAACACATAAACAACCAATGTCAACAGGACGGCAAACAAAAAGGCGTCGGGCAAATAACGTTGAACCAGGCGATCAAAAAACAGAGTCACTGATCTTAACAAAATCTCTCACCTCACCAGGATGTTATTTTTTTTAATATTAACAAAATGATATACACAAGGAAGGCAGAAGTAAACACCCTCCTCTTCCATGTGATCATAAGGATAGGTACTCGTAGACGCACAACACGCATAGGTGCACATTATAAATACGTATCACCTTCGCACATACGTCAGAAATTCGTAGTCATAAGGATTTTGGGCATTGCGAATCCCCTTTCGGCGTTCGACGACTTTCCATTCTGAACCAATTTCCGGGAAAAAAACGTCCCCGTCAAAATGTTCATGAATCACCGTCACATACAGCATGTCTGCCTCGTCCATGAACTGCTCAAAAATCTTTCCCCCGCCAATAATAAACAGTTTATCTTCTTTTTTGGCCCGCTCTAGAATATCTGCTTTGGAATGGACAATGTCACACCCTTTGGCTTCAAAGTTTCGGTTCGCTGTTAAAACGATGTTTTTCCTCCCCGGCAAAGGTCTGCCGATCGATTCGTAAGTTTTGCGGCCCATGACAATGGAATGCCCCATCGTTAACGATTTGAAGTGCTTCAAGTCCTCCGGCAGATGCCAAGGCATGTCATTATTTTGGCCAATGACCCGGTTTTCGCTCATACATACGACAAAAGCAATCATACGGACACCTGTCCTTTAATATGCGGATGAGCTTGATAACGCTTGAGCTCAAAATCTTCATATTTAAATTCAAAAATATTTTCCACTTCCGGATTCAGTTTCATTTGCGGGAGGGCATAAGGTTCCCGGGTCAGTTGCAATTGCACCTGTTCGATATGATTATTGTAAATATGCGCATCCCCGAGCGTATGAATAAATTCGCCGGGTTCCAAGTGTGTCACTTGGGCGATCATTAACGTCAGTAAAGCATAGGAAGCAATGTTGAACGGAACGCCGAGAAAAACGTCAGCCGACCTTTGATAAAGCTGGCAACTGAGTTTGCCTTGGGCCACATAAAACTGAAACAAACAGTGACAAGGCGCCAAAGCCATTTTCGGCAAATCCGCCGGGTTCCAGGCCGTGACAACCAACCTGCGGGAATTCGGATTCGTCCTGATCTCTTCAATGACGTTGGCGATTTGATCGATCGTCCGGCCGTCGGGAGCCGGCCAGGACCGCCATTGTTTGCCGTAAACGGGGCCCAGGTCACCGTTTTCATCCGCCCATTCGTTCCAAATCCGCACCCCATTCTCCTGTAAATATTTGACGTTCGTCTCCCCCCTTAAAAACCAAAGCAGTTCATGAATAATTGATTTGAGGTGCAACTTTTTTGTCGTTAGCAAGGGAAATCCTTCACTCAGATCGAATCTCATCTGGTAACCAAACACCGAAATCGTCCCCGTACCGGTTCGATCTTCTTTTTTGATCCCTTTTTCGAGAATATGCTGACAGAGATTCAAATATTGCTTCATTCTCCCTCACCTTCCCTATTTATGATCTGTGCTATGATCTGTGCAATTTAGTTCCTTTTTTTGCAGCAAGCAAAGAAATCCGGCTTCGTTTTTGCAAGCGAACGGTCCTCAAAAAGCGAAACAAAGGTTTAAAATCTCTCGCCTGTACGTGCTTCCCTTTGCTGTAATAGGCGGCGGCATACGCTTCACCCAAGTGCAACAAATCGCGTTTCCATTGATACTGTTTTCCTTTGACAGTCAACGGGGCCTGTGGATCAAGTTTTGCAGCGACATGCCGCACATACTGAATGGGCGTTTCATGTTTTTGACGGGGGATCCCATTTCTTTTTCCCCAGCGCGTCAACCTGTAAAAATACCAATAGACGGGCAGCGCGTAGTAACCGGGAAACGTCCCTTTGATCCAAGCGGTCACTTGCCCCATGACCTTTTGCACCCAGTGCAGCAAACTTTTCCACCAGCTGACAGAGCGGACGCTTGAGCGTGTCACCGTCACCCGAGGGAACACTTTCAATCGTCGCAGCCCTTTGCTGAGAAACCAAAGCAAAGCAATGAAGGCAACAAGAGCGACTGCGCCAAAAATCCAAAATAAGGGGAGGTGCAGCTGTGTCTCTTCAGGGAGCCCTTCAGGCATCTCAAAAGGGGATGAATCTTGTTCCGGCAACACTTGTTCGGACTCCGACGAAGGGAGCAGACTGAGCAGTTTGAGAACAGCGGTCCACATCATTTCCCACAGCCAGACAATCCCTTGCCAGGCCTGGATGACAAATTCGGTCAAAGCCGTTTGGACAGCGGGCAAAAGCAGCAGGAGCGAAGCGAGACAAACGGCAATGAAAACCGCTCCAAACAATACGGGCAGCCAACCGGCTTCGCCGACGAGATGGGTTTCAACCTTGTCATCACCATCTGTTTCAGGATAAAGCGTCAGGACCATCCCCAACAGGCTGAGGACGATGGCGATCATGAAAAACAGGTGGATCACGGGGGTGGGCAATGGATGGGCCAGAGAAATTAAGACATAAATGAAGTAAAACAAAACATTGCCTTCAAAACGCAACAACATTTGCTCGCGACTGGGCCCCTTCTGAACGTAAAACATGCTGCGCAAGTAAATATAACAAACCGCTATACTGACAGCCATGCCGTAAAACCAAGCCCCATCAGGAATCGTACGCCAATTCTGGATAACGATCCCCGCAAGTAGTATCAAGTTAATGCCATACACCCATAACGGATTGGACCATTTTCTGCTCAACCAGGCATTGAGTCCATAAGCGGCTATAGCAGCTGCCAACCAGGACAAAGGTTGCGGAAAAACAAAAACATCCTGTTCAATTTTCATAAACAAAACGATGGCGAAATAGATCCAAATACTTTCGCTGTACAGGGCGATGGCATATTTGGCAAACGTTCTCCAGCGATTCATCCGGCATCCCTTTTTCTTTTCGCCGGGGTCACCAAAACATCCATTTTTCTGGCAGACATTCTCCCCCACTGTGACGCTTGGTCATTGGCCGCTTCATTCTCTCCGACATAATAGCAAAACAGGTTGTCCGTAAATTGGTGATGCGCTCTGAGCCAATGTCCGTATTCTTTGCGCAGACAATCGGCAAACAGAAAGAGCGGACAGGCTAACTCGTCGGTTGGCAGCATGCTCCCCAGGTCAGGTTTTCGCGGATTGACAGCAGGAGTCATTTTAGCTAGCTCGTCCATAAAGGAAGTGATGCCCGACCCCGGTTTGGCAAAACCGATCGGATTTTCTTCATGATCCAAAGCATTACTGGCATAACCAATATGCAGACCTTGTTGATGGTAACGAACAGCGACCGAAGCGATGACCGACAGAAACCATTCGAAAGCTTGTTGACGGCCTGAGCTAAAACCTCTGACATCGATGACGATCATCAATTGGCGGGGCTTGACAGGCTGATGAATCGTCGTTTGCAGTTTGCCCGTTCTGGCGCTGGCCGGCCAATTGATTTTACGCCATTCATCTCCGCTTTGGTAATCGCGTATGCCGCTGATCAGGACCGGATCTTCCAAAAAACCGCCATTTTGACCCAAACCCCATTGCCGAACGGGAGTTAAGGGGGGAACAGTGACGGAGAGCAACTGCGGATAGGCATAGAGAACGATCCGGATGTCAACCTGCTTTTCTTCTTCAGTAAAGCGGAACCCGTCTCCAGAGCGCAAAATGACCCTTCCCACATGATAGACGCCCCTGTTTTCCACCCGCGCTTCTACCTCCCAGGACGCTTTCTGATAGGATAACAACCATAAGAGACGGAGCATATACCCTTCGCTTTCCTCTTTTCCCCAGACGATGCCTTCCTGCTTGACCATCTCCCATTCGAGCCAAATCAATGGCAACCATTTCCTGTTTTCCAGAGCGGCGGACAAAGTGACGTGCTCTCCGGCAAACACTCTGCGCCTGTCCAGCTTCATGTCAGCTGACACATTCGTTAAAGCCTTTCTTTTCCATATGGTAATCAGACCGGCAATAACGAGGAAAAAAACGGCCAGGACGATCAAGGGAATGAAACGATACCAGATGGCCACCACAAGAGTAAGCAAAGCCATCCAAATTCCAAATCGTTCAAACAATAAACTTGCCTTAAAGGGCTGCGGATCAGGCTTGTCCATGATGATACCTCACGTTTTCTTCAGGAATCGGCACATGTTGAATGACTTCCTGCAGGACATGCTCCCCGGTGATGCCCGTCATGTCCGCCTCACTGTTTAAAACAAGCCGGTGACTCCAAACATAAGGAAGCAAATGCTGAACGTCGTCCGGGAGAACATAATTCCGCCCATTCAGGAAAGCCCATGCCTTCACCGCTTTGAACAAAGCCTTGCTTGCCCTGGGGCTGGCCCCGACGGAAACGGAAGCATGTTTTCTCGTTCCTTGGGCTAAAGCAACGATATAAGCGCGAACATCCGGATGTACGTCAACACGTTCACATGCTTGCTGAAGCTGACGGATGTGAGCGGGTTCAAAAACAGGGACCAGCTCGTCATAAGGGAGATGATCACCCACTTTTTCCAACATGGCCGCTTCTTCCTCAAAATCGGGGTAGCCGAGTTGCAATTTGATCAGAAAACGATCCAATTGGGCTTCGGGAAGCGGAAAAGTCCCTTCCATTTCGATCGGATTTTGAGTGGCGAGCACCATAAAAGGCTGCTCGAGCGTGTATGTCTGCCCTTCAATCGATACCTGCCTTTCCTCCATGCTTTCCAACAGGCTGGATTGTGTTCGCGGCAAGGCGCGGTTGATTTCATCCACCAAGAGCACATTCGTGAATACCGGCCCCTCTCTGAACGAAAATTCAGCCGTTTTCGGATTGAAAATGGACATGCCGATGACATCAGCGGGAAGCAGATCAGGTGTACATTGGACGCGCGCAAAAGAACAATTTAACACTTTGGAGAAAGCTCTGACCATTGTCGTTTTCCCCATTCCGGGCAAATCCTCCAAGAGGACGTGGCCATTGGCCAATAGAGCAGTGAAGAACAGCTTGAATTCTGTTTGTCGGCCAATGACCACTTTCGATAATTCGCGGTATACGTTTTCTAGCTGATGATCAACGGCATGCTCGGCTTTCGTTTTGTTCAACGTTTACTCCTCTTTCCCCTCGAATCTTGAATCACCATAACCTCTCATGCTTCTAGAGCATTATCATCTAACACATCTCATTCATCTACAACATCTTTATAATCGCCTCTTTGCCAAGCGTCCCTTCTTCGATCCCCAGCGCTTTGGCCTTATGGGTCACCGATTCTAGCGGCGCATCTAACAACTCATCGATCGTGCGCACACCGACGGCTCGACCGGCAATGATCTCCCGATCTTTCAACTGGTCATTGAGCAGCTGTACGTCCAGCGCACCGCACATAATATACCCTTTTTCCGTCGTCACTACGAGCAGGTTTGTTTTCGGCAGGTTCACTTCGATGGCAAAGACCTGGTGACCGTCAACTTCAATCGGACTTAAGGACATCATGAGCGACCATCTCCTCCCTGACGTTTCTACTTTAAACTATGTCTAGAGTGGAGAAGAGGTTCATCACCCCGTCATGACTGCTATTAATGAATGTTTTTCCGGTCGCGGGATGACGGGCGATGCTGTCCCAGCCCCTCCTTGGCCATTTTGTCTTTCAATTGGTTGATCAAAAATTGTCCGACCATCTGGTACACTTCATCATCACTCATTTCGTGAATCAGTGAAAGCAAATCTTCCCTGCTGTGATCCTGTAGGGTATACAATACGAGAGCGACGGCATCTTCTTCGTCCCCAACGAGCTGGTCCTTATATAAATCATACAGATCGTTAATGAACTTCATGATCCATTCCTCCTCTGTCTGTCTTACATGCCCACCGATTTTTTTTGGCCCGTTCCAAATGTCCTTTTTGGAAGCGCACGGCGAGAACATCTCTCAAAAACACGGGAAGAAAATAGCGTACATCCGTTTGTTCATAAATTTCGGGAAAAATAGCACCGAAAGTGAACATATCAATTGTTGCTACATCATACCATTTTTCCAGCTGAATAGGAACCTTTCCAACATAAATCGCACGCACATTTTTTTGGTCTTGTGCGCTTCGTTCATATTCTATGCGCAACCCGTCCACGGAAAGCATGCCTAACTTTTTTCCCCGGAACCCCAAACCTTTGATCTCCAGTTGCTGAACGTCATCTTCCAAAGAACGCTGTAGAACTGACCATATTTGTCTGCCGGACAAACGAATGCGGCAAGGATTGATCGGGTGGGGACAGATGTGGTGAAGATCTTTCTTAGTAATTGGGCCTGCCGGACATCCCGCTAATATTTGTCCTGAATTCACAAGAGCGATCTGTGTCTTGCACCAATCATTCAGCGCCTCGGCCAAAATATTGCCAATCACCGATTCATTGAACCAGTCCGCTTCCAATGGTTCTTCCAAAACAGCCACTTCCTGAGACAAACGCTGGCGAGCATAAGCTTCCCAGCGGCTTAATAACGCCTGTGCTCCAGGGTCATCTTCTTCATCATCCACTGCCAAAGCTCGAGGATATACGTCCACCTTTCCCTCGGCCGTTTCCAAGGTGACGTGGCCGACAAACCGGCCGAACTTGCCCACTTGATGAATCCATGTTTGCTCGGCCTTTAAGCCATCGGGCAAAAAGTGATGGGTGTGAGCACCTAAAATCAAGTCGATCCCCGGAACTTTTTGGGCCAGCAGTTTGTCTCTGGCAAGCCCTAAATGTGACAGGACGATCAGCACATCCACGTGCTCTCTGAGCCGCCTGACATTCTCGGCTACGGCTTGAACAGGATCGGCAATTTTCCAACCCAATAAAGAATAAAATGAGGAAAAATCAACGGTCGTGCCAATGATCCCGATCTTTAATCCACCTAGATGATGAACAGCGTAAGGATGCAGCCACGATGGCCGCCGGCCGTTTTTTTCATACAAATTATTGATCAATACTTGAAAATCAGCCTCACGGTACAATTCATTCAGCTGGGATTTGGAGAAGGTAATGCCTTCATTATTCCCAATGGTGACGTAATCATAACCGAGCTGATTCATCAATTGCACATTGGCCTTGCCGTCGGATCCTTCCGTGATAAAATGCGCCCGGTCCACATGATCACCGACATCAAATACCAAATAATGTTCTCCATCTTTTCTAAACCGATTGGTCAAACGGCGTATTTTGGAGACGACTTGCGGCCAATTTTCAAAATGACTATGTAGATCGTGCGTATAGACGATATGGAAACGAGAGCGACGAATAACAATCCCACCTTCCCTTCAATCCTATCATACCATATCATCGACCGTGTGTTCTTCACAGGACGGATCAAGCTCCTGTATAATCATTAGCATAACCCGAAAAATCTGTCTGGAGGAACGACTATGATTGTTTATGGATTTCATGGACCGAGCGGAACGGGGAAAAGTTTTCTGGCACTCACTTTGTGCCACCAACGGGGCATCGATGATTTTATTGATGACGGCATCTACATTCACCAGGGGCGCAAAGTGGCCGGCCGTTCGGCCAAATATGAGTCAAATAAAATAGCCGCTGTCAAACGGGCCATATTCCATCACCCCGACCATCGCCAAGAAGTGAAACAAGCCCTTTGTCGTTATCGACCGCAAAAACTGCTCATCATCGGCACCTCCACCCGCATGATTCATAAAATTGTGCAAAATCTTGATTTGCCCGAACCGACGGAGTGGATCGACATCACTGACGTGTCCAGCGCCGAAGACATTGAAAAAGCACTGTTCACCCGCCGAATCTACGGGCAACATGTCATCCCCATTCCACATATTCAGGTTGAAAAAGACCGCTTCCAACAGTTGATCGAAAAAGTAAAATCCATTTTTGATGCCAACGCCAATTTACTCGGAGAAAATACGATCGTTCATCCCAAATTTCACGGCGGAAGAATTATTATTAAAAAGTCATGCCTGAAAAAAATCGTCTTACACAATCTGAAACTGAACCGCCATGTTCATGCCATCCAATCCATTCGCGTTCCTTCTAATCTATATGAACCGATCTCGATCAATCTGTCACTATACGATCACATCCCCGTGCCAAAATCATGTTCGGAAATTAGAAACGGCTTGAAAGCGATCTTTGAACAAATGCTCAGCATCTCCATCCCCGAGCCCCGCATCCTTGTCAGTCATTTGGAAATGACCAAAAACGAGGATAGGCAAATGTTACCTTCAAAATCATCAAAGTCAAAAACTTCAAAGTTAAAATCATCCAATCAGGCGAGTGAGCCATAAGTAGGCCCCATGAGAATAGCAGATGACCATTGTTTGATGATATTGTTTTGTATTGAAACAACCGTTTCAGTATGTGTTCCATTATGGTATGATTGTATGAAACAAAAGCGTTTAGCCAATCGCTATTTTCGGGATTACTGCACTTCATTCGTTGGCATGAAATTTGCATGGTTACTTTTAGAAAGATTCCAATAAATGAGGCCCAAAGGAGAGGATGAACCATGTTTTCAGAAAAAATGGATTTGCGTTTGCCGGGACCCGTACAGGTTCCCAGGGAAGTGCAAAGAGCGATGTTGCGCAGTTTTGACCATCCTATGATGGACTACCGCAATGAAGAATTTCAAGACATTTTGAAAGAGGCCGCCGCATCTTCCAAAATGGTTTTTCAAACGAAAAACGACGTTTATCTGTTGACAGGGAGCGGCGCTTCGGCGCTGGAAACAGCCATGGTCAACATCGCCGGCCCGCAAGATACGATCATCGTTTGTGTCATGGGTTATTTCGGCGAATATTTAATTGATATTGCCGAACATATCGGTGTGAACGTCATCCGCGTTGATGTTGAATGGGGGGAAACGATCGATCCTGCCGATGTCAAAGCAGCGCTTGACAAACATCCGGAAGTTAAGGCTGTCTTTGCCACTCACTGTGAAACTTCTACAGGCGCTTTGAATGACATACAAGCGATCGGATCGGTCGTCAAAAATTACGACGCCATCTTTGCTGTCGATGCCGTCAGTTCGCTGGCCGGCGCGCCGCTGTATATGGATGATTGGAACGTGGACATCGTCGCCACAGGCGGGCAAAAAGCGCTCATGTTACCTCCGGGTCTTTCCTTGATTGCCATCAGTGACAAAGCGTGGCAAGTGATTCAAGCCCACCACTGCCCTTCATTTTATTTGGATTTGAAAAAATATCGGGCCATGCTTCCCGGAGGACATACACCATATACCCCAAATATTGCCCTCGTCAATGGTTTGCTGGCCTCTTTACGCATGATTGAAGAAGAAGGCATTGAGAACGTCTTTAAACGCCATGCCTGTTTGAGAGACATGACCCGTGCCGGGGTGCGAGCTTTGGGACTTCCGCTGCTCGTCAAAGATGAAGCTGCCAGCCCCACGTTAACGTCTGTCGTCTTTGACCTGGTTGACGCCAACGAATTTCGCAAAATGATGCGCGAAAACTTCCATGTCGCTGTCGGCGGCGGATTGGGCAAATTGAAAGGGAAACTCCTGCGCCTGGGCCATATGGGTTATACGGACGAGGCCGACGTATTGAAAATGTTCGCCGCTCTGGAACTCGGATTAACGAAAATCGGCTACCAAGTGGAATTAGGCGCCAGTGTGGCTGCCGCTCAAAACTATTGGCTGGAACATCCTTACAAAGCGTTCACTCATTTGCCTGCTCAAAGCGCTGTCAACAGTTAAGCGCATCTCAATCATCAACGTCTATTCAAATCATCAACAGAACACCATCATCGCAGCGGGAGATTGATCTCATGTCATCCATCGTGCTCATTGCCCCGTTTGAAGAATTGGCCCGTGTGGCACAGGATACTTGCCGAAAGTTAAATGAAAATATCCCCATCCGCACGGCAACGATGGACAATGCCGTTCAAACGGCCAGAGAAGCCATCGGCCAAGGGGCCGAAGTGATCATCAGCCGCGGGTCCGTCGCCTGGAAAATCGAGCAGGCCCGCTTACCCGTTCCGCTCATCCACATTCCGATCACCGGATACGATTTGTTACGGGCATTCTTACAGGCGCGCAAGGTCGGGAACAAAATCGGCATGGCCGACACCCCGGAAGTGCTGGCCGGTGTTGAAAGCCTGGAATCGATGTTTAAGGAGAAGATTGAGACATATCCGGTACACTCTCCAAAAGACGCGGAGCGGGCCATTCAAGCCCTGATGCACAAGGGAATTGACGTGCTGATCGGCAAAATGGTTTACGTGCGTATGCTGGCAGACAGCCCCATCCGCACGGTCGTTCTCTCTTCGGGTCAGGAATCGATTATTCAGGCCATCAATGAAGCCAAAAAAGTCGTGGAAGTCCGGCGGGCGGAAGTCGCTCAGACAGAACAAGTACGGGCCATCCTCGATTTCATTTCCGATGGCGTCCTGGCCGTTGACGACAAGGGGCTGATCAACGTTTGCAATCCTGCAGCCGAAAAGCTGCTGAAAGTGGCCGCCGGTCAAGTGAAAGGGAAGCCTGTGGACGATCTGTTCGCCCATTTACAGGTGACCGACACCCTGCGCTCCGGAGAAGAAAAACTGAACCAAATCACGGAACACCACGGCGTCAAGATGATTAACCACCAAGTGCCGATTCGCTACGGTGAAGAAGTGCTCGGCGTATTATGCACTTTTCAGGAATTAAGCAAACTGCAGCAACAGGAACAGGAGATAAGGACAAAGCTGGCACACAAAGGACATGTGACCAAGTATACGCTGAAAGATATGGCCGGAAAAAGTAAAATATTCCAACAAACGGTTGATAAAGCCCGAAAATTCGCTTCGGTCGATTCGACCATTTTGTTGACAGGGGAGACCGGTGTCGGCAAAGAAGTGTTGGCACACCTCATTCACAATTCGAGCAGGCGCTCCCAAGGTCCTTTTGTGGCCGTCAACTGTGCAGCCATCCCTGAACATCTGTTGGAAAGCGAATTGTTCGGTTATGTAGAAGGCGCATTTACGGGCGCCAAAAGAGGAGGTAAAGCCGGCCTTTTTGAGTTGGCTCACCGAGGCACGATTTTTTTGGATGAAATTGGCGAACTGCCGGAAGCTTTACAGGTGAGACTGCTTAGAGTTTTGCAGGAAAGAGAGGTGATGAGGCTCGGCGCCGAACGCCTCATCCCCGTCGATGTCCGGGTGATTGCCGCCTCCAACCGGGACCTGGAAAACATGGTTCGCCAGGAAACGTTTCGAGCGGACCTGTTTTACCGCATCAACGTCCTGCGAATCGACATCCCTTCATTGCGGGAACGCAAAGAAGATATCCCCTTGCTCTGTGAGCATATCATTCAGGATTTAAAACAGGAAATCGACCGGGACATACAAGGGTTTGCTGATGATGCCATGGACCTTCTGCAACGATATGCCTGGCCCGGAAACATACGCGAATTACGCAACTTCATTGAAAGAGCGATGATTCTTTCCCCGGGTTCAACCATTCGTTTGGAAACCGTTCTGGAAGCGGGGGGTCATGCTTTTCGGTCCTTGGCGGAAAAAGAAAACCGGAGAGCTCAACCCATTCAGAAGTCATCGTCGACGCCGCCCGAACAGGCCCGCCCAGCCCAGCAATCGGAAAATCTATCATCCTATGAACGGCATCATATTTTAAAAGTTTTGGAGCAAGTGGACGGCAACCAAACGAAAGCGGCCAAAATTTTAGGGATCGGGCGGACAACGTTGTGGCGCAAACTGAAAGAAATGAAAGAACAAGAAATGAAAGAACAATGAAAATGAAAGAACTGAAAAGGAGGATCAAATATGTTCGACTCTTCAATCATTCCGCGTTTGGAAGAAGTTGTAGGCAAAGACCGTGTCTTAGTCCGCAAGACGGATATGATGACTTATTCTTATGACGCTTCGTTTGCCACACAGTTGGAACCGAAAGAACCCGACGTCGTCGTCATTCCCTTGTCCACGGAAGAAGTGAGCCAATGCACCCGCTTGGCCAATGAATACAAAGTCCCGCTTTATCCACGTGGAGCGGCCACAGGTCAAACCGGCGGAGCCGTTCCCATCCAAGGCGGCATCGTCATGGACCTGTCCAAGATGAACAATATATTGGAGATCGACCATCGCAACTTGCAGGTGATCATTGAACCGGGCGTCGTTCAGGCTGATCTGAACGAAGCGCTGAAAGCATACCAGCTCTTTTTTCCACCTGATCCGGGAAGCGCCAAAATGTGTACGGTCGGAGGGATGGTCTCCAACAATTCCAGCGGGCTGAGGGCCATTAAATATGGCGTGACGAGACAATATGTACTCGGCATGGAGATCGTCCTGCCGACCGGAGATGTCATTGTCACTGGAGGACAAAAGTCAAGAGCGCTGAAATCGGTATCGGGCTATGATCTGGCCCACTTAATGATCGGTTCTGAAGGGACACTGGGCATTGTCACCCGCTTGCGTTTAAAAGTGCTTCCGCTGCCGAAAACGAGAGGCCTCGTCCTCTGTGCTTTCGACAATTTGGAAGATGCCGGGGAAGCCGTTCAGCTCGTCTATCGTTCGGGCATCATCCCTTCAGCGATTGAGATTATGGACAAATACGCCATTCGTGCGGCCAATAAGATGCTGCCCGAGTTAAACTTGCATGAAGGAGAGGCATTGCTGCTTTTTGAAGTGGACGGAATCAAAGAAGTGGTTTCTTTGCAGGTCAAAACGATTTCGGACGCCGTCAGCCAATATACGAATTTCGTCCAATTCAGTGATGACCCCGTGGAATGTCAAAATTTATGGCAAGCGAGGCAAGTGGTCGGGGCTGCCGTCGGCAACTTGAAACCCGGGGGTTTCAGAGTGTACGGCGGCGAAGACATTTGTGTCCCATTTTCCAGACTGCCGGAAGCCTTGCGCCGCATTCAGGAGATTGCCGATTCTTATAACATCATTTGCGGGATATACGGGCATGTCGGAGACGGAAATTTGCATACCGCTCCCGTCATCAATATGAACAACAAGACAGAGATCGAAAACGCGAAAAAAATGATCGATGACATTCACCATTTGGCCATTGAATTGGAAGGCACGACGACCGCCGAACACGGCGTCGGCATCGTCCGGGCCAAATATATGGATATTGAACACGGCCCAGCCATGGAACTGATGAGACGCATTAAAAAGACAGTCGATCCGAATAACATCTTAAATCCAGGGAAAATGGCTTTACCGATTTGAACAGAGTAAGGGAGGCAAAACGATGAAACTGTTGACCGCGGAACAATCCATGGAAATGTGCGTTCGCTGCGGCCGCTGCCGTGATGTTTGTCCCACCCTGGATATTACGGGTCGGGAAGCTGACGGTCCACGAGGCCGGGTATTGATGGCCCGCAGCTTGCTCAGAGGTGAAATTGCCGTAGACGAAGAAATCGAACATCAATTAAACCGTTGTATGTTGTGCTCCGCCTGTGAGGACGTCTGTCCCGTCGGGGTTCAAGTGCCCGAAATTGTCATGGCTGGAAAGAGGAAAATTCAAGCGGAAAAACAGGAGCGGGGACAGGAACGTTTGTGGGAAAAAAGATTGCGCAATCTCGTTTTCGAGCGCATCCTCCCCCATCAGAAACGTTTGCAATTTGTCGGCCACCTGCTGTGGCTCTATCAAAAAAGCGGCCTGCAATGGCTGACCAGAAAGCTGGGCATTTTAAAACTCTTTCCCGAATCGATGCGCCAGATGGAAGCGGTACTGCCCGACATCCCTTCCCCTTCAGAAAGACGTCCTCTTCCCGAGTTTGTTCAAAACAAGCAGGGCACGACGCACGGGAACGAAACGGGTGCAAAAACCGGCAGAAAGAGAGTGGCCATGTTCCGAGGATGCATCATGGATGTCATGTTCCGCAAAACAAATCTCAACTCGATCCACTTGCTGGCCGAATCGGGATTTGATGTCGTCACACCGGACGAACAAGTGTGCTGCGGCGCTTTGCATAACCACAACGGCAAAAGAGAAACAACCATCGAGTTGGCCAAAAAGAATATCGAAGTGTTTGAACAGCTGGATGTCGATTATATCGTTTCCAACGCCGGCGGTTGCGGAGCGATGCTCAAAGAATATGCCGAACTGTTCCGCGATGATCCCGAATGGTTGGAAAGAGCGAAAACGTTTTGCAGTAAAGTGCGTGACATCAGCGAGCTCATCGTTCAAGAGGGGCAGCTTCCGAAAGCCAGCGGTCGCGGTGAACGGGTCACCTATCAACCGTCCTGCCATCTACAATATGTGATGAAAGTGAAAGATGCGCCGCAAAAAATATTACAACAGGTCGATCAAATTGAATTCGTTCCTCTGCCCGAATCAAAACTTTGCTGCGGCTCGGCAGGCATTTATAATTTGCTCCAACCCGAAATGGCCAATGATGTCCTCGACAAAAAAATGACCAACGTCCGAAAAACACAATCAGACGTGATCATTACTGCCAATCCGGGATGTTTACTGCAAATGAAAGCGGGCCTTTATAGAGAAGGCTTGACCGAACAGGTGCAGGCGATGCATATTGTTGACTTCCTGACTGAGTCCAAAAGCCCGGCAACTGATCATTCAGCCGACGCCAAGACTTCATCGTCAGCATGACATTATCTGTTCAAACCGATCATCTCGCTCTTCTGCTCACACCCTTCACTCGCCCTCATGGCAGGGCGAGATGATGATTCTATACCTTCAGTGATCCATGTCTTCGAGTGATCCATATCTTCGAATTATCCATATCACAAGTTTACTGATTCGCTTGTTGTCTATATCCTAGTTATCCATTTTTCTCGTTTACCATATATCCCTAATTTCCATTTTTCTCGTTACCATATATCCCTAATTTCCATTTCTCTTGTTATCATATGTCCCTAGTTATCTATAATGTTAATATTGTAATGTTCCAGCCACGTGTTAATTTGTGAAAGATGTGCGATCAGCTGCGGACCGGTCATCAGCTGGCCAAACCAAGGAACTTTGAAAGAAGAACCGTCTGAATCGATGATTTCCTGCGCTTTTTGCTTGGAAATGATTTCTAATAATGGAGACGATGTATCATTTAAGATGGTTTTTAACTTGGCCTTAACGAGTTTCAAATAATTGGGATGATGAGTTTTCGGATAGGGGCTCTTTTTACGGTAAATCACATTGTCCGGCAGAAGGCCTTCCAACGCCTTACGCAACAACCCCTTCTCCCGTCCGTTCAACATCTTCATTTCCCATGGGATGTTCCAGACATATTCGACCAGCCGATGATCGGCAAACGGGACGCGCACTTCTAAGCTGGCCCCCATGCTCATGCGGTCTTTGCGCTCCAACAAAGTGGGCATAAACCAAACCATATTTAAATAAAACATTTCCCGGCGGCGTGCATCAACCGGCGCTTCTCCGTCAAGTTTAGGGACATCGGCCATCGTTTCATCGTACCGCGCCTGCACATATTCGTTTAAATCGAGTTTCTGTTGCCAATGCGGGCGCAATAGTTCCTGCCTCTCCCGCTCTGATCTCATCCAAGGAAAACCATTCAGATGTAAAATATCGTTTCGATAGAACCACGGGTAGCCGCCAAAGATTTCATCCGCACACTCACCGGATAACGCGACGGTGAAATCTTGCTTGATTTGTTCACAAAACCATAATAATGAAGCGTCAATATCAGCCATACCGGGTAAATCTCGCATCTTGACGGCTTTGTCCAAGTAATGGACTAAATGTTCATGATCGATCACAGCGGCATGATGCTGTGATTTTAAATACTGCTCCATTTGGACAATCCATGGGGCGTCCTCATCGGGCTGAAAAGGGCTGGACTGAAAAAAGTGATGATTTTGTTCATAATCGATGGAATAAGTGTGTAGTTGTCCCCGTGCTTCCTTCATAAAATCTTCTGCTGCAATGGCACTGATCGCACTCGAATCAATGCCGCCAGATAAAAAGGTGCAAACAGGAACATCGGCAACTAACTGGCGTTTGACGGCATCTTTGACAAGAAATGACACGTGCTCTACCGTATCAGCAAGGGATTGTTCGTGTTTACGACTTTGTACATTCCAGTAACGCCATTGTTTAAATCCGTGTCGATTAAAAATGGAGGCATGTGCAGGGCAAAGTTCGCGAATCCCGCGAAAGACACCATGGCCCGGGGTTCGCGATGGTCCCAAACCGAAGATTTCCCTGAGTCCCTCCCGATCAACCTCTGCTTTCATCTCCGGGTGTGCCAGTATAGCCTTAATTTCTGATCCAAATAGAAGAGAACCATTATTTTCATGGTAAAAAAGAGGTTTTACACCCAAACGGTCTCTGGCCATATAAAGCTGTTGCTTACCGGGATCCCAAATAGCAAAGGCAAAAATGCCGTTTAAATGCGCGACGCACTTTTCTCCCCATTCAATATAAGCCGTTAATAACACTTCCGTATCAGAATAAGAATGAAAAGAATAACCCTTTGCTAACAATCCCCGACGAATCTCTTCAGTGTTATAAAGCTCTCCATTGTATACGATCTGATAAGCCCGTCCGTTTTTCACCTTTTGCATTGGCTGGGTACCACCAAGCGGATCGATAACGGAAAGACGTGTATGCCCCAATGAAACGTGCGTTGAACTCCATATGTTTAAAGCATCTGGACCTCGTTTAGACAAGGTTTTTGCCATTTTTTCAATGGTCCGTACATGCTGCGTCAAATGACGATACCAATCAACCCATCCGACGATTCCACACATTCGACATCACTCTTTCATCTGAACTTTTCTAAGGAGCTGAAATCACACATCCTTCGTATAGATTTATGGTAATACATTGAAGAGCAGATGGATTTAGAGTGAGTGGTCGAATATTTGCATTTTTTCACCCAAGACAAGCTGAACAAATAAAAAATGTCGTCTGCGGCCCAGCTATCTGCCGAAGATCCATGAAGTATGCCACTGATAAAGTCACCGCTCACATCACGATGCCGAGTAGTACCGCAGAAGTTAAAGATGCATCGACATTGAACGCAATTTGGAGAAAGGAGTATAACCATCAAAACTTTGTGT
>CALBTX010000151.1 GCA_937967685.1 uncultured Bacillaceae bacterium | reverse complement strand
CGAACGAAGCACCACAGCCGCAGGAGGCAATCGCATTCGGGTTGTCGATTGTAAATCCTCCCCCCATCATCGATTGTTTATAATCAATAACGACGCCCTTTAAAAATTCTTCACTGTCTTTATCAATTAAAATACGTATCCCCTGCTGTTCTAACTGCCTATCCGTATTGCGTTTTTCATGGTCAAACCCCATGCCGTAATTGAAACCGCTGCAACCACCAGGGGTCACGCCCACTCGAAGATAAGGATGTCCTTCCTCGTCAGCCATCATCTCTTTGATTTTATATCCTGCGCTTTCCGTTATCGTAATCATTGCATTCCCTCCAATGGTATGCATCTGATCTAAATGGATTACTTACATTATACAAAAAAAGGTTGATCTGCTCAAGAAAGGTGCCTGCCTTGTACCGGCCTGCCTATGTAACAGGGCAGGAATATGATAAGATAAACATAAAACCAATGATGGATATCAATAACCCGGTCTGGTCAGCATGGCCTGATACTATGCCCAACTGAAGGAAAGGATGAGGAGCGTTGGATATGTTGAACAATAACCGCAAGAAAAAAAACAATCAGTTTACCATATTGAGCAATAATTCGACCGATGGTCACGGCGGATTCGGGGTGGGAACAATTACTTTGAATAACGTATCCCCGGTGATTGTCGACCCCGTCGAAGAAGAAGCATTTGTCGATATGGGCGCCCTCCATGCCCGCAGTGCCGTTGAAAAAAGGATCCGATTCCGTCCAGATCGTTCCGTCGCACCAAACGGCAAACTGTACTGGCTCGTTTGGGTGACGATCGACCATAAAAAAGAAGGACCTTATTATGCTGGTGTGACCGCCTGTGAAATGATTATCGACCGCGAAACGCGCTACGGGTATAAAAACTTGGCCGATCACGTCAATAAAATGGACAAATCGATGAAAAAACAAATCATTGTCGAGCATATGGATACGACATCTAAGAAAATACTCGCTCAGTTTCTGAAAAATCACGATGCGGACATGTGGAACCGCTCGGCATCTCAATTAAAAGAAGACCTTTTGTCCAATTAACAAAAACCTTTGAGCAACATGCTGCTCAAAGGTTTTCTTATCTTCAACGTTATCTTTCATTCTTCTCTCTTCAAGGATATCTATTTGATCCTTGGTTATCTTGATACTCTTTCACCCTATGTTGATACTCTTTCGCCCTATGCTTCCTGTGCCCGATCGTACAAGGCATGCAATTTGCTGATAATTTCTTCATGCGAACTGTCTTCAATGTCATGGCGGTGGATCATGCCCACCAGTTTCCCGTCCTTAAGCAAGGCAAAAGACGGAGACGAAGGAGGTTCTCCTTCAAAATATTCCCGTGCTCGCTGGGTGGCCTCTTTGTCCTGACCGGCAAAAACAGTCAACAAATGGTCTGGTTTATGCGGGTGATCTAAAGAAGCGACAGCCGACGGTCTGGCCAATCCTGCTGCACAACCACATACGGAATTGACGACGACGAGCGCCGTCCCTTTCAAGGATTGAAATGCCTCATCCACTTCTTCGGGCGTCCTTAATTCTGTAAAACCGTTGCGTGTTAATTCTTCACGCATCGGCTGGATCATCAGGTTCATCTGGTTCTCGTAAAACATGTTCATTGACTTTCCCCCCTTAAAAACCATTTCCACTCATCATTATAACTTACTTTTCGTTAGAATAAAAGGTGAGTGCTGGTCAATCCAGATCTGCATACGTTATATTCTCATATGGAAAAAAATGCTCATACGGAAAACTTCCAGCCGCACCTTGAGAGATCTCCCCGTCTCATTTTATGCTTTATTCCTCTTGCGGCGTGCTCAAGGAAACAGATCTGGCCGGTGTAAACGTAGAAATGGCGTGTTTATATACTAATTGTTGTTTGCCTTCCGAGTCGATCACAATGGTAAAGTTATCGAACGCTTTAACGAAGCCCCGCAATTGAAATCCATTCATTAAATAAACCGTTACCGGAATATTTTCTTTCCTGATTTGATTCAAAAACGTATCCTGAATATTAATGCTCTGTTTCATGTTTGGGATCCTCCTCATCAAAACTTGTACTTTATATATTCTTTACCAGCTGCCATTCTCCTGCAATGAGTTGCCATATTTTTTCGACTGTCGTATCGAATCCTTTCTCTTCTGTTAAGTCAAACCAATGAATCTCTTTCATCCGCCGAAACCAAGTGAATTGACGCTTGGCAAAGCGCCTCGTGTTTCTTTTTAACAATGCAATCGCTTCCTCTTTGCTCAGCCTTCCTTTTAAATATTGAATGATTTCTTTATAACCGATCGCCTGCAGTGCGGTGGCATCCTCCGGAATTCCCTTGGCTATGATCCGCTCGGTTTCTTCAATCAATCCTTCCTTGACCATTTGATCCACCCGCCGGTTGATGCGCTCATACAATGTGCTTCTCTCCATCGTTAAACCGATCATGATCAGATCATAAGGGGACTCCTTATGCCAATCCTGTTGATATTCCCGCATGCTTTGACCGGTCAATTCCCATATCTCTAAGGCGCGTATGATCCGGCGCGTGTTATGCGGGTGCAGCGTTCGTGCGTATTCGGGATCCCTTTTGCGCAATGCTTCATGAAGTTGATGCGGCCCGTGTTGAGCTAAATATGTTTTCCATTTTTGCCTGATCATTGCCGACCCTTTCTTTTCAGGAAACCGAAATTGATGTGTGACAGATTGAACATATAGCCCTGTTCCTCCGACAAGCAGAGGGATGGCCTGGCGACGGTTGATTTGCGTAATCAATTCGGTCGCCATACGCTGAAATTGGGAGACTGAAAATGCTTCATCTGGGTCCAAAATATCGATCATATGATGGGGGATGCCTTCCATTTCTTCCGGCTTAATTTTGGCGGTGCCAATGTCCATCCCCCGGTACACTTGCATGGAATCCCCGGAGATGACTTCCCCATTTATTTTTTTGGCCAGCCGGATGCTCATTTTCGTTTTGCCGACAGCCGTTGGTCCCACAAGGGCCAATAATTTTTCCATGACCGTTACATCACTCTCTTAAACATTTTTTCAATTTCGTACTTTGTCAGCAAGACGGTGATTGGACGACCGTGAGGACATGTGAATGGATTGGCCGTTTGGCGGAGTTCTTCCAATAAAGCTTCCATTTCCTTCAAGGTTAAGTAGCGGTTGGCTTTGATCGCCTGTTTGCAGGACATTAATTTGGCAACGTCATCTCGCAGTGTGCTCCAATCCATCTCTTTTTTTCGCTCGGTAATAAATCCGATGATTTCCCGAACGAGTGACTCTTCTTCTCCCGCGGGAAACCAGCTGGGATGAGAACGGACTCTATAAGCATGATGCCCAAACGGTTCGAGAATTAGACCCGTTTTTTCAATGAGCTGGACATGTTCCTGGATAAGGTGATCCTCTGCCGGCGTAAATTCGAAGACGAAGGGCAGCCCAAGTTCTTGACTCGTTTTTTCAGGCTGGTCCAATTGCCGAATGTAACGCTCATACCAGATTCTTTCCTGTGCCGCATGCTGATCAATCAAGTACAATCCATTTTCATTTTGAGCCAAAATGTACGTGCCATGTAATTGAGCCATCGGAAAGAGCAAAGGCAAACGCTCTGCTGCTTCAGTCGCCCCTTTTCTTTGCTGCTTTTCCTCCGGTTGATTGATTTCCGTTCGGTTTGATTCGGGCAGACTGTCCTCGGAAAGTGGGCTTTGAGGAGCTTTTTCTATAGAAAAGTGAAGAGTATTTTCCCTCACCTTTTGATTTTGACGAGCCAGTTGGTGATGAAACTGCTTGTGTTCAGTCTGTTGGTGTCCAGTCTGTTGAAGTTCAGTCTGTTGGTGTTCAGTCTGTTGGTCATCGCGCGAATGTTTTTCGTCTGTGAAATCTTGCCCTTGCTGAGGCAAACGGAAGTCAAAACTGGCTTGTCGGGGTGAACGTTCTTTCTTTCGGTTCATTTCCGCTAACGGCTGAGGAATCAATTGTTGTTGCTGTAGCGTTCGTTGCAGTTCATCTTCGATCCATTCGATCATTTCTTTTTCTTTGCTCAGACGTATTTCTAATTTGGATGGATGAACATTCACGTCCAGCAGAGTCGGATCCGTATTGACAGCCAAAACGACGATCGGATAACGATGTACGGGCAAGAGCGTCTGATAAGCCCTGATGATCGCTTGAGTCAATGGATAGTGCTTAATGTAGCGCCCGTTGATAAAGACGGAGATGTGCGACCGATTGGATCGGGAACATTCCGGCTTGCCGAGATAACCTTCCATATCAAAGTCGATATGGGTTGCCGAGAACGGAATCATTTGTTTGGTCGTGTTCAGGCCGTAAATGGAGGCGATGACGCCGATTCGCCGGCCATTGCCACTCGTCTTAAAAATGGTCCTGCCGTTATGACGTAAGGTAAAGGCGATAGAAGGATGAGCTAAAGCCAAACGATTGACAAAGTCCGTGATGTGACTCAATTCGGTATGAATCGTTTTCAAGTATTTATAACGGGCGGGCGTATTATAAAAAAGGTCGAACACTTCGATGACGGTCCCTTGACGCAGCGGTGCATCGGCTGTTTGGCGGATGCTGCCTTCTTCTACCTCTAACGTCGTTCCCGCCTCTTCCGCACCGTCCCACGTTTGCAATCTCACTTTGGAAACGGCGGAAATACTGGGCAACGCTTCTCCTCTAAATCCAAGCGTTTGAATGCGGGAGAGATCCCGTTCCGATTTCAATTTGCTCGTCGCATGCCGTTCAAAAGCCAGGATGGCATCTTCCCGGCTCATCCCCGAACCGTTATCGATCACTTTGATTTTGTTCAAACCGCCGTCTTCAATGTGCACTTCAATGATGTTGCTTTTGGCATCGATCGCATTCTCACACAATTCCTTAACAACAGATGCGGGTCTTTCCACGACTTCTCCTGCGGCGATCTGATTCGATAAATTGGAGTCCATGATCTGAATGTTTGGCATGGATTACACCCTTTTCGATTTGATTTTTTGTTGGAGCCGAAAGAGTGTGTTCAAAGCATCAAGGGGCGTCATGTTCACGATGTCCAAGTTTTCGATCTCTTGGAGACAAGCGTTGTCGTGCGGAGCAGTGCTATGTTCAGCTAGTCCCATCGCCGGGTCATTTTCATTGTCAAACAGTGAAAGCTGCACATTTTCATCAGCTTGACGTTTAAGATGAGCCTCATTCTTCTCAGTCGCTGCCGATTCGGTATAAGCCGCTTCGGCTTCCCGGCGGGCTTCATTCACTTCCCTAGCTTCCATTTCTGCTGTCAGCGCAGGGGATTCTCCTTCCAATGCCACCAATATGTCTCTCGCTCTGTGGATGAGATCGTCGGGCATTCCAGCCAACTGAGCGACATGAATCCCATAACTGCGATCGGCTTTACCCTCCTTCACTTTATGCAAAAATACGACTTTGCCTTCTCGCTCGGTGCAAGCGACGTGCACATTTTTCAAGCGGGGCAGGCGTTCTTCCAAACCGGTCAGTTCATGATAATGAGTCGAAAACAATGTTTTGGCCCGGACGCGATCATGGATGTATTCGATGATCGCCTGAGCCAAAGACATACCGTCATACGTGGACGTCCCCCGACCGATTTCATCCAGCAAAATTAAACTGTCCGGCGTTGCTTCGGTGATGGCCCGTTTTGTTTCCATCATCTCCACCATGAACGTGCTGTGTCCGCCCACGAGATCGTCCGCCGCACCGATACGGGTAAAAATACGATCGAAGATAGGCAGCGTGGCCTGATCAGCCGGTACGAAACAGCCGATTTGGGCCATGATGGCAATGAGAGCGGTTTGGCGCATATAGGTGCTCTTGCCCGCCATGTTTGGACCTGTGATCAGTAAAATGTCACTGTCTGAAGCATCCATCATTAAATCGTTGGCGACAAACTGAGAAGCTTCCATCACTTTTTCGATCACGGGATGCCGGGCATTTTTCAGCATGACCATTTTATCATGACTGAAAGCCGGGCGTGTGTAATGGTGCATTTCACTCACTTTGGCAAACGAACATAAACAATCTATGTGAGCGATGGTTGAAGCCAACCGCTGCAGCCTTCTGGTATAGGTGCTCACTTTTTCCCGCAAAGAGGTAAACAGTTCGTATTCCAGCTCCATGGATCTTTCGCTGGCGTCCAAAATCAACGCTTCTTTTTCTTTCAATTCAGGCGTAATGTACCGTTCAGCGTTGGCTAATGTTTGTTTGCGTTCATAACGGTCATTTTCCACTAAATGAACATTCGCTTTCGTCACTTCTATGTAGTAACCAAAAACTTTATTGAAGCCGACTTTCAAAGACTTAATTCCGGTCCGCCGGCGCTCCTTTTCTTCAAGATCGGCAATCCATTGTTTCCCATCCCTGCTTGCTTCGCGCAATTTGTCCAGCTCGGCATCGTAACCCGCTTTGAATATGCCGCCCTCAGTGATGGATACCGGAGGATCCTCACTGATGGACATGTCCAACAGCTCAACCAGTGACTCGCAACCGTCCAATGTCTCCACCAGTTCAGCAAGCGGTCTAGCCGCTACTGCGGATAAAACTTGACGGATTTCAGGAATGACCTGCAATGATTTTTTCAATTGGAGCAAGTCTCTTGGATTGGCGTTACCGAAAGAAACTCTGGCCGCCAGTCGTTCCAGATCATAAACTTCTTCCAAATAACGAGAGACTTCTTCACGTTCAAGCGCATGTTCAACCAGAACATTGACGATATCCAATCGTTTTTCAATGTCCGCTCGATTCATTAAGGGGCGTAAAATCCAACGTTTGATCAACCGTCCTCCCATCGCGGTCGAAGTTTCGTCAAGCAGCCAAAGCAATGATCCTTGCCGCTTGCGTTCGCGAATCGTTTCGGTCAATTCTAGATTGCGCCGCGAATATTCATCCAGCGTTAAATACAACTGAGGCTGATAGAGACGAAAAGGTTGCAAATGGCGGATCGATCTTTTTTGGGTCGCTTCTATGTATTGCAACATAAACAAGAGAGTGTCCGCGATGAGCTCGGAATTAAACGCCTGTCCTTCTGCTGAACGAACCTCATCACTAGGATTCTGAAGATCCGGAAGAAGTGCCTGGAGTGCTTCTTTGAACTTTTCTGCCGAAGCACGGTCTTCTTCGGCAAAGGTGAGCGAGGCAAGCAGTGTATTCCTTAATTTGCGTTTTCCCTGGTCGTTTATCGCAGTGGAGGCGACGATTTCAGCCGCTTGAAACAGTTTAATTTCATCCAGCAAGTGCTCTACCGAAGGCATTTCACTGCCAAGCACTTCCCCCGTGGATAAATCACAGGCGACAAAAGCGTAATCAGCCCCTCGCCCACAAATAAAGATCATGTAGTTGTTCTCTTTTTCCTCCAACATGTTCTCTTCCATCAATGTGCCAGGGGTAACGACTCGGATGACTTCACGCTTAACAACGCCTTGCGCCTGCTTCGGGTCTTCCATTTGTTCGCAAATAGCCACTTTATATCCTTTTTCGATTAATTTTTTGATATACGGTTCCGATGTGTGATAAGGGACACCACACATCGGAATTTTTTCTCCATTTTTGCCCCCCTGTCGACTCGTTAAAGTAATCTCCAATATTTTCGAAGCTCGGGTCGCATCTTCAAAAAAAAGCTCGTAAAAATCACCCAAACGAAAAAACAAAAACGCATCCGGGTAGTCTGCCTTAATTTGCAAATACTGTTCGATCATGGGAGTAAACTTGGCCATAGGCTCTCCTCCACTCTCCGAGTTTCTATTGTATGATTATAACATAGGTTAAGCACGGTATGGCGGAAGGCGCCAAGCTTTTCGCACATCTTCATATTCATTCCAGCGCTGACCGCTCGCAATCAATTCGTAAAACTGATCGAGCTCTTGCTCATAGTCACCGTAAGTTGAGCAGCGGCGAACGATGTGCCATAACTCCTGAACAACGGGGAGGATGGCCGCGCGATTTCCTTCGTAAAAGGCATTTTGTAACTCATAATTGTTCAGCGGCATCCATTCAAAGTCCCAATGATGAACAGCAATTAATTTGGCCAGCATCATCACCCCTTTGGCAATGGTTGGGGACACAATCCAACTCGGTGGGGTGCGATACTCAAAACCGCCGTGAAACTGTTCCCGATAATCGCCTATAAAACCGTATTTCGGTCTCCTAGACAGTGAGGTCTCACTTTCAAGTAAAAAAAGGGGCAGTGTCAAATAGTTATCCAAAGCCCGAATCAAGCGTGCACTTAAAGAAACTTGACTAAAATGAATGTGGCCTCCGATCGGGTACCCTTTCAAAGGCCTTCCACCGGCCAGCCACTCAATTTGCGGATGATTGATCTTGCGCACCGCCTTTTTCATGCAGCGGTATAAATCCTGAATGACTTCTCTCGGATCTTCATCAGGGGAAGGTCGCAATTCAACAAGCGGATGTTGATTGCGGTGGCCCCGGATCCAAATGGCATCATAGCCGACTTTTCCTTTTTTATCAAGAAATTTTGAAGCCATCATATATTTACCGTTGGCATGCCGCAAGACAAACTCTACATCGGTGCCAAGCACTGGTTGGTCAGATGTTTGATCCTGCATCTTTTGCAGACGGTTCAAGCAGAGCGAATATTTTTCATGCATGAATGAGAAGGAGAATGAATTGGCAATTTTGGATACGGCGTATCGTGGCGGGCGAGGAAAAATGCTGATTTCAACCATCCCGATATCATATCCTAAGGTATATAACGCGCGTATGGCTAATTTTCGTGCCCTATTCACCTCTTTTGACGACGTATTGACAGCGATTCGTTTCCATTTCAGCTTTCGAATCTGAGCGGTCATTAATAAAGGCTTCCCATTTTCAACGCTATGCGCTGATTGAAACAGCGCCAGACAATCGAGTTCGCAAATAAAGAAACGGTATTTCCTCTTCACCTTTTGTTTTGAATATGGCGCATAATGAATGCCACTCCAATTCAAAATGTGTTTGACTGAATACGGTTGGGCAGATACAGCATCAGGATCATATACTTTTAATGCCAGGTTTCCCCGAGGATACAGATCAAGTGGATGGTTGGCAGTCGCGTCTACGAGAGGATGTTCATTCATCACAGTCTCCATCAGCCGGATAAGCTCCTCTGTCTTCAATATCTCTTATCAAAATATGCTCAAGTCCTGTTGGAAGTTCTCTCCATAAAAAAATGGAGGGGTTAGCCTCCATCCGGATCCATTGTTGTTCTAGTCCAAATCATCAATCATAATATCCGGGTCCAAATCTTCAAAGTTTTGGTCCGCATCATCGTCGATCTGAAAATCTTTATCCTCAAAATCGTCACATCCATCGGCACAAACCATGACACATACTTTCGTTTCACCGATCACTTCCACCAGAAATTCACGCTCCACTTGAACGTAAACGGAGTTTCCTGAATTGGATACGGTGGCTTCAGACGCAGTAGGTTGCTGGGTGGCTTTGGCGTTCACTTCCAAACCATGATCCAAACTGTTTTTATCAATGACGGCTAAAGGAACATGATCGACATATGATACGGTTTCCGTCGCGACCTCTGTTTTGGTGTTGTCTCTATACGAGTACCAAATGTTGATATCATATGAACCGCTGACTTCGACAACATCTCCCGCCTTCTTCGCTGAGAAACTGTGATTAATGATCCAGCATCCGAGAATATTCGTGGGGGAGTTCGAGGGTGTAATCGTGTGAGTAGCTTGAGTAAATTTTCGACCTTTACCACAAACAGCTTTGGTGATAATTTCACGACATTGAACATCTCTTTCTGTTTGAGTCATATAATGCTACCTCCTCCAAACATCGCGTTCAGTTCATCGTATGCAGGACATACGTCTATGGTGCAAAAAAGGCACTGAATTTCATTTCTGAAATCCAGTGCCGGAGCAGGCAGCTCATGAACGAAACAAATAGGAAATCCGTTTTGCCTCGATTAGCGGATCGGACAGGACGGACCTGAAGGGTCTCCCCCCGTTTCGCCCGTCAATAAATTTCCTCCTGTAGAGCTGATAATCTCATTCGTCACCGTATTGGAAATGACATTTGTCACCAACTGCAACAAATCATTCACTTCCCGCTGAGACTGTTTAAATTCTTGAACAATCGGGATACTGTCAATTTCATGATGCAATTCGTCCAATTTTTGTTCCGCTTTTTTCAGCGCTTCTGCTTTATTGTAATGTTTAAATTGAACAGCGTGCTTTTGATATCTTTTGATTTCGTTAATTAAACGTTGCACGTTTGCATTTTTTTTGATTTGCTGTTCGGCCCGCTTAAAAAAATCCACTTCTTCCGATTCTGAAATCAATTTGGCTAACTTTTCAGCCTGAGCAATAATCTCTTTCCTTGTAATCGTCGTTTGATTGGCCATTACGATACCTCCACCATGTCGGAGAGCACTTGTTCCCCTTTTAATGTCCACGTTTGGGGTTCAGTGATCTTGACTTGTACGATTTGACCGATATCTTGTTTCATTCCTTTAAAATTAACCAGCTTATTCGTCCGGGTGCGCCCGGCCAACATGTCCGGGTTGTTTTTACTTTCTCCCTCCACAAGCACTTCTACGATTTGACCTTTCAAGCGCTCATTCTTGCGCCGGCTGATCTCATTTTGGAGCGCATTTAAACGTTGTAAACGTTCCTTCTTCTCCGCTTCGGACACGTTATCCTCCATTTTGGCCGCCGGTGTTCCCGGACGCGGTGAATAAATAAATGTAAAGGCAGAATCGTATTCCACTTCCTGCACCAAGTCCAATGTGTCCTGGAACTGATCTTCCGTTTCGCCTGGGAATCCGACGATAATATCCGTTGTCAAAGCGACATGCGGAATGGCTGTTTTGATCTTGCGTACAAGCTCTAAATATTCCTCTTGCGTATATTTACGGCCCATTAATTTCAAGACATCGTTATTGCCCGACTGTACCGGCAAGTGAATATGCTCGACCAAATTACCGCCGCTGGCCAACACTTCGATCAACTCGTCGTCAAAATCCCAAGGGTGACTCGTTGTGAAACGAACGCGCGGTATATCAATTTTTTGAATGTCAGCCAGAAGATCGGCCAGTCTGTATTGACGGTCAGTAAAATCTTTGCCGTAAGAATTGACATTTTGGCCCAATACGGTAATTTCCTGATATCCTTGGCGGGCGAGATCCCGAACTTCGGCCAATATATCTTCGGGTCTGCGGCTGCGCTCTTTACCGCGGGTGAAGGGGACGACGCAGTACGTGCAAAACTTATCACACCCGTACATGATGTTCACCCAGGCTTTTACGCCTGCTTCCCGTTTTTGAGGGAGATTCTCGATGATATCCCCTTCTTTGGACCAAACCTCGATAACCATTTCTTTGGAAAGAATGGCATCGCGCAACAAGACGGGAAGACGGTGAATATTATGCGTTCCGAAAATCAGATCAACTTGCGGATAACTTTGCAGCACTTTATGGACGACAGCTTCCTCCTGAGACATGCAACCGCATAAGCCGATGATAAGCTCAGGTTTTTCCAGTTTCAGACGCTTCAACCGTCCCAGTTCACCGAACACTTTATCTTCGGCATTTTCGCGAATCGCGCACGTATTGTACAAAATGACATCCGCATCTTGTTCATTTTCCGTGCGTTCATAACCCATGCTTTCCAGAAGACCGGCCAAATGTTCACTGTCGTGCACATTCATTTGACAGCCATAAGTGACCAGTTGATATTTTTGCCCTCGGCCGAACTCACGCATATCCTCCGGAAGTTCGGAATGAACGACCCGGATATCTTCTCTTCTTCTGCGCTTGCCGTCTCTATAATTCGGTTCGGAATAAACGGTGACATGCCTTCCTTGAACTCGGATTCTGCGCTTGCCTTCTTCTTCAGACAACACTTTATAAGCATTGAAATATTGACTGTAATCTTTGGCCATATGATCAACTCCCACTACTGAAAAAGTCGTTTCTAAACCTGCAGACATCACTCGGCCAGTCAGAAACAGTTACCAGCCGAAAACGGCTCGAAACGTATTCGTTGTTTCTCCCGGAGGATAAATGACATACAACAACAGAAAAACCATCACGCCGGTAAACGCAGTAGCAAACCAAATAAAAGACGTGTAAGGACCAATTTTTTTATGCGTGCCATATTTTCTTTTATAGCCTAAATAAAGAGAAATTAAGCCCATGACCGCTCCAACCGTGGCCAGGATAATGTGAAAAATTAAAAAGAGATGATAAAACAAGGACATATGCTCCGGTCCGCCGAAAGCGGTATTTCCAACAAAAATCGTTCTAGACATATATATGACAAAAAAAGTCAGGGCAAATATCGAAGCAAGTACCATCACTTGCATGTGTTTCTTTCTCTGACCCTGACGAATCAAAATCCAGCCATAAGCCACGCAAACAGCACTTAAAACAATAAAAGAAGTGCTTAAGAAAGCCAGCCACATGCACGCTCCATCCTTTCCAGATATAACCGCTGTTCCGACTCTTTTCTCCCATAACGATACCCTTTTATCCCATACGATACTCTTTGGTCTCTTACGTTACTTTTTTTCTATGATGTTATTTTATCTCTTTGTCTCTTACGCTACTTTTTGCCTCTTACGATACTTTTTTGTCTTTTACAATTACTTTTGTCTCTTACGTTCTTTGTCTAAGCTGATCAACTTTTTTCCCCTGCCGGAGTTGTCGGCGCTGAAGATGTCTTCAGTTGAGTTTTAGAAGATAGATCACTGTCGGTGATCGGTTCTAATGGATCGACCTTTCTGCTTGACTCGTCTCTGGAGACCCACTGAACAATAATCACGACGATGGTCGTAATGTAAGCCGCTTCCTGCGCTAATTTCATGATCACTCCGCCCAATTGTTGGTCATCATATTTGGGCAGGATGGAAAAGATTTGCGGTGCATCAACATAAGTGCTGAACAGCAATTCATTTGAAAAGATGATCAGCGCACAAACCGGAAGAATTAAGACACTGGCCGCAAGAATATATCCAATTTTATACAGTTGTGGCAAATCGTTCATTTCCTCAAGGGGAGACAAAACCGGCCACCATGTCAAAAAGGCTGTGGCAACCAAAATACCGTGACACAAACTGTGCAGGGCATGACTGCTCATTATTGTATCAAAGATGATCGGAAAATGATATAAAGAAAGTAATACGGCAAATAAAGGCAAAATAAGGAGCGGTCGAGTCAAAGCACGCAAAACAGATCTAGAACGATCTGAACGGAACAGGCGCTGCCAAATCCAGTGAGGCACACCTAAAATGAACAAAGGGGGAACAATGAAATACATAAACCCCATTTGGGTCATATGAGCGCTGAACAAGTAACGGTGTCCCAACAGATTAACCGGACTTCCTTGTACAAAATAAATGAAAATGAGAGAAAGGAAAAACGAAAAAATTTGGATAAAAGGAACGGATTTAGATCCGGGAAATTTATAGCGAAACGGCCCGATCGCTAATACATACAGCGCGGCCAGCATAAACAATCCGACGATAACCTCAGGATTCCACAGCTCAACAAAGTCATGTTGTTGCAATACTTCAGATAAAGACATACTTGTTCCACCTCATTTAGAGCTAATAAATTTAAGCATGCTTTTCCGTCCCTCATTAGTTTACCACAAAGACCAAGGTTTTAAAAAACCCCCGCTTCTTTTTAAGGTTCACCAATCGATAGACCTCTTTTGAAAAGAAAGACGGGGGCATAGACAAAATATAGCATTAAATGACTTCGTTTTGAGGCAAACAATCATCGTTCATTTTCACGGTGTATTTTACCACCAGATGAGAAACAGCAGACAGGCCACTACGGCCAGAGCAAAGATCAACCCGAAAGAAATGATAATCGCTTGATATCCGCTCCCTTTATCATCAAGGTGCATAAAAATAACTAATTGCAAGATCACTTGTAATATGGCCAATGCGACGATGAATGGCGCTGCAAAGGAAGCAGGTATGCTTTCACTAAGCACGGCATAGAAAGAGCAAAGCGTAAAAACCATCATCAGTATAAAAGAAACAATCAATTTCTTGTATGTTTGTCTGTGTTGCTGCTCTTCCTTGATGGAAGCCGGAATCGTCGTTCTTTGGCGAACATCTTTTTCAAGATTTGAATCGACCATTTAACCCACCATCCCCATCAGATATACAATTGTGAAAATAAACACCCAGACAACATCGATAAAGTGCCAGTACAAACTAGCCACGTAAAACTTAGGGGCGTTTGTTTCGTCAATGCCAATTCGGGTGGCCCGAAAGATCAATGCCGCAATCCAGCCCACTCCAAACAGGACGTGCGCCCCATGAAAGCCGACCATCGTATAGAAGGCCGAACTGAACGCACTCGTTGTATATCCTAAGCCGAGATGAACGTACTCTACAAACTCATATATTTCACAGGCCAAAAAAGCCAGCCCCAGCAAGACGGTAATTCCAAACCAAAGCTGCATTTTAGCATAATCCAGACGTTGCAAGGCGAGCACACCTATCACACTCGTCAAGCTGCTGACCAGCAAAATGATCGTCATGACCAAAACTAACTCAAAACCGAAAAGTTCCTGTGGAGAGAGGCCCCCGGCAGTTGAACCTCTCAAACCGAGGTACGTCCCCATTAATGATGCGAAAAGAACACATTCTCCACCTAAAAAGAACCATACACCGAGAATTTTATTTCTACCTTCCAGAGTTGACTTTTCCGGATGACCGGGTGTCAATTTAGAGGGATTCACTTCCGTTTGCATCAGGCATCAACCCCCTTATTCTGACCTTCAATATCCTTCGGATCGATATGGTAACCAGAGTCATACTGCAATGAATGGGCAAGCATCGTGGCGAAAAAGAGCACTAAGCCAATGGCGCCAATTGTAAAAGGGATCACATTGGATTCGAAAAATGAATGCAGACAGAATCCAAAACCGGAAACAAATAACCAGAAAGACATCAAAAACGGCTTGAAACTTGGCGAAGGCATGTGTATCGGTCCCAAAGGCTCAGCCGGGGGCAGATTTTTATTGCCTGCCATTTTTTCTTCCCAAAAAGCATCTTTTGCTCTCACTCTAGGAATTTGAGCAAAGTTATAAACAGGAGTAGGAATCGGCGTTGACCATTCTAAGGTGCGGCCATCCCAGGGATCGCTATCTGTCAGCACGTCTTTTCTAGCCGTGATCACAATGTTAACAAGGAAGATGATGACGGCCGCGGTCATGAAAAATGCGCCGATCGTGCTGATAAAGTTACCTGTATTGAGTCCTAAACCGTCTAAATAGGTAAACACTCTGCGCGGCATTCCCCATAATCCAAGGAAATGCTGGATAAAGAATGTGAGATGGAAGCCAATAAGGAACAACCAAAACGTCCATTTACCCAAAGTTTCATTTAATTTGCGGTTAAACATTTTGGGCCACCAGTAAAACAGGCCGGCAAAAATACCCAATACTGTTCCACCAACGATCGTATAGTGGAAATGGGCGACAACAAAATAGGTGTCATGATATTGATAGTCTGCAGGAGGGACGCTGACCATAATTCCCGTAACCCCGCCTATAAGGAAGGAGGGAATAAAGGCGATGGCAAACATATTGGCAGTCGTAAATTGTATACGTCCTCCCCACATCGTGAAAAGCCAGTTAAATATTTTTATTCCAGTCGGCACGGCAATCGTCATCGTTGCCACTGCGAATAAAGAGTTGGCCACAGGTCCCAAACCTACGGTAAACATATGGTGAGCCCAGACCATGTATCCCAAAAAGCCGATCAATACCGTAGCAAACACCATCACTGAATATCCGAACAGACGCTTTTTGGCAAAGGTAGGGATAACATCTGACAAAATACCGAAGGCAGGTAATATCAAAATATACACTTCCGGGTGACCAAAAATCCAGAATAAATGCTGCCAAATGATGACGTTACCGCCTGAACTGACATCAAAAAAGTTGGCGCCAAATATACGATCAAACATCATTAAAAAGATAGCGACAGTCAAGGCAGGGAACGCGAATAAAATAAGTGCAGATGTGATCAGCGTATTCCATGTAAAGAACGGCATGCGCATTAACGTCATTCCAGGCGCGCGCATGTTAATGATGGTGACGAGGAAATTAATCCCCCCCATCAGTGTGCCGAACCCTGCGATTTGCAGGCCAATCAGGTAAAAGTCAAGTCCCGAACCGGCTTGAGTAGCCAAGGGGACGTAAGCTGTCCACCCGGCATCGGGTGCACCGCCGATCAGCCAACTCAAATTAAGCAGCAATCCGCCAAAAAGAAACAGCCAAAAACCTAGCGCATTAATGAATGGAAAGGCCACATCCCTGGCCCCAATTTGCAAAGGAACGGCCGCGTTCATTAAACCGATGATGATCGGCATGGCCGCCAAGAAGATCATCGTCGTTCCATGCATTGTAATTAACTCGTTAAACGTAGATCCGGAAACAAAATCAAATTCCGGATAGATCAACTGAATGCGGATGAGCACGGCTTCGATTCCGCCGAGTATGAAAAAGAATCCACCGCCCAACAAATATAATATGGCAATTTTTTTATGATCAACCGTCGTCAGCCACTCCCATAGGGTACTCCAAAATCCGGATGATGAAGATGTGGCGTATGAAGTTTGGGTTTGAACGGCCTGATTAGACATCTTCTTTAAAACCTCCTTGACGAAGCATTTCTATCCATCATTTACTCACTGATTGTCAAACCTTGTAAATATTCGATCAAGGCATCCATATCCTCCCCGCTCAAATCAGGGAATGAAGGCATGTTTACACCTTCCTTAAGTTCATCAGTATGCCGAATCCAGTCTTCCATTGTTTGGGCATCATTCGGTAGATAACCGGCGATCGTTTCTCGATCGGCAATTCCGGCCAGATTAGGACCAAGAGATGGTGTCTCCCCATCCACGGCATGACAGGAAATACAGTTATCGGCAAATACTTCCCGACCTTGTTCAGCCGTTTCCGTTTCAGCCTTTTCCCCGTCATATTCACTCATCGAAGCCAGCCATTGATCAAATGCCTCCGGTTCAAGGGCGACAACTTTAAAGTCCATCAAGGCGTGAGATGAACCGCACAACTCTGCGCATTTCCCTTGGTAAACCCCCGGCTTATCAGCTTCCAAAAACATTTCATTGACCAATCCCGGGTTCGTATCCATTTTTCCGCCTAATGCAGGGACCCAGAACGAATGGATCACATCTTCAGCCGTCAGTTCAAAATACACTTTTTCGCCGGTCGGAATATATAAATCTTGAGCCGTAACGATGCCATGATCAGGGTATTCGAATTGCCACCAGAATTGATAAGCCGTCACTTTGACACGCAACGGCCCTTCTTCAGAAGCCTCAACCGCCTCCTCATCTTCGGCTGCTTCCGCACTTGTTTCAACATCAGTGGCTGGTTCAGCCAAAGAAAATGTCGTCATGACGGTCGGAACCGCTAAAATAATGAGAAGAACGATCGGAATGGCCGTCCAGATCGTTTCCAGAACAGCAC
>CALBTX010000150.1 GCA_937967685.1 uncultured Bacillaceae bacterium | reverse complement strand
CATCCCTACACAGCCAGTGAGAGGGGGACAAATGAACGTCATAACGGGCTGATCCAGAGATCCATCCCCAAGTTTTGCGGAAACTCAAAGTTATTTAGGGGTTTTGTTTTCGGCCGGAAAGCAGGTGACATACGCCCACCGCCGTTCCGTTTAGAAGCGGGAGGGTCTGTCAGCCGGATGTTAAAACATTACCATCTCTGTAAAAGACCTGATTTCTGATCTTTCAAAGCCATTTCTCTGATGACAAAATGTTTCTTTTTTCCCGTTGCCGTGTACGGTAATGCTTCGACGAAACGGTAGAATCGAGGTCTCTTATAGTCAGCCAGCATGGGATGATCCGCGCAATATTTGTGCAATTCTTGAATGGTGAGAGACTCATCTGCTTTAATAATGTAGGCGGCGACCGCTTCTCCCCGCAGGTCATCGGGTACGCCGACGACGACCGATTCCTTGACTTTAGGATGCAGGTTTAAAATTTCTTCCACTTGTGTAGGATAAATATTTTCTCCTGCAGAGACGATCATATCGTCCTTGCGCCCGACGACGGTGACAAATTCGTTTTCGTCCCATGTGCCCATGTCGCCGATGTAGACCCAGCCTTTATAAAAAACTTTCCTGCTTTTCTCTTCTTCATTGATGTAAGCATAGGTTGTTTTTCCCGGTGCTCTGACAATCACCTCACCCACTTCTTTACCGTCTTTGGCCACGAAATCGTTCGGTTCTGCCCGGCGATCCGGATATACTTTGACGACAGCAACATCGTCATCGGTGCAGGACCGACCGACTGAACCGGCCATCTCCGGCAAATCATACGGGCGCAAGAAAGTGTTCCAAAACGCTTCCGAGGTGCCATACCCGTTGAAAATGTTTCGGGTCAACGATTGATGATATTTTTTGCAATCTTCTTTCTCCAATGGCGCTCCCATGGTAACGATGCCTTTCAAGTTGGACAGGTCAGCTTTTCTCGTTTGTTGTGTCTCATGCAGCAACTTGAGCATCGGGGGAGCTCCGATTAAAAATGAAATTTCATATTTTTCAGCATAGTCCAGGCAAACTTTTGGATTAAAATGCCGCAGAATAACGATTTCTCCGCCCATATACAGCGTTGGCGTCGGCCCTCCGGAATGAATGCCTCCCCGGTGAAACCAGGGGCTCATATTCATCGTTTTGTCAACGGGGCTTAACGGAAAGTGCATCGCTACATCATGAGCGGATAAGATTTCATTAATATTATTAATCGGTACCCCTTTTGGGTTTCCCGTTGTTCCAGACGTATACAATCTTGTGGTCTCATCATAGATGTGTCTGGGCAGGTCGATCACCGGATCCTCTACAGGCTGGTTCTGTACATAATCGCTGTAAATCTCATGTCCCGCGGGTGCTTCCTGTTCCCCGGACATATCCACCATGATCACCCGGTTTGGTTGATGTTTGGCCATAGCCAGCGCTTTTTCCGCCGTTTCTTTAATGTCGGCGTCGTAAATGAAAACGACCGGTTGGCTGTCATCAATAATGGAAGCCGTCTCTCCCGGAGACAGACGAAAGTTAATCGGACAGTTGATCGCTCCGATTTTCTGTGGAGCAAGGTAGCAGAAGACGAATTCGGCAGAGTTCAGCAGTTGGTACATGACCACATCGTTTTTTCCGACGTCATCGGCCAAAAGCGCATGGGCTAACTTGTTCACTTCTTCGTTTAACTCCGCATACGTCCAGGTGTGCTCACGGAGCGGGCAAGTGAGTGCCGGACGGTTTTTGAATCGGTGTACGTTACGCAAAAATCCGTTGATATACGTAAATTCGTGTTCAAATGTTTCTTTAAACATGCTGACATCATACGTAAACTGCGTTTCTGTCAATGTTTTCATCTGACTCAGCCATCCTTTCGTTAAATATTTTTCATTTGACGATGGGGATGCAAGTCATGATGCACGCCATTTGAGCAGGACATTACTTGTACTCCCCGACAATCAAGGTTGAGTTTTGTCCGCCGAATCCAAATGAGTTGGACATGGCCGCTTTCACACTGGCCTTTCTCGGTTGATTGGGTACATAATCGAGATCACACTCAGGATCCGGATGTTCGTAATTCAGCGTTGGCGGAACGACTCCAGCTTGAATCGACTGAATACAAGCGATAAATTCAATCACCCCCCCTGCTCCGATTAAATGACCGGTCGCTCCTTTAATTGAACTGACCGGAATGTTTTTGGCATGTTCTCCAAAAACAGCTTTGATCGATTGAGATTCGATTCGGTCTCCCATCTTCGTTGAAGTCCCGTGAGCATTAATATAATCAATTTCTGTGGGGGCCATCTTGGCATCTTGTAAGGCGAGGCGCATGGATCGAATCTCACCTTGGCCGTCGGGATCCGGTGCGGTAATATGATAAGCATCCGTACAGGTGGCATAGCCCAAAAGTTCCGCTTTAATATCAGCCTCCCTTCGTTTGGCTGTTGCCAATCTTTCCAGAACCACTGCTCCGGCCCCTTCCCCCATGACAAACCCGTCCCGCTGTAAATCAAAAGGACGGCTGGCCTGTTCCGGATTGGTGTTCCGGGTTGTTAAGGCGCGGGCGGAAGCGAGTCCGGCATCCATGACAGCGCACAATATCGTCTCTGCTCCGACAGCGACGATGACATCCGCTTGACCTGTTTTGAGGAGCATGGCGGCCATGCCGATGGCATCGGACCCGGATGAACAAGCGGTGTTGATCGTATAGCTGGGTCCGGTGAAACCGTGTTCAATTCCGATCTGGGCAGCGGCCATATTGCCCAGAATCTTCGGTACAAAATAAGGACTCACTCTGTATTTTCCGCTCCGGGTGACCTCTTCCTGGGTGGAAGTGATGGTTGCGATCCCTCCTAGCGCCGTGCCCACGACGATGCCGATCCGCTCCGGGTCAGCTTGGGGCTGGCTTTCCATCAAAGCTTCCCGGGCAGCGACCAAAGCAAATTGCATAAAAAGATCGGTTTGCCTGACGATTTTTTTTGGTAAATAATCCTCAGGAGTAAACGGCTTCACTTCGGCCGCTATGTGAACCGGCAAATCTTTGGCGTCGAAGCGGCTGATGGAGGAGATACCGCTTTGACCCATCAGCAAATTGTTCCAAAAGGTCGCTACTCCGATTCCTAATGGTGTAACCGCTCCCATTCCCGTGATGACGATCCGTTCTTTAAACAAGCCGAAGGTCAACCCCTTTTTCTATACCAGATTGGAATGCGCAATGATTTTTTTAATAAACTTTTTCAATAATCTTCCAGGTTTTTCAATAAACTTCCGTTTTGAATACGTTCGACACATGTTCCAAGGCGAAATCGTGTGCCTTGGGGTTAAAGTCCCCCACCCCTTCTCGGTGAGTGACCGTGCGGAAGCCTCTAAAATAAGCACCTTGCAAGGTGGCGTATACACAAATCGATGTGCACACGCCGACAACGTGAACTTCCTGGACAGCTTGTTGGCGTAACATTTCCTCCAACTCCGTTTGGTAAAAAGCGTCATACTTCGTCTTTTTTAAAAGCGGGACATGAGCGGATAGATTTTTTAATTCCCCGAAGAGCTCTGCTCCCCATGTTCCTTCCACGCAATGCTTGGGCCAGACGTTAAACTCCTCGTCATCTGGCTGGTGATGGTCATTGGCAAACACGACGAAATGCCCATCCTTTTGAAAATCGTTTATTAATTGAATGATATACGGAACAATTTTTTGTCCCGCCTCTCCGCACGTCAGCGTCCCTTGATCATGGACGAAATCATTGTTCATATCGACAACAACCAAAGCTTTTTTCATCGTTTCCTTCTCTCCTTTTCAGTTTGATTCTTGCACTTTGAATAAGGCCCTTATATCAAAAGGAGCACCTCATATCGACAATCGATAGGATACAGCAATGGGAACATGCTGGCAATTGAAGGATGCTTTCCTTAAAGTCTAATCGTTATACTATTTAGACATTTATCTCCTACTTCCTGCCTACACCTTTTAAAATATGGTTCTGAATGGCGGGTATTTTGATTTTTAACGTGTATTGATTGTCAATCAATGAAAAATCTAAGGTACCATCGTGGCTTTTTACAATTTGCTTAATTTGCCAAGTACCGAGACCTTCGTGATTTCCCCCTTTTGTCGATTTGGCCCTAGAGGTGTAGAGCCGATCCAAAATGTCATCAGCGAGAGGAACGCTGTCGTTTTGGCAGACAAGAATCCAGATGCCGCTTTGTTTGCGGCAGCTGAGCTGGACATTTGCATCGTTGCCGGTTTTTTGTCGATATTCTGCGGCCGCTTCTATAGCGTTTGTCAGCATATTGCCGATCAGGGAAACGAGATCAAGCCTTGTCAGGGGCAATCCCGACAGCGGATGCTGCATGGACAAGGTGACGTCAACCTGATGACGTTCTGCTTCTTGCAGAGAGGCATAAAGTGCACCGGCTACAATGTGATTTTCGTTTTTCAAGACCTGATCAATTTTTGAATGGCGTTTAAGAAGTGCTTTCCGATAGGCATTGTCTGACTCCCCGCTGCCATATTCAAGGGCGGCCAAATGTTTGTGTAAATCATGTCGCTGCTGCCGCAGTTCATCAAGCAGTTGCGTTTGCTGTTCATAACTTCGTTCTAACTCGGCGTATGATTGAGATGCTTCTTTGGCAAACGCGCGATGGATAAGCATGATTCCGATGAATTGCCAGAGCATGCCAACGGCTAAAACGGGTATGTTCGTTAGAATGGCGGCGGTCAACCAGGCCAGGTGGAGTAAAACGGCCATCCATTTCACGGCGGTCGGGTATGTCCGCCTCTTGAATTCGATAAGGTTGAGCATGAACCCGACACTCAGCAAAACAGCCAAAGTATAGGCCTGCCACCAAATCATCAAGAGCACCGCTAGCGGCCAAATGAGCACCGACATATTTCTTACACATCCTTAAAAATAATATTCTTGTAAATAAGCGAGTTTATCTTTTGTGATTAGAGCGGTTTCTTTCGTCCCTTCAAATGAGACACTGTATGATTTTTTGGTGTAGACCGAAAAACTCTGTACATAATGTAAGTTGATGATAAATGAGCGGTGTGAACGGATGAAATTATTTTCCCGTAAACTTCCTTCACAATCGTTCATGGACATATAGGCTTCATAAACGCCTCTCGTCGTGTGTATCGTTGTCGAACGTCCGGTGCGTTCAATAAAGATGATGTCTTTTTTGGGAATCATCTCGATATGCCCTTTGCGCTTTAACACCAATCGCCCTGTCAAGTTTCCGGCATGCCGTTTTTCCCGATAACGGTCCAAAGACTGCACAAGGCGTTCTTTCGTATACGGCTTCATAATATAATCATGCACATTCAGTTCAAAAGCTTGAACAGCGTACCCGCTTTTGGCAGTGACAAAAATGACCGTAATGTGCAGTCCGTGCACGTGAATAAAATCTGCCAGTTCATAACCGGTGATTCCGGGCATTTCTATATCGGCGATCAAAAGATCAATTTCATTCTTACGAATTTCACGGTAAGCTTCTTCTGCGTCCGTCGTTGAAAAAATGATCTGTATATCTTCTATCTCTTGTAAAAGATAAAGCAGCTTTTCCAGATCTATGGGCCGGTCATCGACAATTCCCGTTCTTATCATGCTTTCTTCTCCTTCACCTTTCCTGCATTAATAGTATAAACCATTAGCGGCTTGATTTGGACTATTGACGACAAGTAAGACCCTCTTGGCGACAAGATGGTGGTCGTCAAAATAAATGGCCATTATAATCAAGGCAGAATAAGGAGGGTGCTAAGCATGATCGAATTCAAAAATGTGTCCAAACAGTTCAGGGATAAGAAGCGGATCATTAAAGCGATAGACTTCATCTCGCTTTCCATTCAGAAAGGCCATGTCGTCGGACTGATTGGAGAAAACGGCGCGGGAAAAACAACTCTGTTGAGGATGCTCTGTACTTTGATCGAACCGGACGAAGGACAGATTACGATTCAAGGTGAAGATATTTTTGCCAATAGAGAACAAGTGCGCGCTTCCATGGGAGTCTTGTTCGGAGCGGAAACAGGGCTGTACAACAGGCTGACAGCGCGTGAAAATTTAGCTTATTTTGCCAGTTTGTACAGCATGTCCAAACACGATATAAAAAACCGAATCGATATGCTGGCCAAACGATTCGGAATGCGTAAATATTTGGATCGCAAGGTTGAAGGGTTCTCCAAAGGCATGAAGCAAAAAGTTGCCATTGCCCGAACGCTCATCCATGATCCGGACATTTTATTGTTCGATGAACCGACAACCGGGTTGGATATTACCTCGTCCAATGTGTTCCGTGAATTTATTTATCAATTAAAAGAAGAAGGAAAAACAATTATGTTCTCCACCCATATGATGGACGAGGTGGAACAACTGTGTGATGACGTGGTCATGATTCACAAAGGACAAATCGTTTATCAGGGCGAATTGGAAACACTCTATGATCAAGAAGGAAGCCGTGATCTCAATTATTTATTCACTTCTAAAATTGTCAGGGGGGATTTATATGTTTAGAACCATTTTAATGAAAGAACTAAAAGATGTTTTACGTGACAGGCGGAGCATCACACTCTTGATTTTGATCCCCATTTTGCTGATGTCCGGTCTGACTTTCTTTTATGATAGACTCCTCTCCGATACGGATTCCAATGATTATGTGATCGGCATTGATGCAGATGTGGACAATCATTTGTTGCAAGAATTGGAGGTATTATTGCCGGAGGTGAAGATAGAGCAAGAAGAAAATTTGTCGGAACAGATTGAAGATAAACAAGTGCATGCCGGGCTACGAATTGATGCCAATTGGCAAGAGAAAATGGAAAGCCTAACGCCCGTTGCAGTGGAGATTCTCTACGATCCCAGCAGCCAGGAATCTTCCGCGGCTTACATTATGTTGGCCTCCGTTTTTTCTGAATGGGAATCATTGATTGTCGAAAACAGATTAATTGCAGCGAATATAGACGCAGAACTGACAAATGTTTTTCAAGTTCAAGAAACTGCCATTAAAGATGAAGATCACGCACTGGCCTCTTTTTTGTTGACCGTATTGATTCCTGTGCTGATCCCGATTGCCATAGCCAATGGGTCCTATCCCTCAGCAACAGAATTGTTTGCCGGAGAAAAAGAGAAGCAAACCATCGAGGCATTATTAATCACGCCGGTCAAGCCATGCAAAGTATTATTGGCCAAGTGGACGACGATTGCGTTATTGGGGATCTTTACCGGGCTTTTTTGTTTGCTGATCTTTGCGATAGAGTTACAGTTCACCGCAAATTTGAAAATGGGATTTGCTGGCATTGAACATCCGTGGGGATTTGTCGGCATGAGTATGGTCTTGATCACGCTGTTTGCCGTTTTTATCTCCGCTGTGGAAATGATTTTCAGCATGCTGGCCAATTCGGTCAAAGAAGCGGGATATTATCTGACCCCCCTTTTCGGACTATTAGTGCTGCCGCTACTGTTTATGTTCTTTATGAGTGAATCTTTGATCACCTGGCTTTATGCGATTCCGGTACTGAACTTGTTTCTGTTCGTCCGAGATACATTCAGTGAACAGATCACGCTGGGGGCATTTGGCCTGGCTGCATCGAGTTATGTGCTCATGATCATGCTCTTATTCCTGATTGCAAATAAAATGTTTCATCAACACCGCTTGATGCTGGGGAAATAGAAATAACATCCCATAAGGTGACTCAACCTTATGGGATGTACTGATGATGGCCGATTGACCATTCCTCGGTTGAAAGACGATGAAACCGCTTTTGGGCGGATGCCAGCTGTTTAATCGCCGTTCACAGCTTCTTGAAAAAGTTCATAGGAACGGATTTGTTTCGCTTGGTCATAAATATAAGTGACGACCATGATTTCATCCGGGTTATATTTGGCTTGGAATCTTGAGTACTGTTCACGGATCGAATGTTGACTGCCCAAAAAAGTCATACTGTACATCGATGAAGCGATTTCCTGCTCGTAGGGACTCCAATGGTCGTCCATGTTTTCAACCGGTGGAGGTAAAAATGTCTGTGAACCCCGAACGACATGGCTAAAAAATTGCTGCATCGTTGTCATTTCAAACTTCGCTTCTTCATCCGTTTCAGCGGCAATCACATTCAGACAGATGATCATGTAAGGCGCATCAAGATATGCTGATGGTTGAAATTGATTGCGGTAAATAGAAATCGCCATCTCCATGAATTTCGGTGCAAAATGAGAGGCAAAAACATACGGCAAACCTAATTTGGCGGCTAGTCGGGCGGAATCCGGAGATGAACCGAGGATATAAATGGGAATATTCGTGCCGACCGCTGGATAGGCTTTTACATCACCTTGCATTTCCTCGGGACCAAAATACGTTAACAAAGCTTTGATATCTTCTGGAAATGTATGCACGGAATCGTGTCGAGATCGTCTGAGTGCGTTCGCCGTCTTCATGTCAGTCCCTGGTGCACGGCCGAGACCCAAATCCAATCGGTCGGGATAGATTCTGGCCATTGTTCCGAATTGTTCGGCGACGACCAAAGGAGAATGATTGGGCAGCATCACGCCGCCGGATCCAACACGAATATGTTGCGTATGTTCCAACGTGTGCTTGATCAAGATCGAAGTCGCTGAACTGACTAATGCCGGTGTATTGTGATGTTCGGCAATCCAATACCGCTTATAGCCTAACCTTTCAGTGGCTCGGGCCAAATCAACCATATCTTTGATCGCTTCCTCAGGTCCTTGCCCTTCACGAATCGGCACAAGATTCAATACAGATAAAGGAGTTTGTGTGCTGGACATTGAATTCTCCTTTCATCCTCATTAATCAAAACATTCACCAAGACTGGCGGCGGACTTTTATTCAGGTGTGCTTCACACCAAGAGCTGGTGCTTTAACAAGAGTGAACGCATTTCAAACGTGCTGTTTGTTCAAGCGTGCTTCGAACCCTTAACAAATCGCTTTGTTAGCGCATGGCTTTGCGCAGTTTTTCGGAAAGAAAATCGACCATCCAGACAAGCATCACATAACAGATGAGAAACAGGGTCATATCCGTATAATGGAACCAGCTCATGCTCAATTTAAATTCCATCCCCAGACCGCCTGCACCGACAAAACCGACGACAATTGTCGTCCTGATAATGACTTCCCAACGGTATAAAATGTAGGAAATAAACTTGGGCATGACTTCCGGGATGATGCCGTAGACAAGCAGTTGAACTTTACCCGCCCCGGATGAGGCCAAGCTGCGAATCGGACGCATGTCCAAATCTTCGATGACCTCTGCGCATAGCTTACCCAAAATACCAAAATTGTGCAATGCAAGAGCAATCGCTCCCGGTAAAATCCCGGGTTTGAAGATAAATATGATCATCATCGCCCAGATCAGTTCGGGAACGGCTCTGGATAAGACATACAGAAAACGAATCACACCATAGACCAACCAACCGTACCATTTTTTGGTCACCGTCAGCGTGCCGTCTGCTGCATTTCTCGCTGCCGGAACGACCGTTAGCAGCATGGCCATAGTGGCAAAACCGATGGCCATCACGCTCATTTGCAACGTTTCATACGTCAGCCACAGGGCTTGTTTCCATTTTTCCGCATCCAAAAATGCCGGGTTTTCTACACCGATTCCCGCCATGTTGCTTAAAAAATTTTTGGTATGGTCTCTATTTTTTTCTGAGAATAGTCCCAAGAAATCGGCCTCTTCCACCCAAAAAATAAATATCCATGAGGACAAGATCAGCAACAGGGCGATCAAAAAAGAAAACTTGACGAAGCCGAATCGGAATGGACGCCTCAGTTTTTTGGCAGACTGTGTCATGCGACCAACCTCTTTCTCAACTGTTGGCTCCATAGGTCGACGACAATCACCATGCCGAGCAGAAAGAACATAAAGGTCCAGACCTCATCATATTTTAAATCCTCTAAAGAAAGCTGGATTTGATAACCCAATCCTCCCAAACCGACGAAACTCATAATGGCCGACGAGCGGATGGCACATTCAAAGCGGTACATCGTATAGCTGAGCATGTCCGCCGCCGCATGGGGAATATAGCCGTACATTAATAATTGCCAGCGAGAACTGCCGCACGCTTTTAACGCATTGATCGGCGCAGCGGGGACGTCATTCAACATATCGGCAAAGATGCGGCCCAAAATCCCTCCATAAGGAATGGCAATGGCAAAGACGGCAGCAAAGGGGGACAATCCGACAGCGGCAACAAACAGCCAGGCCCAGACAAGCTCATGAATGGCCCGCATAAAGCCCAGCAGCCCCCTGAAAAAGCCGACGATGGCCGTGCGCTGAGTTTTTCCTTTCGTTAAAATGCCTGAAGCGAGAATGCCGACAACAAATGCCACAATAAGGGCTAAAGACATTCCGGCCACCGCATAGGTCAAGGTTCTCCAGGAAGAGACGATGGCCAGCTGCAAGATATCTGTCGATAGATCAGGCTGGATGAGTCCAAGCAAGATGTGCAGAAATGTCGATTGACCGCCCGAATGGAAAAGATCAGCACGCCATTGAACAGAAAATAGACTCCAAACAAAAACGAGAATCAAGAGGCCGGTCAGTATGTTTTTCTTATGAAAATGCTGCAACCGTCGCACCGTCCTTTGATTCCATCAGTTGATACAGACCGGTTAGTTGTTGGTCAGTCACTTCCGCCGTGGGCAGGTCGAAATAGATGCTTCCATCCTTTAAAGCAATGAGGCGGTTGCAATACTTTCTGGCCAGATCAATCGAGTGCAGACTGGCGACAAGCGTCTGCTTTTCTTGTTGAACCATTTGGACCAACATGGACATAATATCTTCAGCCCGGGCGGGGTCCAATGAAGCGACGGGTTCATCGGCAAGGATGGCTTGCGGTTTTTGCAGAAACAGTCGAGCCAATGCGACCCGCTGCTGCTCTCCGCCTGAGAGATTCGAGGTTTTGTCATACATTTTATCCAGTAAACCCACCCTTTCCAAGGCGTCGGCGGCTTCATCTTTATCCCGGGGAAAGAGAAAGGAAATCATCGATTTTAACAATCCCCATTCCCCCAACTTTCCCGCCAGTACATTATGAATGACGGGCAACGGTCCTACCAGATCGAACTGTTGTCTCATCAGACCGACTTTCCGGGCCAATTCTCTGCCGGACGAATATTGAGCAGCCGCTTTCCCGTAAATACGGACTTTTCCTTCATCAGGTTGAATGATATTGGAGAGAATGTTCAACAAGGTGGTCTTGCCGGCACCGCTGGGTCCGATTAAAGCGATGATTTCTCCTTGTTCAATAGACAAACTGACCGATGAAAGCGCCTGAGTCTCTTCGAATGTTTTGGAAACATCTTTTAAAGTGAAGGAGTTTTTGTCTGACATCTTTATTTTCTCCCCCTAAATCGCTTCCCTATTGGATCATGCCTATTCATTGAATAATGCCTAATTCTTTGGCCACCTCTTCAATCGCTTGATAGTTTTCGTTTTTAGTTTCAATGAACCGATCGGTTTGAAAGTGTTCAAGCACGTCATGTTCCTCACTATGCATATTGAGCAACGCCTCTCTCACTTTGTCCTTAGTTCCCTCACCGAAAACATCATCGACAACGTTAATCGTCCAGTGGTAATCATAGTATGCGGGAGTCGTATAAAAAACTTTGACCTTATTCGTATCCACCTTTCCTTCCTTGACAGCGCTTTCCCAGACAGCTTCATTCAAAGCACCCGCCTGAAACGATCCAGATTCGACCAGCTGATACGTTTGATCGTGGGAACCGGAATAGTTGGGTATGCCGTCCAAATCCTCCTCAGGATCAATACCGGCTTCAATCATGAAGTGACGAGGCATTAAATGACCTGATGTGGAGCTTTCGCTGCCAAACGTAAAACTCAGTCCTTTTAAATCTGCCAATTCTTGAACATCCAAATCACTCTGAGCGATAAAGACGGAATGAAACTGTTCGTCCATCGGTCTTTGGGCAATCGCTTCAGCATCAGGTACGGCATTTCTGGCTTGAACCCCTGTCAAACCACCAAACCAGGCCAAATGGATGTCCCCTCTTTCAAAAGCAGTCACCAAAGCCGCATAATCGACAGAAGGAGCATACTCCACTTCCATGCCGGTGGCTTCAGCAAGATATTCAGCCATTTCACCAAAACGTCTGTTCAATTCGGAAACATCCTGATCCGGGATGCCTCCGATCATAAACACAGGGGTATCCCCTTCACTCGTTTCCTGAGATGTTTCGCTATTGTTGGCATGATTCGTTGTATTGCTCGTTGAATTGTTGGTCGCATTTTCGGTTTCTTGGCCACAAGCAGCCAACAACAACATGAACATTAATCCCCATAAAAGCACAACGATTTTTTTCACCTGTTTTCTCCTCCATATCCATTCAGTTGAAATATGCCCATCTATTATATAAATCAGGTTTCTGGTTTGTAAATTTTAATGCTCAAACAGAAAATATTTTTTCGATGACAAAT
>CALBTX010000149.1 GCA_937967685.1 uncultured Bacillaceae bacterium | reverse complement strand
ATTTGACATAACATCTTACATTTGACATAACTGATGAGATCACTTGCTCAAATGCTTTCCATATTTTTAAAAAGGGTTCCATTTTTTAAGTTTACATAATTCTTCTTCCGTAAACATATTTTCGTATTCGGCAACCTGAAGCAAAGATGAATAATTGCTTAACGTTTGATAACTGAGGCCCGCCTGAAAAAAAGCTTTTTCAGCCTGCTCAAATTCGTAAGTAAAAATAGCGACAACACCCAGAACGTCCGCCCCGGCATTTTGAAGCGCTTGAGCCGCTCTCAGCGAACTTCCCCCGGTCGATATCAAGTCTTCAACGACGACCGTTTTTGAACCGACTTTCAAATCACCTTCTATTTGGTTTTGTTTACCGTGGCTTTTAGCATTTGCCCGCACATAACACAGCGGCAGATTCATGCGTTCGGCCACCCAAGCGGCATGGGGAATACCGGCTGTGGCCGTTCCAGCAATCATCTCTGCATCCGGATAATGCGTCTGAATCAAATGGACAAGCCCCGCTGCAATCTCCCGTCGCAGACTGGGGTAAGACAAAGTCAGCCTGTTATCACAATAAATAGGAGATTGAATACCTGAGGACCATATGAAAGGTTCATTAGGCCGCAAATGAACAGCTCCGATGGACAATAACTTTTTGGCGATGGTCATCGCTTGAGATGGTTTTACTTTTTGTTCCACCATTTACTCATTCCCCCTGGCTTGATCATCATTTTAAGAACTTTCACATTGATTTTTTGAGAGATCCGCACCGCTAAAAAATGCGCCGGCGCCCCGGCGATCTGTCTACAGTTATTTCGTTCAGGATGCTGCGGTAGGCTTCGGCCGGATCATCAGCATTTAAAACGGCCCGGCCGATGACCATATAATCTGTGCCCAGCTCAAGCGCTTCTCGAGGCGTAGAGACGCGCACTTGATCATCATTGAAACCGTCAACTGGACGAATTCCCGGCGTCACCGTTAAAAAATTTTTGCCACATGCCCGTTTAACAACCGGCACTTCAACCGGAGAACAAACAACGCCGTCCAAACCCGCTTGTTGACTGAGCAATGCATAGTGCAGCACCGCTTCTTCCACCGTTCCCGGGATACCGATCTGTTCATTCATCACTTGCCGACTAATACTCGTTAAATGGGTCACACCAATCACTTTGGGCCTCTCTCTTTGCCGTTCAAGGCCTTGCTCCACTCCTTCGAGCGCCGCTTCCATCATTTTAACGCCTCCGGCACAGTGAACGTTAAACATATCCACCCCTAAACGGGTTAAGGAGCATGCCGCACCTTTCACCGTGTTGGGAATATCGTACAGTTTCAAATCGAGAAAAACGGATACGCCCCGCTTTTTGAGGCGCTCGATCAGACCGGGTCCTTCAGCATAATACAGCTGCATGCCGATTTTGACATACAGAGGATCAGCGTGGTCGACCGCCCCTTCCAATCGAGAAATCATCTCAAGAGCTTCTTGTGATGATCCCACGTCCAAGGCAATCATGATCGGGAGGCGATTCTTGGCAATCTTTGGCTTCGTGTTCAATTTTTCCACCCCATTCCGATTAATTCTGTCACGGAGGACACATCCATCTCAGCCAACAATTCTTCCAGACGCCGGATAATTTTCGGACAGACGTAAGGGTCTACAAAGTTCGCCGTCCCTATCGCCACACTGGAAGCCCCGGCCAGAATAAATTCGATGACATCTTCCGCAGAGTGGATGCCCCCCATGCCAATGATGGGGATGTCGACCTGTTGGCTCACTTCATAGATCATACGAATGGCCACCGGCTTAATAGCCGGGCCGGACAGTCCGCCTGAAGCGTTGGCTAAAACGGGACGTTTTGTTTTTATATCGATGCGCATGCCCAAAAGGGTGTTAACCATGCTCAAACCGTCTGCACCTGCCTGCTCAACCGCCTTAGCGATGTCCACAATGTCCGTCACATTCGGGGACAACTTGACAAAAACAGGCAAATCAGTCGTTTGTTTCACCGCTTTGGTCAGCTCAGCCGCAATCTGCGGATCTGTTCCAAAACTGATGCCGCCACATTTGACATTCGGGCAAGAAATGTTCAGTTCGAGAGCCTGCACATTCGGGGCCGTGCTGATCTCAGCAGCCACCCGAACATAATCTTCCATTGCCGTCCCGGCAATATTAGCGATCACTGGCACTTGAAACTGTTCAAGCCAGGGCAGCTCTTCTGCCATCACTTTGTCCAAACCCGGGTTTTGCAATCCAATGGCATTGAGCATACCGCTCGGAGTTTCAGCGACACGAGGGGTGGGATTGCCAAAACGGGGCTCTAACGTCGTGGCCTTGATGACAATGGCTCCCAGCACGTCCAAAGAATATAACTGGCTGAATTCTCGGCCAAAACCGAAACAGCCGGAAGCGGGCATGACCGGATTGTTCAGTTCCAGCTTCCCCAGTTTGACTCGCAAGCGGGAAGTCGCCGATGGGTCTGCGCTTTTTTTCCCGTGAGTCAAATCGGTCAAAATGTTTTTGTCATCGACAGCCGTTAACGGTCTCATATGATCACCTCCCCCAATTTAAACACCGGACCGTCAGCACACACTTTCCTGTAATCCGTGTCCGAATGCGGCGTGCGGCAAACACAGGCAAAACAGGCCCCGATGCCGCAGCCCATCCGTTCCTCCAGGGACAAAAAGACTTCCGGCGCTGGCTGAGGAGCATTCCGTGAACAAAACCTGTCTGACAGTGCCCTCAACATAGGCACCGGACCGCAGGCGAACACCGTTTTCCAGCTATTTAGCGGCAGCGAGTCCAGGACGTGGGTCACCATCCCTTTCGTCCCCAGCGATCCGTCCAAGGTCGTGACATACGTTTTGCCCAGCCGGGCAAATTCATCTGTCAAAAAAGACGCGCCTCTAGAGCCAAACCCTAAAACATGGGTCACTTGCACTCCCCGAGCCACCAACTGTTTGGAAAGATAATACAGTGGCGGAACACCGACGCCCCCTCCGACGATCAGTGCCCGATCCCCCTTGCCAGACGCATTGATCGGAAACCCCCGGCCCAGGGGGCCCAAAGCATCCAGCACATCTCCTTTTTGCTTGGCAGACAATCGTCGGGTCCCCTCTCCCTCCAGACGATAGATGATGCTCATTTCCGAGGCTGACTGATCCACATCGCAAATGCTCAGCGGACGGCGCAACAGTGGTGCAAATCCGTCCGCACATCTCAAATGGATAAATTGTCCCGGCTGAGACATACGCTTGGCCATATTTCCCGTTAATTTCATGCGGTAAATGTTTTCGGCAATCGATTCATTCTCCACGACGCCCAGCATTTCCTGAGAGATTTTGTTCACGTTCCTTTCCGCGTCCAAACGATTTGGTTGAGTTTTTGTTGAAGACTCATGACTCACTCGTCAGCACCTCTTTCTTGGACCGCGACGCAGAGGGCGGCATTGGAATCGCAGAAAAAGTGATCGTTTCCAGCACCCTTAACATCGCTTGAGCCGTATCCAATGAAGTAAAGACAACGACCCCGTTTTCGACCGCCTCCCTGCGGATGCGGAAACCATCCCGGGCCGGCTGTTTTCCTTTCGTTAACGTATTGATAATAAAATGAACTTCCCCGCGACGGATCGAGTCAAGGATGTTCGGCGCCTTATTTAACTTGTTCACGGACATCACCGGCAAGCCAGCCTTTTGAATGCATTTGGCCGTCCCTTCTGTAGCCAACAGTTTAAAACCGAGCTGATGAAATCCGCGGACGATGTCCATCACTTCCTCTTTATCTTTGTCCGCCACCGTGACCAAAACCGTCCCCTGAGCAGGGATGCTCATTCCCGAGGCTAGCAGTCCTTTATATAATGCTTTTTCCAAATTGACATCCCTGCCGATCACTTCCCCGGTCGATTTCATTTCCGGTCCGAGGGTAATATCTACCCGGTGCAGCTTGGCGAAGGAAAAGACCGGAACTTTGACAGAAACGAACTTCTCCTCAGGATGATATCCCCCGGGATAACCTAAAGCTTGCAGCGTGTGTCCTAAAATCACCTTCGCGGCCAAATTGGCTATGGGAATGCCGGTGATCTTGCTTAAAAACGGAACCGTTCTTGATGAACGGGGATTGACCTCCAAGACATAAACCTCATCGCGGTAAAGAACAAACTGGATGTTCAAGAGACCCTTAATTTCCAATCCTTTGGCCAAGCGTGTCGTCATCTCGATGATTCGGTTTTTCACATCCTCCCCGATCGTCTGCGGCGGATAGACAGCGATCGAATCTCCGGAATGGACGCCAGCTCTTTCAATATGTTCCAAAATGCCCGGTATGAATACATCGTCACCGTCGCATACCGCATCGACCTCGAATTCTTTGCCCATGAGATAACGATCGATGAGCACGGGGTAATCCGGGTTGACTTTAACGGCTTTGTGCATATAATCGAGCAATTCTTCCTTGTTGTAGACGATTTCCATCGCTCGGCCACCAAGTACATATGAAGGGCGCACCAGAATGGGAAAACCCAATCCGTCGGCCGTCTCCAACGCTTCCTCAACCGAAGTGACCGTCCGGCCGGGAGGCGCGCTCAAATTTAATTCAGCCAGCAGGCGCTCGAATTTTTCACGGTCTTCGGCCGCATCTATGTGACTTTGATGCGTGCCTAATATCGGTATCCCTTCTTTTTCAAGAACAGTGGTTAACTGAATCGCCGTTTGTCCGCCAAATTGGACAATGACGCCTTCCGGCTGCTCATGTTCAATGATATCCAGCACGTCTTCAACGTACAAAGGTTCAAAATACAGCTTATCGGAAATATTAAAATCGGTTGAAACGGTCTCCGGATTGTTATTGATGATCACCGCTTCGTATCCGGCCTCCTTGATGGCCCAGACGGCATGGACAGTGGCATAGTCAAACTCGATCCCCTGCCCGATGCGAATCGGTCCCGACCCCAGGACGATCACTTTTTTCTTTGTTGATGAAATAGACTCATTTTCTTCCTCGTATGCTGAGTAATAATAGGGGGTGTACGCCTCAAATTCCGCAGCGAACGTATCTACCGTTTTATAAACCGGATACAGCGCTTTTTGTTTTCTGAATGAACGCACTTCTTCTTCGGTGACTGACCACAACTCCGCAATTTTCCGATCGGTAAATCCTTTCTGTTTCGCTTCCGCCATGTGATCCAGTTTAAACGGATTGGCTCTTACTACGTCTTCAAGGTCAATCACTCGTTTGATCTTGTTCAGAAAAAAGGGATCGATTTTCGTCCATTCCCAGATCTCTTCCACTGTATACCCCCTGCGCAGTGCCTCGGCGACTGCAAACAGGCGCTCGTCATCCGCCCGCACACATTTTTCGCGCAGTTGTTCGTTATTCAGCTGTTTGATTTCCGCGGATTCCAAATGGTCAGTGCCCGTCTCCAAAGAACGAACCGCTTTTAAAAGAGAGGCTTCAAAGTTGCGGCCGATGGCCATCACTTCACCTGTAGCTTTCATTTGGGTTCCCAATGTACGATTGGCCGATTGAAATTTATCGAACGGCCAGCGCGGGATTTTGGTCACCACATAATCCAGAACCGGTTCAAAACTGGCATATGTTCGCCCTGTCACCGGATTGCTTAACTCGTCCAGGCGGTATCCAACGGCGATTTTAGCGGCCAACCTGGCGATCGGAAAGCCGGTTGCCTTTGAAGCCAAGGCTGAAGAACGGCTGACCCTCGGATTCACTTCAATGAGATAATATTGATCACTGTCGGGATCAAGGGCGAATTGAACGTTACACCCTCCCTCGATACGCAGCGCCCGGATGATCTTCAACGCAGCATTGCGTAACATCTGATAATCCCGCTCAGACAATGTTTGACTGGGCGCCACGACAATGCTGTCGCCGGTATGAATCCCTACCGCATCGATATTTTCCATATCGCAGACGGTCAGACACGTTCCGGCCGCATCCCGCATCACTTCAAATTCAATCTCTTTGAATCCGGCAATGCTTTCCTCCAGCAAACATTGCTTGACAGGCGAATACCTCAATCCACTGCTGACAAAGTCGATGAGCATTTGTTCATTTTCGGCAATGCCCCCGCCGGTTCCGCCCAAAGTATACGCCGGCCGAATGATCACCGGATAGCCGACTTGATCAACAAAAGCAAGTGCTTCTTCAACCGAATGGACGATGTCACTTTGAGGGACGGGTTCTCCCAATTCATGCATCAGTTGACGAAACAGTTTCCTGTCTTCCGCCTTTCGTATCGCCTCGATATCCGTCCCCAGCAGAACCACGTTTTCTTCAGCCAACACCCCTGTTTTTTCCAATTCAACAGCGATGTTGAGAGCGGTCTGTCCGCCCAGGGTCGCCAACAGACCGTCAGGCTTTTCTTGTCGGATCACTTTTGTCACAAAATCAACAGTTAAGGGTTCCATGTAGACCCGATCGGCGATATGCGTATCGGTCATGATGGTGGCCGGATTGCTGTTGACCAAGACGACTTCATACCCTTCTTCCTTTAAAGCCTGACACGCTTGAGTGCCGGCATAGTCAAATTCAGCCGCTTGACCGATAACGATCGGACCGGAGCCAATAACCAGTATTTTTTGCAGACGATGTGACTTCCCCTTGAGTTTGTTCATCTGTTGACAGGCCTCCTCTTTCATCACCTGGAAATGTCATAACGTTTTGCTGTCCATAAACCTAAGGTCAAACCCGGGTTAAAGGGCTTCCCTGTGCCGAAAGGACTGCTTCCAACACAGCCATGCGCACCGCAACACCATTTTGCATTTGTTTAAAAATTCTTGATCGTGGAGACTCCACAAGGGAAGGAGCCATTTCCACTCCCCTGTTCACCGGTCCGGGATGCATCACAATGGCATGATCCGGCATCAAATGCGCTCTCTCTTCCGTTAAACCGAATGTCCGGAAATACGTCAGCGGATCCATGCCCAAATGTTTTTTATGCCGTTCAAACTGGATTCTGAGCAGCATAACGACATCCGCCTGAGAAAGAGCCTCTTCCAGCGGGAGCCATGCGCTTTCCTTCCTCAAGATGTCATCGTCCGGTCGGAAGATATCCGGGCCGGAAAAGATCACACTGGCCCCCATCATCTTCAACGCGTAAAAATTGGAACGGGCCACACGGCTGTGGCGAATATCACCAATGATGGCCACATTCAACCCTTTCAGCGTGGAAAACTCCTGCTTCATCGTTAACAAGTCGAGCAATGCTTGTGTCGGGTGTTCTTCATTCCCCGTCCCGGCATTAATGAGGCTAATAGAGAGACCTTGCTTTAGATGTTGAAAAAAGCCGTTATCTGAATGGCGGATGACAGCGGCCTGGACGCCGATCGCTTCCAACGATTTCAGCGTGTCGTAGACGCTCTCTCCTTTTTGCATACTCGAATGAGTGTCTTGAAAATTGAGGACATGAATCCCCAATTTTTTCTGGGCCACTTCAAACGAAAACCGCGTCCGCGTACTGTTCTCAAAGAACAAGTTGGCCACAAAACAGTCAGGCAACAGTTTTCCGCAACCTTCCTCCAGCAAACATTGGGCTCGAACGAGCAGCTCTTCCACTTCCACCGCGGATAAATCTCGGATAGCCAGCAAATCTTTCATCCTGACACTCTACCTCCCCCGTTTTCAGTGCAAAAAAAGCATCTTGTCCTGAGACAAGATGCTTTTTCAAACAGGCGAACCTGATCCAACATGATCTCGGTCTCATTCATGCAGAGTCAACGGCGCATTCTGTACAATCAGTTGGCACGCACTTTCTCATAAAAACTTGACACGCGCTTTCTGTACACAAACGCTTGACATGACCGAGCGGTTGGCTGTCGCGCACCTTGCTAGCCTCACAGGACTATCTTTAAAGGTACTGCTTTATTCCATT
>CALBTX010000148.1 GCA_937967685.1 uncultured Bacillaceae bacterium | reverse complement strand
CCCGTCCCCCGGAATGACGGCAATTTTAAAAACCATATCTTTTCTCCCCCTCCGACAATGTGTACATACGATATTGAGACATGAAAATTTTATTGGGACACGAAAATTTTTGGCTTTTCATTCAGTGATTGGCCACTTTTTCAATCAGGCCGTCGCTAAATTCAGCAGCATATTGCTGCCAAACCGATTCCACGGATTGGATAAAAGCTTCGACGTCCGGGTCTTCAACCACGTCCATGTTGGCTTTCAATTCTTCCAGCCCTGCCACGGCTTCTTTTTCAGCCAATTCGCGTTCAAAATCACGGCTGTCATAAGCAATTTGGGTAAACATTTCCTTATCCTCTTCACTGAATTGATTCCATGTTTGAGGACTGAATCCGAAAACAAGCGCCCCGTAAAAAAGAGGAATATCCGAGTAGTAATCCTGTACTTCCCACATTTTGTTCGCCGCGACTGTATCAGGTGCATTAAAATGGCCGTCGATCACCCCTTGCTGCATCGCCTGATAAACTTCCGAAAACGACATCGGAGTCGGATTAGCCCCCCACGCTTTAAAAGCTTCCAATTGAACCTCACTTTCCATCGTCCGAATTTTTAATCCTTTTAAATCATCAGGGGTTTTAATGGGACGTTCATTGTTCGTAATCCCTTTAAAACCGTTTTCCCAATAAGACAGGGCAACTATATCTTTTTCATTGATTTGCCGTAAAAAATCATCACCGATTTCACCATCAAGCACCCGATAAGCATGCTCCCGATCTTCAAACATAAAGGGCATATCAATCACGCCCAAGTCAGGGATTAGCGCAGCCAGTACAGCGGTATTAATGATCGCCCCGTCAACGCTGCCCATTTGTAAACCTTCGACTAAATCCTCATCACTGCCCAATGTGCCGGCAAACACTTCGACCTCGTAACGCCCTTCGCTTCTCTCTTCAATCATGTTCTTAACTTCCACCATGGCCTGATGATACTTATGCTCTTCGTTATTAGAATGAGCCATTTTCAAGACCTGGGGATCGTCGACCGAAGCCGAATCCGTGTTGTTATCCGTATCGTTTGTCGAATCAGCCGATTCGGATGTAGTCCCACCGCCACAAGCAACGGCCGAAGAGATGAGTAAAAGCACCATGATCAACAAACCTGCTCTTTTCAAGATGGGTAACCTCCTTACACTGACTTTGCTCATCATTGACAACCTCCTTGATCAATAAAATTTGATCATCAAGAATGATGACCTCCAGTTATGATTTAAGATGTGGCCATCAAGAATGATCACCTCCGATTATGAATGAAAATGTGGTAATCAAGAATGATCACCCCGATTATGAATTAAGATTTGGCAACCAAAGCGACAACTGGGGAATGTACGTAATAATGAGCACAACGACAACAATGACGAGCCAAAATGGAATTAAATTTTTGAGCATTTGTTCCATCCTGATATCAGCGATCCGAGCGGCGACAAATAAGTTGACGCCGACGGGCGGGGTAATCATGCCCAAAGCCATGTTGACAACGATAATCACACCAAAATGTACCGGGTCTATACCGAAACTGACAGCAACCGGAGTTAAAATGGGAGCCAATATGGTAATAGCTGGCGAAGCATCAATAAACATCCCTATAATAAACAGGAAAATATTGCACAAGAGTAAAAAAACGTATGGTTCAGAGGAAATTTGGGCAAAAAGCGCCGCGAATTTTTGAGGTATTTGCTCCCGCGTGATCAGCCACGAAAATATAGATGCACAGGCAATGATGAACATAATCATGCCGCTCGTCATCAATGACTGCACGACGGCTTTTTTGAAGGATGTCCAATTGAGTTCCCTGTATATGAAGGAGCCGACAATCAATGCGTAAATGACCGCGACACAGGCCGATTCCGTTGGAGTAAACACGCCCGTGTATATTCCACCCAGTATGATCAAAGGCATCAACAAGGCCCAGAACGATTGGCGAAATGCTTTAAACCGCTGGGACCAATCGGCCTTCTCAGTCCCTGTATAACCTTTGCGCCTGGAAAGATAGCTGACTAATATGGCCATGCTTAATCCTAAAATCATTCCCGGGATGACGCCGGCCAGAAACAAGTCTCCGATGGAAGTTTCCGTGACGACACCGTAAATGACCATGGCAATACTCGGAGGAACAATAATCCCCAGTTCTCCTGAAGCGGCCTGAACCGAACTGGCAAAGCCTTTGGAATAACCCCTGGCCATCATCGCTGGGATAAGAATACTGCCGAGGGCAGCAGTGGTCGCTGAACCTGATCCTGAAATACTTGAGAACAGCATGGCCGTCAAAACAGTCACGATGGCAACTCCGCCGGTTCTATGCCCGACGAATGCGCTGACCATATTGATCAACCGTTTTGATATTCCGCCTTGTTCCATTAAGTATCCGGCAAATATAAAAAAAGGTAAGGCCATTAAGGTAAAGTGACCGATGCCCGAGATGATCCTTTGGGCCATAATTTGCAATGTTAAATCTCCTATGTACAATATGCCAGCTGTTGATGCCAAGCCGAGAGAAAGAGCAATCGGTATGCTGAGAAAGATAAAAATCAAGAGAGTGATGCCAACTACGTACGTCATTCTTTCACCACCTCTGTCCCCCACAATTCGATTAAATTGGCGATGACGTTGAGACACATCATGAATGCCCCCACAGGAATCGCTAAATAAACCCAATACATTCTCAGCCAAGGCAAAGTGATGGACACTTTATCCGCTCCCAGTTGCGCCAGATCATAACCTACGATCACCAAAATAAGAAGAAACGCAATTGAAAACATTCCGACAACAGTTTTAACGATTTTCCATGTCGTATATGGTAAATTCATGACCAATGCTTCGACAGCGATCATATGACCCGATCGAAAGGCTAAAGTTGCACCGAGCATGACGACCCAGATCATTAAAAATATGGCTCCTTCCTCAATCCAGGACCAGGAAATGTTTACTGCAAAGCGGGACAATACAGAGCCAAATACCGCTAACGACATGGCCGTCAAAAAGAGTCCGCCAATACCTTTAACACACCAGTTCATCCAATCTACAAATTTTAAATAACTTTTGATCAATGGATGGTGAAAAAAACAATTAGCATTCGTTTGATGATCACCAACATGTCCCCCTTTTTCATTCACTGTTTGATCACCTCCTTTACTTCATTCATATTACGTATGATGTATAATATGATTATATTTAAATAAAAAATTTTTCTTCTATTTAAAATTCATTTCGGGAGGTTACATCGCTTGTCTATCAAATTCCCCGCTTTAAATCACGAGAAAAACATGTCGATGAAGATCGTTTCAGTTTTCAAAAATATGTTGATCGATGGCCGCATTAAACCAGGGGATAAACTGCCAACGGAAGCGGAACTCGTTCAACAACTCGGAGTCAGTAGAACTCCTCTGAGAGAGGCCATCAAAATATTAGAGGCCATTGGGATCATTAAAATCAAACGCGGCGAAGGCATGTATATTTGCAAAGAAATATCCAACTCCCATTTAAATCCAATGATTTTCAGTATCATTTTGCACAGCAAAAACACGGATAAATTAATTGAATTCCGCCAATATTTCGAATCCATGGTCCTTGAAATGGTTTCCAAAAATTGTACCTTAGACGATTTGCAAAAAATTAAACAAGTGTATGAATGGCAAGTGGACACCGCCAATCAGTCTGAACACTTTAGTTATGCAGAGCTGGCCGAGATTGATTTGCAATTTCATTATGCAGTCATTGAAGCGACGAAAAATCCTTTTGTGATCGAAATCGGTAAAACGATATACGAACTGTCCAAGCATAAAATTGCCAAACTTGCGGAGCAATACGGCATAGAACAAACTTTAAACACGCATAAAACTTATGTGGATGCCTTGTTCAATAAAAACGGCAATAAAAACATGGAAGTCAAAGAAAAGATCAAATCGAACTGGAAATCGCTTGGGTTGGAATGAATATAAATAAACAAAAAACAATAAACAAAAAACGAAAGGTGCTTAAGAAGTCTTCTAAGCACCTTTCGCTCATTTCCGTCGGCAGAGTACGACTGAACTGGTTTGCAGCTGAACCCGGCATTCGACTAGTTGTTCGTGCGTCCTCCTGAAAATTGTTCCGTCATTTGCTGCCAAACCGTTCCTTCAGCCTTCTCCCCCGCCTCTATTCTTTCTAAAGCCATTTTCACCTGCAGGCTCACTTCAAATTCTGGATCGTCCTCTGCAGCTCGAAGCGCGGGAATCGCCCTTTTATCCCCTACTTCATACATAAATCTGGC
>CALBTX010000147.1 GCA_937967685.1 uncultured Bacillaceae bacterium | reverse complement strand
AATGAACGATGAAGTTGAGGTGCGATGAAATTGAGGTAACCATGAAGTTGAGGCATCGGAAATATAAGGCCATTTTTGATTATTTTGATGGCCTTTTACTCGGGCTGACGGCCACGCCAAAGGACGACATTGATAAAAACACGTACGATATATTTGGGCTGGAGACGGGGAATCCGACGTATGCTTATGAGTTGGCAGAGGCGGTCAAAGAAGGTTATTTGGCGGATTATCGGACCATTGAATCAACGTCAAAGTTTTTGGATGACGGGATTCGCTATGATGAATTGAGTGAAGAAGAGAAAGAGCAGTATGAAGAGACGTTCGCAGAAGAAGTGGGCGACCATATTTCGAGCGGGGCCTTGAATGAATGGCTGTTTAATGCCGATACGATTGATCAAGTATTATTCGAGCTCATGCAGAAAGGGGTGAAGGTGGCAGGCGGCGATCGGCTAGGCAAAACGATCATTTTTGCCAAAAATGCCAAACATGCCCAAAAAATTGTCGAGCGGTTTAACGCGCTTTATCCTCACTATGGCGGCCATTTCTGCCGGCAGATTGATTACAGCGTCAACTATGCGGATGCCTTGATTGAAGATTTTGCGACGAAAGACAAACCGCCGCATATTGCCGTATCCGTGGATATGCTCGATACGGGGGTGGACATTCCCGAAGTCGTCAATCTCGTCTTCTTTAAAAAAGTGCGGTCCAGAGCGAAGTTTTGGCAGATGATCGGCCGGGGGACGCGTTTGTGCAAGGATCTATTTGGTCCGGGGCAAGATAAGGAATACTTTTTAATCTTCGACTACCTGCGCAACTTTGAGTTTTTCAGGGAAAACGAAAAAGGGATCGAAGCGGCTCCTGCGGTCAGCCTGACGCAGCGCTTGTTTGAATTGAAAGTTGATCTCGTCCACAAGCTCCAAGCGTTTGATGATCAAGACGAAGCACACCGTACCTATCGTCAACAATTGGTCGAAGCGCTGTTAGGTGATATCCAGCGTTTGAATGAAGACCATTTCCAGGTGCGCATGCATTTGAAATATGTGCATAAATACAAAAACAGGGAGAACTGGCTGTCGCTGTCCATTGCAGACGTGAATGAATTGAAAGAACATCTTGGGCCGCTGATTCTGCCGAGCGATGATGACGAGATGGCCAAACGGTTTGATCTGGTCATGTATACGCTGGAGCTGGCTTATTTATCGGCCCAGAGCGTCACAAAACAAATCCGGCAGGTGATCAATACCGCCGAAAGGTTGACTGAACTGGGTACGATTCCGCAGATTAAGGAGAACAAAGCATTCTTATACCGCGTCCAGGATGATCAGTTTTGGGGCGCAGCAGATTTGTTTGCCCTGGAAGAAGTGCGCACAGTGATCAGGGAACTGATCAAGTTTTTAGAGAAAAAGCATCAGAAAGATTACTTTACGAATTTTAAAGACACCTTCCAAACGATGGTGGATCAGGGACAGCCGCTCTATGCAACGAATAACCTGCAAAATTACCACAAACGGGTCGATCAATATTTGCACGAACATCAGGATCAAATAGCGATATACAAGCTGCGGCATAATAAACCGCTCTCGGCCCAAGACGTGCAATGGCTGGAAGATATGCTTTGGAAAGAGCTGGGTACGAAAGATGACTATGAAAAAGCGTTTGGGGATACCCCCATTACAAGGCTCGTTCGACAGATTGTTGGCTTGGATCGACAGGCAGCCAACGAGGCCTTTTCGGAATTTTTATCTGCAGAGCGCCTGAACAGTCATCAAATTAAGTTTGTACGGATGATCATCGATTATGTGATCAAGAATGGCTACTTGGAGAAAAAGGCGCTGCAAGAAGATCCCTTCCGCTCCTTGGGAAGCATTTCGGAGTTGTTTCGCGAAAACATTGATGACGCGCGTAAAATCATTCATGTCATCGATCAAATTAATCGCAACGCCGAATGGACGGAAGGGGCTTGAGCTTGTGGAAAAGGCTGGTGAATCAGCCTCGTTCAATTGACAGCCTCGTTCAATTAACAGCCTCATTCAAATGACAGCCCAATGCCTGATGTGCACATAACATCATGTCTTACAAGCAAAGGATGAAATGCAGTGGATCAAAAGCAAAAAGCGATTGTCGCAGGCGTCAACCTGAGAAATCAGGATGCTGATTTTCGACATTCAATGGAGGAATTAAAGGGACTGGCGGAAGCGTGCCATTTGGAAGTTGTCGGTGAAGTGACCCAAAATCTGACAAATATTCATCCGGCTTACTATATCGGCAAGGGAAAGATCGATGAATTGATCAACTTAATCGATCGGACCGAAGCCGAACAGATCATTTTTAACGATGAATTAACTCCGTCTCAAATTCGTGTTCTTGAAGATCAATTCGGTCTACCAGTGATTGATCGGACGATGCTAATATTGGCCATCTTTGCCGATCGAGCCCAGACGAGAGAAGCACAGTTGCAAGTGGAAGTGGCCCGGCTGGAATACATGCTGCCTCGTTTGGTCGGCCAGCGGGCCTATTTAAGCCGCCAGGGTGGAAGAGCGGGACTCGTCAATAGAGGGGCCGGGGAAACAAAACTGGAATTGGACCGCCGAAGCATTGAAAATAAAATAGCGGTTTTGAACAAAGAGTTAGAAGCCCTCGCCGCTCAACGGCAAACACAGCGGAAACAGCGCCGCAAAAGCGGATTGCCGCTCGTTTCCCTGGTCGGCTATACGAATGCCGGGAAATCCACTTTGATGAATGCTTTCGTCGATCACTTCCAGGCATCCGCCAAGAAATTTGTCCTGGAAAAGGATATGCTCTTTGCCACGTTGGATACGTCGGTGAGGAAAATTTCACTGGCAGACAATAAAACATTTCTGTTGACCGATACGGTTGGTTTCATCAGTCAGTTGCCTCATCATCTGGTTAAAGCCTTTCGATCAACGCTCGAAGAAGTGGTCCAGGCCGACCTGCTTATTCATGTCGTTGATTATTCAGACCCTAGACACCAGAAGTTAATGGAAGTGACAAACCAAACGCTTGCTGATATCGGCGTGAAGGATACGCCGGTCATTTATGCTTTTAACAAGGCGGACTTGACTGAAATCGAAGTTCCTCAAGTTTTTCATGATACGGTTTATTTGTCAGCGAAACGGAAAACGGGCATCAGCGAATTGGCTCGATTGATTGCCAAGCACGTATTTCGTGACTATCTGCAATGTGAATTGCTGATCCCTTATGATCAAGGACATATTGTCGCTTATTTTAATAAGTATGCACACGTGCTGGGCACGGATTATGGACCGGACGGCACGAAGTTAACGGTGGAATGCCGTCGCCATGACTTTGAGAGATATAAACAATATGCCTTTGTTTCAGAGCGCCAGTAAAGGGTGTCGCCCGGTGAAAAAACGTTTTTTCTTGCAGGCTCGTCACCTAAAGTTTATCATTTGCAGTAACACCATACTGTCTGCCGTAGATGACAGACATGAGATATGTCCAAATGTAACATTAACGACAGCAGTCCAAATGTCACATAAAAGGACGGAAGATAGAGAGAAGGTGATGTTGTGATCACACGAGCCGACAAATGGGTGGTCATTCGCAACTTTGCCATGACGGGGGTGAAAGACGCCGGCCGAATCGCTCTGTTAGGTTTTCTTTCCGGCAGGCTGGACAAAGTCCGATTTGTCCGTTCACTGGAACATTCGCAAGTCGGAGTGCGAATGTCCACCCGCCGTTTTGGATTATGGCCGAGAATTTCATATGACGGATTTATTCATGATGTGTCCATGCCCGATCCATTTCTGTTCATCGCCGGGATGGCGGACAGTGACGAGCCCATTGATGTCTTGCTCGAATTTGATGGGGCCGAAGAGGCGGATTGGTTTCAAAGCGTGTTAATTGATTCGGCTTCTGCCGAAAGTTTACAGCCCAAAGAAAAGCTGGCTGAACTGCGTGACAAGATTGACCGCATGCTCGATATTTATGCGGATATTCAGGAGCAATTGAAAGAAGGCGCCGGAGAACGTGAAAAAGACCTCAAGCGCTTTCTGAAGATGGCCGAGGAGGATATGGCCCGGCTCAACCGGGAAATTGAGCGGATTGAGGGCCAAAAAGGATAGCGTTGCATACATGGCGGATCGACTGGACATGTGCAGGTCATTTGCCAAGGTCAGGTCATTTGCCAAGG
>CALBTX010000146.1 GCA_937967685.1 uncultured Bacillaceae bacterium | reverse complement strand
ACGGCTCGTCTATCTTCTTTTTTGAAAACGTTTTAGTATTTTTGATATATATTATTATAAATTTACAAGATAGTCAATATGAACTACTAAAAAATTTTTTTGTTTTTCGGAAAAAAAGTACTGCCTTTGGGTAAAGGAACAGTACTTCGAATGTCAATATCTATCTTTTTATATCAATCCGCTTCATTCAATTCATTTTCACGGCGACATTTTTCAATTGAGTATAATTACGCAATGCCTCCAGACCTTTTTCTCGGCCAAATCCGCTTTTCTTATAACCGCCAAATGGCATGGGGACCCCGCCCCCTGCTCCATAGTTGTTAATAAAGACTTGACCGGAACGCACTTTTTGAGCTAACCGATGGGCCCGTTTAATGTTATGAGTCCAAATACCGGTGACAAGGCCATATTCCGTTCCATTCGCAATTTGTAAAGCTTCTTCCTCGCTTTCAAACGGAAAAACAGTGAGAACCGGTCCGAAAATTTCTTCTTGAGCCAAGCGGCTTTCCAGGCGAACGTCATCCAGAATGGTCGGTTTAAAAAAGAATCCTTCGGGAGCTCCCTCAACCCGTGCCCTCTCGCCGCCAGTGACAAATCGCACCCCTTCATTCCGGGCCATTTCCATAAACTGTTCGATTCTCATCAATTGCTTTTCAGATATAATCGGTCCCAGATCCGGATCCTTTAACCCTGGTCCAAGCGTAAGAGATTCCATACGTTGTTTGATTTTTTCCACAAACGCTTCCCGAATGGAAGATTCGATGACGAGCCTCGCCCCCGCCGAACATGTCTGACCAGCGTTTTGGATGATGGAACGCACCACCCAATCCAAAGCTTCTGTTTGATCACAATCGGCAAAAACAATATTCGGCGATTTTCCTCCCAACTCCATCGTCACGGGTTTGATATTTTGGGCGGCAGCCGTCATCACCGCTTGCCCTGTTTGGACAGAACCCGTAAACGTAATATGATCGACATCGGGGTGACCGGCTAAAGCGGCTCCTGCCTCAAGCCCAAATCCGGTGACGACATTGTAGACACCTGCCGGAAAACCGACTTCTTCCATGATGGAGGCCAGCTCCAATGCCGTCAAAGGGGTATCTTCGGCAGGTTTGATGACCACCGTATTTCCTGTGGCAATCGCCGCCGCTGTTCCTCTGGAGGTAATTTGCAGCGGATAATTCCAGGGGACAATATGAGCCGTGACACCAACCGGTTCACGCACCGTATAATCCAAAATATGATGTTGTACCGGAATGGTTTCCCCAAGAATCTTATCGGCCACACCCGCATAATATTCGAAATATTTGGCGCCAGCTTCCACATCGGCATGAGCTTGGGAAATCGGTTTGCCGGTATCCAATGATTCCAATTCAGCCAATTTCTCTTTGTTTTCTCGCATGCGCTGGGCAACAAGATAAAGCAGCCGCCCCCTTTCGGCTGGATCAAACGTTTGCCATGCTTCCGATTCAAATGTTTGCCTCGCGGCCTGCACGGCAAGGTCTATATCTTGTGCATTTCCCGCAGGGACTAACGCCAGCGTTTCACGACTTGCAGGATTAATGGTCGGGAAGTTCTCTCGGCTGACACTGTCCCGCCATTCTCCGCCAATATACATTTTCAATTTTTTATTATTCAATCGGACCCCTCCTCTATCCATGATGATTACAACCCTCTTCCACCATCGACATTGACGATAGAACCCGTCATAATTTCCGCTTCGTCAGAACATATATATACGGCGGCATTGGCGATGTCCAAAGGTTCAATCAATCTGCCTAAAGGAACGCTGTCCCGGTAGATGGTGTCCTTCACTTCCTCGACGTCCGCCCCTTGAGCAGCAAATTTCCCCAGCATCTGTGTATCCGCCGGTCCGGGATTGATGGCATTGACCCGGATGTTATGCGGAGCAAGTTCCAGAGCGAGCGCCTCGGTCAAGGACAACAGAGCACCCTTAGAAGTAATATACGCGTTCAAACCAGGACGCGGCCGAATCGCCGCAATGGAAGAAATATTCAATATCGCTCCTTTGTTCTGCTTTTTCATCGTCGGAACAACCGCTTGAATCAGTAAAAACGGAGCAGTGACATTGACGTTCAAAATATTGTCCCATGTTTCTCTGGTGACATCCTCTACCGGTGTGGCCGGTTGAGGTATCCCTGCTACATTGGCCAAAATGTCAATACGTCCAAATCGATCCAGCACTTGATCAACCATATGTCGAATTTGACTTTCATTGGTAATGTCAATTTTTAAAACCATATGTTCTTTGGCATCTCCCAGCAAATCTTGTACAGAATCCACGTTCAAATCGAGGGCAACGACTTTGGCCCCTTCTTCCGTAAATCGCTTGACAAACTCCACCCCCATGCCTCCACCGGCTCCTGTAATGATGGCTACCTTGTTTTTTAAGCGCATCTTTTTTCTCCTCCTTAAGCTGATTTAAAATGTGCGAGGACCAAATCTGAACGGATGACAAATAAAGATGATCATCAATTGATAATGAATCTAAGGATAAAAACATGTATTGGTTGATTCAAACAGCTTGTCACTCTGCGCTACGCAAGAAATTGAGAGCCGCCTGTCGATATATTTGTGTCGTCACAGCCAATTCCTGCAAATCAATGAACTCGTTCACTTGATGCGGGATGTCTCGTTCTCCTGCTCCCGTCGTGACAATGGGGACACCGGCCAAGTGCAAAAACGTCCCGTCCGTTGCTCCAGGCACACCGTTGTAAACCGGCTGGTTACCCGTTACCGTCTGGTATGCGTCAGCCACAGCTTGGACAATGGGATCATTTGGATCCGTTTGCGTACAGGGGCGATCTTCGATCACTTCAAATTCCGCCTTAAAGTCGGGATCATCGGCCGCTAAGCCGTCCAATACTCGCTGAATGTCCTTTTTTAACTCGTGATGATCTTGACCGGGAATCGTGCGAATATCTAAGGTGGTCATGCATTTATCCGGTACAACATTGATCTGCGCCTCTCCCGCTGCAGGACCTCTGATGATTGTAGGGGTAATACTCGGCCACCCTAAGCGGGGGTGCTTTCCCAAACGGGCTTTTTCACGCCGCTCCAGTGCTTCCAATTCACAAATGAGCCTGGCCATTTTTATGTTGGGGTTGATGCCGCTCAGGGGAATCGCCCCGTGGGCCATCTTGCCATGCGTGTGTAGAATGATACGCATCGCTCCTTTTTGGGCAATGCAAATCTGGTTCTCTTCCGGCTCACAAATGATGGCTCCATCTACTCCTTCCGCCCATCCCTGTTGTATGAAGTGTTTAATGCCAATCATCATCCCTTCTTCATCACACGGAATGCAGAGCAAGATTTTTCCACGAAAGGGTTCATTGTCTCTCATTAAAGAACGTACTGCTGTAATGGCTGCAGCCAGATTTCCCTTGGTATCGTTCGTCCCCCTGCCAAACATTTTCCCGTCTGAAATCTGAGCTTCAAAAGGATCATACTCCCAAGCAGACGGATCCCCTTCGGTCACAACGTCCGTATGCCCTTCAAAGAGCAAGGTTTTACCCGCTTGCCCAGAATCCAGAATGCCAATCACATTCGGTCTTCCGGGCTGCACTTCTTCCAGATGAACCTCTAAGCCCATCTCCCGCAAAAATTCGTAAATAAATCGGGCCACCTGTGCTTCATTGCCGTCGGGTTGACCGGGACGGTAAACACTCGGAATGCGCACGAGTTGTTGGGTGAGTCTGATGACGTCCTCTCTGTCACGCTCAAATATTTGTTCACTCATGGGCATTTCGGACACTCCTTCCCGCATCATATTGATTAATGTGTTTAAGAAACTCTATTCTGCCTGAGCGTTAGACGTTCAGGCACTCCAAAATTTGATGATTGTTTCCCGATGTTGGCTCGAATGATCGTTATGTGTCAGATATGTGGCGACAACATATCCTATGAAAGCTAAAATGACGGGCAAAACCACGCCGTGCATCCCCAAAGGGTTTGTCCAGAGCACATCAAAAATAATGTAACTGGACACCCCGACGATGATTGATGTCAGGGCACCGTAGGCATTCCCTTTTTTCCAATACAATCCCATGATAATGGGCCAGATAAAAGCGGCTTGCAATCCGCCGAAAGCGTACAGATTAAGCCAAATCAAAAAATCGGGCGGACTGATGGCCATCAGAAAAACGACGAGTCCGAGAACAGCAGTGATCGTTATACTTAAGCGCTTGACGACACGTTCTTTGGCGTCAGGTTTCACGTAGTTGATATAAACATCCTTAATGATCGTTGAACTGACCAAGAGCAACAGAGAATCGACAGTGGACATGATGGCTGCCATCGGAGCAGCCAATACAATGCCGGCCAGCCAAGCAGGTAACACTTCCATAGTAATGAGCGGCATGACCGTATCACCTACTTCAATGCCGGGCATGACGGGGCGGGCAAACACACCGGTGACATGCATGCCGAGCATGATAAAGCCGACGACAATCGTGCCGACGATCATGGCTCTGTGCATCGCTTTTGAATTTTTGTACGCCATAGCCCGAACGGCAACTTGAGGCAAACCAACGACCCCGACGCCTACGAGAATCCAAAAGGAAGAGACGTATAGAGCTGAAAGGGATAGGTCATGACCGTAAGGGGTGACCAAATTGGGATTCTCAGCCACAAGTTCCCCAACGATGTTGGAAACCCCTCCTCCGGCAATAATGACGCCAGCCAAAACGAATAAGGTGCCAAAAACCATGACGATCCCCTGTAAAGTATCGGTAATCACCACTGCTCTGAACCCGCCGATCGCCACATATACGAGCACAGCCATGGCAAAAATAAATAATGCGGAAGTATATGACACCCCTGTCACCGACTGAATCAGCCTGCCCCCGCCAACCCATTGCGCCGCCATGACGGCGAACATAAAAATAATAATGCTGAAGGATGAGAGCAAGACGACCCATTTGCTGTGGTACCGTTCTTTCAGAAAGTCAACAAGCGTAATCGCTTTTATCTTTCGGGACATGATGGCAAATTTTTTCCCCAATACGGCTAATGTAAAGTAACCGGTCACCAATTGGCTCATAGCCAATAGGACCCAGCCGAATCCCATCGTATAAGCCACTCCGGGACCCCCGATAAAACTGCTGGCACTGCCATACGTGGCCACCATTGTCATGGCCAGCATGAATCCACCCAGTTCCCTGCTTCCCAGGAAATATTCTTGCAAGAACAGGGGAGCTTTCTGGATATGCTTTGAGGCATAAAAGCCAATGGCAAATACGGCCGCTAAAAAGATGAGCAAGGGAGCGACAACAGGCCAATTCATTCGCCATTCCCCCCCTCTTCTTCAAGAGAAACATCGGTAAAAAAGAATTTGACCGCCAAGATGACAACGACGGAAAAAACAATGAATCCCAAAACACAACTATAGAAAAACCAAGCAGGGAACCCAAGAATATATGTATACTCCTCCACCGGCTTCGAACCCAAGCCATAAGCGAACAAAAACCACCATAAAAAGTTGGCTATGGCGATCCCCACACCAATGAGCGCCTCACGGTTGGCTATTTTATATCTGGGATCTTCCTCGAAGTCTGACGAAGACGTCTCGTTGTCGAAAACAGTTTTGGAATGTTCGTCGTCCATCTTCACCCCTCCCAAACCTAATAATTAAAAAACGGGTTTTATATTTTGAATATGGGTTTATATTTAGAATATATCATAAACTCGTAAATATCACACCCTCTATAAAAAATGCTAGGAAATCATTAACAAGCAAGTATATTTAGGTCAAGCTAAGACAGAGGATGGTATTTACCTGAAACCGCATCAATGACAAAATCGGGCACATCCATATTTTTCTTTTCACGAGCGAGCCAATAAGGACGGTAAAATATTTGTTCCTCTTCAGCAGTCAGTTCGGAAATGGACAACATTTTCATTTTGAGGGAGATGGCCCGGTATAAAAAGGATTGGGACAATTCTCGGGCTTTCAAAATAGAAATTTGATGCGGAATGATTTCCTCTGGGGGAACGTTAATGTTTTGAAATTGCGGAGGGGATTCGATGAGTGACCCAGTGCCACTAATCGAATCAATCGTACAGGCAACTTTTTCACTGGAGGGGAGTAAAAAACGTTTGACATCCATGGTAAAACTAAAAAAATAGTAAGGATAATAGACAAGTTTGACGACTTCAAATTGCAATTCAGGCTCAATT
>CALBTX010000145.1 GCA_937967685.1 uncultured Bacillaceae bacterium | reverse complement strand
AACCTACGACCGATCGGTTAACAGCCGATTGCTCTACCACTGAGCTACTGCGGAATGACCCATTTATCTCATCAATATAGATCAGAAAAAGCACCGCACCCATGCAGCGACAATTGATATCATACAATGAATGAGCAAAAAATGCAAGTCCCCCGACCAAGTTTCTTCGCTCATTCAAATGTCAATTTTTTGCATTTAACATGGACCGTCATCGTCACATATAGTAAATCAGATCAACTGACTGGAACGTCTGTTGCAAACGCTAAACGGAGGGATTGAAATGCCTCAGTGGTTAAAAAGGCAACTGACACAAGCCTTTCAAACAAAAGACTTGCATCGTATCCGCATTTTAAACGACTGCTGGTATTTATACAAAAAAATACAACGTGCGGACACGAAGGTGGAGCATCATTCCTGAGGATCGATCATGGTTAACCCCACCCGTTCCCGATCCAGATCCACATTTTTTACCCAAACTTTGACGATATCTCCGACAGAAACGACATCGAGCGGATGATTGACAAAGGACTTGCTCAATTGGGAGATATGGATCAACCCGTCGTTTTTTAAGCCGATGTCCACAAAAGCACCGAAATCGACCACGTTACGGATGGTTCCTTCCAATGCCATCCCTTCCGACAAGTCCTCGATCCTCATGATGTTTTTCATTAACAGAGGTTGAGCTAACTCATCCCGAGGATCTCTGCGCGGCTTACGCAGCGCATCGATAATATCCTGCAATGTTGGCAGGCCGATCTCCAATCGATCCGACCATTCTTGCAGTTGAACATGTTCGAGCGCATCGTTCAATGTCCGCGATCCAATTTGTTCCTTTTTAAATCCAAACTCAGTCAAGAACTTTTCGGCTTCCGCATAAGTTTCCGGATGAATCGGCGTTTCATCAAAAGGGTGCTCTCCATTAAAAACGCGTAAAAATCCGATCGCCTGTTCATACGTTTTCCTTCCAAGGCGGGGCACTTGTTTTAACTGTGTTCTGGACGAAAAAGGCCCTTCTTCTTCCCTTTTCTTAACGATTTGGGCAGCGACCGATTTGTTCAATCCGGACACGTATTGCAATAAGGATACAGATGCCGTATTCACATCCACTCCCACCTGATTGACGACCGTTTCCACAACGAAAGTTAAACTTTCATTGAGGCGGTTTTGGGACACGTCGTGTTGATATTGTCCAATCCCGATCGACTTCGGGTCAATTTTGACCAACTCGGCCAACGGATCCTGCAATCTGCGGGCAATGGAAACAGCACTTCTTTCAGCCACATCAAGCTCGGGAAATTCTTTTTTCGCCAACGGTGAAGCGGAGTAAACACTGGCACCCGCTTCATTAATGATCACGTAAGCGAGGTCCTCGTCACGTTCCTGGATCACTTCGGCCACAAATTGCTCCGTTTCCCTGGAAGCCGTCCCGTTGCCGATGGCAATAATTTCTATATTGAACTGATCAATCAATTGATGAATCATCGTTTTCGCTTCGGCCACCTTGTTGTGCGGTGGGGTCGGAAAAATCACTCCGACATGTAACATTTTGCCGATTGGATCGACGACGGCTAATTTACATCCCGTCCGATACGCCGGATCAATGCCCAAAACCATTTTGCCGCGTACGGGAGGCTGTAGGAGAAGGGCCTTCAAGTTTTTGGCAAAGATTTGGATCGCCTGTTCTTCCGCCCGCTCGGTCAATTCCCTGCGGATTTCCCGTTGGACCGCAGGAGCGATCAACCGTTTATACCCGTCGATGATCGCTTTTTCCACATACTGGGCTGAAGGTGACGCCGGATTGTTCAACCAGCGGCGGATTAAATATCCTTCGATTTCTTCAACGGGCGCTTCTATGCTCACTTGAAGAATATCTTCCTTCTCTCCGCGATTAATGGCCAATACCCGGTGGGGGACGATTTGACTGACCGCTTCAGTGTAGTCGTAGTACATTTCATAAACGTGCTTCTCATCCGCTGCCTTTTGTTTCACCTTAGAAGTGAGCAGGCCTTTTTGCCATGTTTTTTTGCGTATCCATTGCCGCATTTCGGGTTCATCAGCGACCCTTTCGGCAATGATGTCCATCGCTCCCTGCAAAGCCTCCTCTTCATGGTGCAAGTCTTTTTTCGGCGATAAATAAGACGTTGCTTTCCGTTCGGGTGATTCCTCTGTCAAAAGAAGCAGCCAATCAGCCAACGGTTCCAGCCCTTTTTCTTTGGCCGCCGTCGCTTTCGTCCGACGCTTCGGTTTATACGGGCGGTAATAATCTTCCACTTCCTGCAGTCGATCAGCCTGAAGGATTTGCTGTTCTAATTCAGACGCTAACTTGCCCTGTTCTGCAATCAAACGCAGCACTTCTTCTTTTCTTTGCCACAAATTCCGCAAATAATGCAGGCGCTCTTCAATGCTGCGAATTTGTTCTTCATCCAGGCCACCCGTGGCTTCTTTTCGATAACGGGCGATAAATGGGACGGTATTAGCGTCATTCAACAGTTGAATTGTCGCCCGAATCTGAGAGACAGGCAGAGAAAACGCCTTGTGCAAAGTCATTAGTATTTTTTGCTCTATCTGTTCTCGATCAAACTTCATATTCATCTAAACACTCCCCATCATACCCATCTGAATACTTTCCAATAAAAAAGCCCTCTTCTCTTCGAATAGAAGAAGGCGTCAACGTTCATCTATATTAAAAATCGATGAGGCCTAAACTGATTTGCAAAGCATCATCCACTTTGGCCATCATCACTTGATCTAAATTCGTAATTTTATCTGTGAGACGTTGCTTGTCAATCGTTCGAATTTGTTCTAGCAAGATGACAGAATCCTTTTCAAATCCGTATAGATCTGCGTCTATTTCCACATGGGTCGGAAGCTTTGCTTTTTGGATTTGAGCGGTGATGGCGGCAACGATGACAGTAGGGCTAAAACGGTTTCCGATATCGTTTTGAATGACTAAAACCGGGCGAACTCCTCCCTGTTCGGATCCGACAACCGGTGAAAGATCCGCAAAGAAGACGTCGCCGCGCTTCACAATCAAATTGTTACACCCCACTTACTAAACGGTCCAAGGTATCATCAGCCTCTTCCTCTGCGCCGAATGCCTCCGATGCCATACTTAGATTAATGTTGGCCATTTCCATATAGCCTTTTTTCATAGATTCCCGCAAGAAAGTCTTTTTGCGTTCACGCAAATACATCTTCATGGCTTGACGTATCAATTCGCTTCTGTTCGAATTTTCTTTTTTGACCACACCGTCCACTTCATTGAGTAAATGTTGGGGAAGAGTAATCATAATTCGCTTCGTGTTCGAACTTGACACAATCAGCACCTCCAACAATCCACCATACCTTTATTTGTGACAGTAATATAATACCATTATTCCGTTAGGAAAACAAAAATATACTTTACCTACGTTCGTATTCGCCTACCAAGCAGAAAATTCCTGCTTTAAATCTTCTGGTAAAATTTTCGGGCGTTTGTCTCGTCCACAAGTGTATACGCTCACTTTATAATTTTATCATGTCAAAATCAGCATCTGCAACTATGATTCGCTCTCAAAATCATCTCTGACATATTTGCGGGGTACCCGGGATGAGATCATACACACAATTTCATAAGGAATCGTCCCCAACAATTGGGCCAGTTCGTCAGCCGTTATTTCTTCATCACCCTGTTTGCCAATCAGGGTCACTTTTTCCCCGATATCGCAACGTCCATGCAATTTGACCATCGTCTGATCCATGCAAATGCGGCCGACCAAATCCATGCGTTGTCCCTGAATTAATACTTGGGCTCGATTGGATAGGTTGCGTGACCATCCGTCCGCATAACCGATCGGTATCGTTCCAATCCACTCCTCCCCTTTGGTCACATACGTTTTTCCATAGCTGATGCCTTGACCCGGTCTTGCTTTCTTGACAAAACTTAATCGGCTGTGCAGGCTGAGGGCCGGTTTCAGAGGAAAAGGAAGTTTGCTGTGCATATATCCGGAAGGTGCCAAACCGTACATGCTGATGCCCAAACGAATCAGATTGTTCGGCGGATCGTTCAACTGCCGGATCGTGCCGGCGCTGTTAGACAAGTGCACATAAGGAATTTGAATCCCATGCTGGTGAATGAGTTTCAGATTCCGTCTCATGGAGGAAAGCTGCTGCTCAAGATACGTCTCATCCGCTTCATCAGCGGTGGCCAAATGAGTGTAAACACCTTCCCAAATGAGTGTCTGGCCGAGCTGTTTTTTCTGCTCCCGATACACATGCAGAAATTGGCTCAGCTCTTCTGTTGATGTCATGCCTAAGCGGCCCATTCCCGTATCCAGTTTTAAGTGAAAATGCAGCGGATGTTTGTTTGCTTCAAGCTGGGCGCAAACTTGACGAAAATGGGCCAGGTTGGTCACGGTGGTCGAAATCCGATATTCCTGTGCCACGGGCATATATTCAGGGGCTAGGTAACCAAACATGAGAATGGGGACATCGATTCCTGCTTGACGCAGCTCAATGGCTTCTTCAAGCAAGGCGACGCCCAACCAGCTCGCTCCGGCCTTGATCGCTTCCTTGGCCACGGGAATCGCGCCGTGGCCATACCCGTCTGCTTTGACGGAAACCATGACTTCTTTGTCTGGTTTCATCCAGCGCGTAAAAGAAGATACGTTGTCATAAATCGCATCGAGATTGATTTCTACCCATGTATGTCTAAATGGCTGCATCGTCTTCCACTCTCTTTTTCAGTCTCTGTTTTTTCAGTCTGTGTTTTTTCAGCCTCTGTCTTGATCAGTCTTTTCTGTTCTCGGTGCCTATCTTACCACAAGATGACGATCATGCGGACGATGAATTTTGGGCAAAAAGAAAGAATAGGACCGTCCGCGCTCTCTCGACCTATTCTTACACATCGCGCATAACCTTGATTGACAAACCCATCTTTGATTGACAAAGCCACGCTCTTATCCATCTTTGGGGACATGGATGCTATCATTCGTGCATTTTATTTGCTTGCTTGACCAACGACCGACTGAGCAATGGCCTGCATTTCTTCTTCAGGCAGATCTTCACTGGCCAGACGAAAATCGATCCCGTCGTACGTCCAAGTCAAACTGTTCTCTCCTTGGGCCCCGATCGTAAAACCCAAGTCTGCAGGTTGACCGTCGGGCATATAAACCATTTGCGACTGTGCCCTCTCCTGGATGAGTGTAAAATGATAGTCTCCGGCATACCGTTGCACGACCATCGTTCGATCATCTTGGCTCACCTCTTCTTCTTCCACCAGTTCCACATTGTCAGGTAAATATTCCGGCACATAAGAACCGATGCTTCCCGATGCTTCCTGCTCATTTTCCGCCATCGTCGGCAAAGAATCCTTGATGGCTCCTTGCATATTACTGTGCATATCAAAGGCATCGTCTTCAAACGAAGGGTTGAAATTAACTTCCGTAAACGCCACTTCGACCATCACATTGCGGTCGGCATCCATGACTTCTACTTTTGAAGGTTTCAAGTCGTCTGTCAATGAGATTTTCTGACGGGTCAGCGTCCTGTTCTGATAGTTTGCTTCTGTTTCAAACACGTATTCATTTCCTTCGACACTGAATTGGCGCTTGTCATCACTTAAAATGTCATTGATGAGCGATTCATACAGATAAACCTGGCTTTGATTTTCCGGCCAGCCGCTTTGAAAACGGAAACTTTTGTTTAAGTGAGGGGTCAAGACAAAAACGCCTTCCTCATTTTTTAAGATGATCTGGGTCATGTTGCGCTCTTTGCTCGTTAAACTGATGCGGTAAAATTCCGGTTCCTTAAACCATGTTTCCAGTTCGTATTCATGTGGCTCCTTACCGGTGTGCAGAACAAGATTTGCTTTTGCTGTGTAACCTTGCAAAGTCTGCACGTTTTCCGACAAATCGCCAACCACTTCGTCTTCGTCCTTACTGCCGCAGCCGATGAGCAAAGTGGTTATAAGCACGGTCAAGGTCAAGAGAAGCAGCCACTTTTTCATACCATCATCCCTTTCACTCTTTTTACAATCCATATGTATGTCCAGGAAAGGGAAGTTATGCAGACTAGCTTGACATGCTTGACGAAAATGTTTCGATCACGACTTGAGCTACGGCATGGGACGAACTGTGCGAAATGGAAAGGTGGATGACCATTTCGGGGGACTGTTTGCACCAGCTGATCCGGGGCGGGCCTTGTTTATGGGAAAGCACTTCCACATCATGCCAGCCACAATCAGCGCCGATGCCTGTTCCCAACGCTTTGGCAAAAGCTTCTTTGGCCGCAAAACGCCCGGCCAAATATTCGATCTGCCTGCGCCTGTTTAAACGAGTGTTTAAAGCGTCGTATTGTTCCAGCTCCGCCGGGGTCAAGATACGTTGTTTAAAAGCGGGCTTACGCTCATTTAAAATCTGTATGCGATTCAATTCAACGATATCAATGCCGATCCCTTGAATCATCCTGCTCGTCCTCTTCTCCAGATCATTTTCTGGCATCATCATACCATAAGAAGGGGAATATGCTAAAATATAGAAAATAGATCGAATCGACTAGGAGGTCGTCATGTTTATACGCCGCGAGAGTTTCCGCCAGTTTCTGTACTATTACCCGGTTGTATCCTGGATTATCGGCATCAATACCGTCTTATTCATATTGACCTTTTTTCCATTTATCGGGGGAATCATCCAGAATTTGTTGATCGGCTTTAATCCTGCTGTTGCGGCAGGGGAATATTGGCGCTTGATCACACCCCTCTTTTTGCACGGATCCGCCTTGCATTTTTTGTTTAACAATTTTGCGCTCGTTATTTTTGCCCCCGCTTTAGAAGTCATTTTAAAAAAAGGGAAATTTATTTTCTTCTATTTGCTGGCCGGACTCATCGGCAATATTGGGACGTACTTCCTAGGCGCATGGCATGTGGCTCATCTGGGGGCATCCGGAGCCATTTACGGCTTGTTTGGCATGTACTTGTACATGATATTGTACCGCAAAGATCTGATCGACCCCGCCTCCAGGCAAATTGTGCTCACGCTGCTCGTCATCGGTGCGATCTACACGTTCGTCATGCCCGGAATCAATGTTTACGCCCATCTGTTTGGGTTTATCGCCGGGTTCGCCCTGGGACCTGTTCTGTTGAAATCCGCCAGACGTTATTAACTCAGCATCCAAAAATATATTTACCGTTTTAAGGTTATGCGCTTGTTCCGGGTTGGTTATGATGCTAGTAGTGCGAATCAAAAAACGCCGAACAGCTGTGTGGTGACCAAGATGACTGCCTTATTGGAAGTAAGCAACCTAAGAACGCGTTTAAATGATGGTCAACAGATGCTCTCCGTTGTTGACGGCCTTGATCTAACCATTGACAAAGGAGAAACCGTTGCCCTGGTCGGTGAATCGGGATCGGGAAAAAGCATGACCGCATTGTCCATCATGCAGCTGCTTCCCGATCCAAGAGCGGTTATCGAAGGTGAAGTGCGGTTTGAGGGACGGAATCTATTGACGTTAACAGATCGACAGATGCGCCTGCTTCGCGGCAATGAACTGGCCATGATTTTTCAGGACCCGATGACCGCTTTAAATCCGGTGCTGACCATCGGTACACAAATGACGGAAGGACTTCGTTTTCACCTAAAGTTAAATAAAAAAGAAGCGGTGCAAACGGCCGTCGAATGGCTTAAGCGAGTGGGGATATCCAGAGCGGAGGACATCATTGATGAATATCCGCATCAACTGTCCGGGGGGATGTGCCAAAGGGTGATGATCGCCATGGCCATGAGCTGTGAGCCGAAGCTGCTTGTAGCTGACGAACCGACGACTGCTCTAGATGTCACCATACAGGCTCAAATCATGGATTTGATGCAAACCATTCGCCGAACATGGGATACATCTATCCTGCTGATCACCCACGATCTGGCGGTGGTTCATGAAATCGCTGATCGAGTGGTCGTGATGTACGCTGGACAGGCTGTCGAGTCGGCTCCCGCCGAAGATTTATTTCAAAAACCGCTGCACCCGTATACCGAAGGATTACTGGGCGCCATCCCCTCATGGGAGACGGAAACCGATCGATTGCCTGTGATCGAGGGCAGTGTTCCCTCGCCTGGTCACATGCATACGGGATGCCGCTTTGCCCCACGCTGTGCGTTCGCGGCCGAACGATGTGACCGGCAAGAGCCGCAGCTTAAGGAATTGAAAGCCAATCACCATGTACGCTGTTTTTTACATGAAAATAAAGGGTGATGACGATGGCCGTCGCCGATCCGATTGTGGACGTGCGCCGTTTAAAAAAATACTTTCCGATTCGTACAGGCCTGTGGCAGAGAACGACCGGTTACGTCAAGGCGGTCAATGGTATCAGTTTCACCGTCAGAAAAGGGGAAACACTGGGCCTGGTGGGTGAGTCGGGCTGCGGCAAATCAACTGCGGGCAGAACGATGATCCGCCTTTACAAACCGACGGAAGGACAAATTATATATAAAGGAAAGGATATCGCACATCTCCCGGAATCCGAGTTGCGCACCTCTGTCCGCCGGGAAATTCAAATGATTTTTCAAGATCCGTTCGCTTCTTTAAATCCACGCAAAACATTGGGCACCATACTGGAGGAACCGCTGAAAGTACACCGGCAGTTTTCCACCAAAGAACGTCAAGAAAGAGTGGTCCACCTTTTGGAAAAAGTGGGCCTAAAGCGCGAATCGATCCATCATTATCCTCATGAATTTTCAGGCGGACAACGTCAACGAGTTGGGATTGCCAGAGCATTGGTCCTCAACCCGTCCTTCATCATCGCCGATGAACCTGTTTCCGCTTTAGACGTTTCCGTCCAGGCACAGGTGATCAACTTGCTCAAAGATTTACAAGAAGAATATGAACTGACCTATCTATTTATCTCCCACGATTTGGGTGTCATTCGCCATGTAGCTGACCGGGTCGGCGTGATGTATCTCGGTCAAATGATGGAGCTCGCCGATAAAAAGAAAATATACGCCACCCCTTTGCATCCCTATACACAAAGCCTCATGTCCGCCATTCCCAGAGTGGGGCGGCATAAGCAACGGGAAAGAATCATCTTGCGGGGTGAAGTTCCAAGCCCGTCCGATCCCCCGCAAGGTTGCGTCTTTCACACGCGTTGTCCGCAAGCGTTTGCTGATTGCAAACATGTCCGGCCCCAATTGAAAGCTTATCAACCGGGGCACTATGTCGCTTGCCATTTATATCACTGAACAGTTTGTCATACGGGAGGGGTTTTTGGTGAAAGCTAAGACGAAGATCTATATTTTTTGCGTTAGCCTGATCATATGCCTTTTATCCGCATGCACCAATTCCGATTTGGAGCAAATCATGGAGAATGAAGCAGAGCAACAAGATGAGACAAACTCAGAAATGAAAGCAACGGAAGAAACGGAGGAAGAACAGTCTGACAGTCACGCGTCCATCGAACCCCGACAAGGGGGAACGCTCACTTACGGCATGATCGCCGAACCAAAAATGTTTAACGAGCTTTACTCCGATGATTCGGCCAGCAGTGACGTAGAGATTAATCTTTTCGACGGATTGGTGCAAGTGGGTCCGAACATGGAAGTCGAGCCTCTCCTTGCCAAAAAGTGGGACATTTCCGATGACGGATTGGTCTATACTTTCACTCTCAAAGAAGGCGTCAAGTTTCATGACGGAGAAGAATTGACCGCTGAAGACGTCGCCTTTACGTTCGGTATTTTCAAAGATGACGATTATACGGGGCCCAGAGCAGGCAGTTTTGAATATTTAGCAGATGTCCGGGCGGTGGATGAATATACGGTTGAATTCCGTTTGAGCGAGCCCGATGCCCGTTTTTTGACGCTCGCCGGCTACGGCATATTGCCCGAACACATTTTAGGTGATGTCCCGGTTGAAGACCTTGGCAACCATCCGTTTAATACGAAAGAACCCGTGGGGACAGGCCCGTTTCGCTTTGTCGAGTGGCAAGCCGGACAATATATTAAATTGGAAGCTTTTGAAGACTACCATCAGGGCCGACCCTACCTGGATCACCTCATTTACAAATTTGTCCCTGATCAAAACGCATTGATGTCTCAATTGGAAGCCGGCGATGTGGACATGATGGTCATTCCAGCCACTGAAATAGACATGGCCCAACAGTGGGATGAGGATGGGAAGATTAAATTACATGCCGCCTTGGGTCAGCAATACAATTATATGGGTTTTAATTTAAGGTTGGATCTGTTTAAAGACAAAGAAACCCGCCAAGCCATCACCCATGCGCTTGACCGCGAAGCGATCATCGAACACGTCGTCATGGGACAAGGCGAAATCGCTCATGGGCCTGTCAGTCCGCTGAGCTGGGCTTATACAGACAAACTCCCCCGGTTTGAATACGACCCCGACAAGGCGAAGGCACTGCTGGCCGAAGCGGGCTGGGAAGAAGGTGAAGACGGCATTCTGGAACGCAATGGACAGCGTTTTTCATTCGCCTTATCCACCAATCAGGGAAATAAAGTGCGAGAAGAACTGACCGTCGTCATCCAAGATCAGCTGGCCGAAGTCGGCATTGAAGTGCAGCCTAATCTGATGGAATGGAACGCTTTCATCGAGTCGATCACTCCGCCCCAAAATGACTTTGAAGCATTCATCTCGGGATGGTCACTCGGAGCCGACCCCGATCCGAGGGATATTTGGCATAGCGATGAAATCGAGCAGGGTTTAAACAGCGTTGGCTATTCAAACCCTAAAGTCGATCAATTAATCGATAAAAATATCCACCTGATCGATCAGGAAGAGCGCAAAAAAGTGCTTGAAGACATTTTTGTGACCATTGCCGATGAGCAGCCTTACACCTTTTTGTATTATCCTTATGAACTGACAGCAACGCCAAGGCATATGCGCGGCTTTGCCCAGCATCCGCAATTAAGGTTCTACAAAGCTCATGAATGGTGGTTGGACGAATGATCGGTTATATCCTCCAGCGATCTTTAATGGCCGTTCCTATTTTAATCGGCATCTCCATTCTAACGTTTGCGATGATGCATCTGGCACCTGGAGGGCCGACGGCGCTTCTTGTCGACCCCACCATCAGCCCGGAAGCGAGGGAGGCTTTTCTGGAACGATACGGCCTGAACGATCCGCTCCCCGTCCAATATTTCAAATGGGCGGGAGCAGCCATTCAGGGGGATTTGGGCTATTCCTTGATCTATACGGGCACGCCCGTCAGTGAGATGATCTTCAGCCGTCTGCCGAACACCTTGTTGTTAATGAGCGTTTCTTTCCTACTGGCGCTGTTCATTTCCATCCCCCTGGGCATTCAGGCAGCACGTAAACCGTATTCGCTCACCGACTACTCGATGACCTTTTTTTCGTTCGTTGGCGTGGCCACCCCCAACTTCTGGTTAGGTATTTTACTGATCATGTGGCTTTCCGTTCATTTAGGATGGTTTCCCACCGGTGGCGTGGCCACGATTGATGCGCCCTTGAATATTTGGGACCGGATTCATCATTTAATTTTGCCGGCATTTGTTTTGGCCACGGCGGACATGGCCGGATTAACCCGTTATGTGCGCTCTAGTATGTTGGATGTGCTTAAACAGGATTACATGCGCACGGCGCGGGCCAAAGGGTTTCGAGAAATAACGGTCATTTACAAACACGGGTTGAAAAACGGGCTGATTCCGATTATTACGCTGTGCGGATTCATGCTCCCTTCTTTTTTTGCCGGTTCGGTCATTGTCGAGCAAGTGTTTTCCTGGCCCGGCATCGGTCATTTATTCATTCAAGCGGTCTTCCAGCGTGACTATCCGGTCATTATGGGCATCACCATGATGACCGCTTGTCTGGTCGTTCTCGGCAACTTGCTGGCCGACATTTGTTATGCGCTGGTTGATCCAAGAATTGAATACTAAAGGGGTCGTCAAACATGCATCATCGAACAGAAGCAAGGCAGCACAAACCAGCTAAACCGCTGTCCACAAACACGCTTGAGGCGGGCGCTCACCGGCATGATGCCCGTCCGGACACACTGGCAAAACGCGTTCTGTCCCAATTTCTGAAAAATAAATTAGCCGTCTTCGGGGCAGTCATATTGCTGCTCGTGATTTCAGCAGCCATACTGGCCCCATTCATCGCTCCGCATGATCCGTCCAAAATCAATCTGCTACAGCGCTTAGCAGCCCCCAGTTTGGAATTTCCTTTGGGAACAGACATTTATGGACGCGATATTTTCAGCCGTATTTTATATGGCGCCCAAATTTCTCTATTAGTCGGCTTCGCTTCCATGGCCGGAGCGGTGATGATCGGAACGATTGTCGGCGCTTTAGCCGGTTATTACGGGGGAAAGACTGATGCCTTTCTCATGCGCGTGGTCGATGTTTTAGTGTCATTCCCTAATATTTTCCTGTTGATTACGATCATCAGCATTTTCCGCCCGGGTGTGGACAAGTTAATTTTTGTCTTTGCCTTATTCAGCTGGATGACGACGGCCCGTCTGGTCCGAGGTGAGTTCCTCTCCCTCAAAAAAAGAGAATATGTACTGGCGGCAAAAACGGTGGGCATGTCAGATTGGCGAATCATCTTTTCCGAAATGCTTCCGAATGCGATCGGTCCCATTATTGTCACGGCCACTTTAGGCGTGGGACACATTATTATCGCCGAATCCGCACTCAGTTTTCTCGGCTTGGGCGTACAACCGCCCACACCCAGCTGGGGGAATATGCTTCACGATGCCCAAGGATATTCGGTGATGCGCACAGCGTGGTGGGTGCCTTTCTTCCCCGGGTTGATGATCTTTGTGACGGTACTCTGCTTTAATTTTGTCGGGGACGGCTTAAGGGATGCGTTCGACCCCAATATGAAATGATGGATTCAAGTCTATATTTCGTTAATGATGGGACAGCTATATGCATTAGTCCCAAAGTATTATTTGTCCTGGTGATTTATCATTCTAGAGCGCATTGTTTGAATATTAGTAATAATATCCTACTGTTTCATGTTTTAAAAAATAGTATGATGAAAGTACAGCTACATGCAAGGTGGGCGGTTTGGGAAAGGAGGGAAAAATATGGAGGTAACATTCGTAACCGCTCTGATAGGCATGGGCTTGTTTGTTATCTCTTTAGTCAACCTGATGATCCATTTAGCTGAAAAAATCAAAAAAAAATAGTCCACCTTGCAGGCTAAGGTGGAAAAAGCAGTTTCAAATACCATCTTAGCAGGATCGCCTGTCTTGCGATCTGTAGTTGCTCATGACCCAAGGTGTGGTCCCACCTTGGTTTTTTATTTTTTCAACACATAATTACATTATACATTTTTCGAACAAAAAATGTACCTCTTTCAAACAATTTTTTTAATTTTTTTATGGTTCGCTTTTCGACGAATGAGCAAGCACTTTGGCAATGACCCAGTCCAGGAAACGATCCGGCAGGGCCTGCAGCATGATTCTTAATCTGGCATCAAGGCCAACCACATAGCGCGTTTTGGGCCTGGAAGACGTGAGGGCATGCTCAAGCGCACGAATCACCTTCTGGACATCACTGCCCCTGCGCTCTGCCTTTTGCACGTACCTGCGAACGATGGAGAGCTGTTTTCCGTAATAGTGATGTGCTTCCTGCGGAAAATCCTGCATCATTTCATCAAACGCGGAGACGGATTTCTGCCAAATCGGTGTACGGATCACGCCGGGTTCAACGATGGATACCGCAATCCCCCACGGACGAAGCTCCATGCGCAACACATCCGTAATGGCCTCGAGGGCATGTTTCGATGCATTATACGGTCCGATATAAGGCAACGTTGTTTTCCCGGCCACTGAACCCATATTGATCACCCGCCCTTTTGCCAGGCGCAATAACGGCAGAAACCGCTGGGTGACGGCCACCTGGGCGATCACATTGACATCCAGTTGTTTTTTTAATAAATCTAAAGGAAGAAATTCCAGCGGGCCCGCTGTCGCTAATCCTGCGTTATTAATCAAAGCCCACAACCCCCGTGCACCCACCCTGTCCGTCACGGTTTGAACGGCCTGTGCAATCGATGCTTCATCTTCAACATCGAGCATCACGGGAATGAGCCCAGAGGAAGCTTGCTGTTGAAGTTGCTCCACCGCATCCGCTCGCCGCACTCCGGCAAAAACCAGAAAGCCAAGCTTGGCCAAATGCAAAGCAGTCGCTTGGCCGATACCTGACGATGCCCCTGTGATGAGTACCGCTCGGACACCCATACACTCACCTCTCTCGGACGACCCCCACAATATTTGCGCAACACTTGAGCACCCTTATTATAACACTTTGTTTTTTATAGCACTTGATTGAACGGCCTTAAGCATACATTTTGTATGACACCCCCTCCCTCTCCCTCCCCAATATGCACCTGGTGAAAAAAGATATGCTAAAATATAATGACGAGAGGTGAGTACGATGGACTACACCAAAATGTGCCCAAAATATGAAGCCGCTGTAGAATTATTAGGAAAAAAATGGACCGGATTAATTATCCGCGTCCTTCTCGGGGGACCGAAACGATTCCGGGATATTAAAAAACAGATACCGGAAATGAGCGACAGAATGTTGACTGAGCGAATGAAGGATTTGGAAAAAGCGGGGGTTATTCGGCGCGAAGTCTATCCGGAAACACCGGTGCGAATAGAATATGAGCTCACTGAAATGGGTCAGGACCTCCGATCCGTCATACAAGCCATTCAAAATTGGGGAGAAAAATGGATGTAACGAACAGTCTGAAGAAAAAAGGGGCTAAACCAGACGGTCACCTGAGTGGCCCCGGTTAGCCCCGCATGAGCGTCATTGTCCTTGAATGCCGTGTCCTCACCTTCTATTCTGTGCCTCAACTACATTCTGTGCCAGACCCTCAATCATTTACCAGGTCTTACGTTCTGTACCTGACCCTGTATTCTGTGTCACTTAGTCAAGTAGCCTGACCTTCACTTTTTTGCGGCCCCATTCAAGGGCATCTTCCTTTTCCTGCATGTAAACATCAATCTTGTTCCCTTTGATCGTCCCGCCGATATCAGCCGCGACCGCTTTCCCGTACCCTTCAACTTCGACGGTCGTACCAAGCGGAATGACACTCGGATCGACGGCCACCACCTTTTGATCCGGATCGGCTTTCAAATCGATACCCGTATACGTCACGCCCGTACATCCTTCACATTCGGCCGTGTAGGCCGTCGCTTCCATTTCCAGCTCTTTTACGTCATGCTTGTTTTCATCATCAGCCTTTTTTGCGGTTTGTTCGTTAGCAACTGACTGAGTCCGTACTCTTTTTTCCTTTCGTCCGCTTCCATCTTGATCCTTCGCTGAATCAGCTTCACTTAACGAATTCAACCTGTTATTATCACCATGAATCACTTTGTTCAAAGTACCAAATGTTTCCGGACCGGCCATGCCGTCTACTTGAATGCCCTGATCCTGCTGAAAATCTTTAACGGCCTGATCGGTCAGGGGGCCAAAAACCCCATCAATATCCGCTTGATAATATTTTAACGCGTGCAGTTTGCGCTGCAGGTCGGTCACTGTTCGCCCCCTGTCCCCCTGACGCAGCACGGTTAAAGCTCCGATCGTCTCCGTTCCCGCAATCCCATCGACGAGTAAACCGTTTGCCGCTTGGTAGTCGGTCACCGCCTCTTTCGTCACGGGGCCGAAGATGCCATCGACCTCGTCATGATTTAAATATTCGCGGTCAACCAGCATTTGTTGCAATTCCTCAACATCCGAATTTTTCATGCCCAGGCCGAGGTTTTTCTCTCCCAGCGCATCAGCCTCACTGCCAGCAGGGACACTCATGGCCAATGCACCTGCAAGAACAAAAGATACACCAATCTTTATTACTCCTTTCCTCATCGAAGCCATCCTCCTTTTGATTTGGTCTGGGTTATACCATATTTCCTTTCGCACCAAATACAAAAGAAGTGTCCATCGAAAGGACATTAATTCAGAAATAGCCTTTCCTTCATTTATCAACCCGATTGTCAACCCGATAGAAATGATTCGCTCTTTTGACTAAGCAAATGCAGGCGCGAGCGGACAAGGTCGGCTAGTGTTGCCTGATCTGAACTGCTATAATGATGGCTGAAGGAGGGAAAGTGATGCGTTCATTAAAAACGGGAGATATTGTCCAAGCGACCTATAAATCCGGGGAATACATCGGAGTGTTAACGGAAATGAGAGAGGCGAGACGGAGAGGGATTGTCAAAATTTTGGCCGTTCTGAAGCACCCCCGCCAAGGAGACCTGCATCACCCTATGAATTCGGACGTGCCCTTGTTTCATCAACGCCGGGCCTTGGCGAACGGCGAGCATGCTTCCGTACCGCTGGCAAGCATTCGACCTTACGACGGACATATACCAGACTATCACTCATCGTTGCTTGAGGCGGTGCGCAAAGACATCGCAAAACTGCAAAACATGAATACGGAATGGGCAAAGCGTTCCTTGGAGGCTTTGACACAACTTAAAAACGAGTATGAGGAGAATCGCCATGGCAACCATTGAAGACTGGAATCAATTGGATATTCGCGCCGGGGAAGTGATTGATGTTCAGGATTTTCCGGAAGCGCGAAAACCGGCTTACAAGGTGTGGATAGACTTCGGCGAAGAGCTGGGCATTAAAAAATCGAGCGCCCAAATTACGGCGTTGTATACTAAAAACGATTTGCTCGGCAGACAGGTGATTGCCGTCGTCAATTTTCCTCCGCTCAGAATTGCCTCTTTTTCATCGGAAGTGTTGATTCTCGGTGTATACACAAAGCAAGGCGTCGTTCTTTTACAACCCGATCAAAAAGTTCAAAAGGGAGATAAAATCGGTTGATCATTTCCCACTAGAGTAGCAGCGTGCCGATCAACGTGCCCAATCCTCCGTAGACGAGGGCAAAAATCGTGTTCCAGGCCGTGATGCGATACGGGTTTTGCTCTGCCAGTTGACCGATCATCGTCACCGACACACCATACGGTCCTACTGTCGACGTGGCCAGTCCTCCGGTAATGAGCACGATGCCCACACTTAACGGATTAAGGACAGCCAATAAAGGCTGCAACGCTTCGCTCAACACGCCGATCGTTGCTAAAGGATGCACACCTAGCATGGCCAAACCGAAATATAACAGTTGAATCATGGCCAGAATAAGGACGGGCTGGTCACTCAATGCGATGAACGGCTGCTGTAAATAGCTTAAGAAGACGGACTCCCGCAGGGCGCTGACAAAAAAACCGAGGGAAAGAAACAGAACGACGAAATTTTGCAGCGAATTTGTCCGCATTTTCCATGTTTGATACATAAACACAAGGTACGTATGCCAGCGCCTGATGACAAAGGCCCAGATCAGTGAAAACGGAATAACGACCAACGTCACAGCCATCAAAAATTCCACTTGCAATATGTTGCCTACGGCAATGACGGAACATAAAAACAAAAAAAGAGCGATAAACATCACCGCGATCTTTGGCAATACTTCCTTCAACAAGGGCTCGGGAGTTTGCGACGTCCCTCTATCCATTTCTGGTGATATTTCTGCATCAGTTTGTTTTTCTGCACCTGTTTGTTTTCCTGCATCTGTCGGTTCCGATGCCGAACTGGATTGTCCGGCGCTCTGTCGTTTGCCGTCTTCTGATGAGGCCAGCGCTGCGCGCCCCGTTTCCTTGCCCTCATCCAATCGAATGTGGCGATAGCGCCACCCCCTTAAACTTTCGAGCACAAGTAAAGTGACAGAAAACAACAGCAGCCAGGGCAAATAGGTCAAATAACCGATACGGGTGATGTCCACCGTAATGGCGACCAATATTTCCATCGGGCTCCAGGCCAAACTTAACGCAAAACCGCGCAAAGCCGCTTGACTAATAAACCGGTCCCTGAGCGCTTTCGCTTTATGTTTCAAATTTTTGTGCAAGACGTCATGAACCAGGGGAAGGGTGGTAATGTTCAAGAATGCCACCAAAATATAAGTGGCGAACAAACTGCGGGAATAAAGCAGCCCCAAATGCCTGACCCGAGTCTTCAATAAAGTGTTGATATTTTTATCGTATCCCCCGACGACGATCACACTGTTGATAAACGGCAAAACATACAGCATGGCCAAAAGGGAAAGCGTAGAGGTCATGAAAAAAGGCAAGTGGACCCAAGATGGTCCCGTATAAATCAATAAAAACATCCCCACGAAAAGAAAAATAGAACCGATCACCTGAAACAGACGACTGGCGTCTGGAAAAGAAAAAACTAGCGCAACAACCGCTAGAATGCCACTCACATACGCCAAACTGGTCAAATCGGTCAGCACATGGACGACATGTGCACCAACCATCGCCGTATAGAGCAAATACATATTATTTTTGATGAACATAGGATCACACTCTTCTGTTTTCTGCAAATACGCCGCTAGCCTATATTATAACTCACTTTCCTTTCCTTCTCATCTTTATGCCAAAACATTATGTATCTATCCTCGTCTGAACTTTGCCTTCATAAATCCCGCGTCCCGTCTATTCGTCGGGAACAAACTGCTGAAAATATTTAATCCTTTCCTCAAGCGGCGGGTGCGAACCCAAAAAGATGCGGACGATAGAAGGCTGACGCATGGTACCCAGGTTTTCGGCAGCGATTTTTTGAAAGGCGGATATGGCAGCCTCCCCATCCCCGGTCATTTCCATGGAATACGCATCTGCCGCGCGTTCATACTGTCTGGAAACGGCATTCTCGATCGGTGTCACGGCCAAAGAGAACATACTGATGATCAGAAAAATGATGGGGATCGCGGCGAGGTCATAGCCGCTTTTGATGCCCCAAGATGAACCCCAGTTGAGAATGAACAGACGAAACACGTGATACAACAGCCAAAATCCGCCCAGGCTGAGCGCGATACCGATCAGTAAACTCCACAGAATATGTTTCTGAACGTAATGACCCATCTCATGAGCCATGACCGTCATGATTTCGTCTTCGTCCATCTTTTCCAGCGTTGTATCCCACAACACAATCCGCGAACTGCTTCCCAGCCCCGATACATAGGCGTTGACCGCATTCGTTCGTTCGGACATATTGACTTCATACACTTGCTCGGCAGGAATATTTGCTTGCGCAGCCAATTGCAATATGTCCTGTTTCAGCGCTTCGTCCTGCAATTCCTGGTAATCATGATACAACGGTTCGATCAAAACCGGTTGAATGAAGACAAGGGCAAAAATGATCGGTATGGACACTAGCCAAGCCCAGAACCACCATTTTTGGGGACTCTTCTTCATCACCCAGTAAAACAAGCTCATCACCGGTATTAAATAAAGCAAATTCAGACCCATGTCGATCAGCATGTCTTTCAGCCATGTCTGCAGGGGCGTATGAGATATCCCGTAATAATGATCCAGATAGAAAAAGAAAGCATCAACCGGCAAATAAATCAGAACCGTTAACACAGAAAACAGAACAAGGTACCCCGTCAATTGTAAAAAGCGCCACTTCAACAGCTTTTCCACCCAATTGCGAAATTTGATCGATAAGCCCATGATTAAAATCAAGACCACCATTTGCAGCGGGGTTTCCAGGAAAAATGAAAGGTAGCGTATACGTGTATAAGATTCAGCTTTTTCAATTTGCTCCGCCGACATGAAGGTCTGCGGATCAACAACCGATCCCCTGTCCTGCACAGGCACGGCAAACAAATCATCTTGAAAAAAATAAGCCGCAATCATCACCGTGTAAATCAAAAAACAAACGAAAAAGAAAACATGAGCGCGTTTCATGTGACAACACCCTCCCGGAAGCTAGTAATATGGCATTCTCCATCGGACGAGGAAGACGAATTTAATACTTACATAGAAGACGAGTTTAATACTTACATATATGACGTTTCTCTGGCAGACATGTCCCCAAAGGAAAATGAATGTTGTTGTCTGATTTCAAAAAAGCTTGCAGCACGGGCCTCTTCAAGGCTCGTCTGCAAGCTAACTGTTCCGGTATATGTTGTCGGGTTAAGAACTGATTTCATTGAACGGCCAGCACGAAGTTAGCGTATCAGCCCCATTTCCTC